>JAFGJN010000206.1 GCA_016929055.1 Candidatus Zhuqueibacterota bacterium
ATCCAACAAAAAGTATCTTAAAAATTCTTCTCTATTTACAGCAGCCAGCATTCCCACCTGATTGGTGAAAATATCCTGTTGTATTTATAGGGGATTCGGTGCAAAGCTCCAAATCCGGGGCAGAATTGCTGTTTGGGCCGATCATGACCATCGACCCGACTCTGGCCTAGCGTCGGCCAGAGTTTATAAAACGATTAATAAAAAGAATATACGGTTTCTAGACTTGTGAGTCAAGGTTTGTGCGCCCCAAGAATACACCTGATTCAGCAACAGACAAATACAACAAATGGAGAAAGCGGGGTAAAAAGCCGAGTTTTCAAGGTTTGAGAATTTTCGAGTTCTTGAGTGAAAAAAAAATTGAATAAACCCGCGTCAGTGCGTATATTCACACCAAGCAAGAATTTCGAACCAACAGCGGCAAGGGTTTCCATGATCGACCTCCTCGACACTCGAAATCTCAACCCACTCATCGACCGGATGCGCGCCCAGAAAATCCTGGTCCTGGGCGATGTCATGCTCGACGAGTTTATCTACGGCAAGGTTTCGCGTATTTCGCCCGAAGCGCCGGTACCGGTGGTGCAGGTCACACACGAGACGATCTATCCGGGCGGTGCGGCAAATGTGGCGCGCAATCTGGCCGAATTCGGCGTTTCAGTTGTCGTCTCCGGCTTGATCGGCGACGGCTATAACGGCGCAAAGCTGGTCGATTTGTTGCGCGACAGCGGCATTTCAACCGACGGATTGTTTTCGGTGCCCGGTTATTCGACCATCGTCAAAACCCGCATCATCGCCCGACAACAGCAGGTGGTGCGCGTGGATCGAGAAAATGCGCTTCGACTGCCGGAATCGTTTTTGCGCGATTCGCTGCCGCGCCTGGAGCGCATTTTCCGGGAAATCGACGCGGTGATCATCGAGGATTACGGCAAAGGGTTCATCACTCAGCCTCTGGTCGATGCGGTCATCGATCTGGCGCAGGCCCACAACCGCATTGTCGCCGTCGATCCAAATCCCAACAATCCGCTGAATTGGTCCGGCGCCACCGTGGTCAAGCCCAACCGCCAGGAAGCGTTTCTCGCCGCCGGATTACCCTATAGCGAAGCCGATCCCGATCTGCACCGGGCCGGAGAGCTCTTGCTTGAGCGCTGGCAAACCCCTTATCTGCTCATCACCCTGGGCGAATCTGGGATGGTCCTGTTTCACCCGCCGCTAGCGCCTTACCATACCCCGACGCGGGCGCGCGAAGTATACGACGTTTCCGGCGCCGGCGACACGGTCATCGCCCTCTTTACAGCCGCCCTGGCCGCCGGTCTCAGCGGCGCCCAGGCAGCGGAAGTCGCCAACCACGCCGCCGGCGTGGTTGTGGGAAAACTGGGCACTGCCACCCTGACGCCGGAAGAGCTGGTTGCGAGTTTTTCGCAGCGATGAACCATTCGGAAAATGCACGCCAATCGGCGTTCTTATTTGCAAGCCCTGTTACTCGTGTCCGGCGACCGGACACCATCGGAATCCAGCAGGCAAAGAGACCAAGAATGAGCTTTGACCATGAACAAAGCGGTTTTTTTTGATCGGGACGATACCTTGATACACGACGTCCCCTATCTGGCGGATCCGCATCAGGTAGAGCTGCTTCCCGGAGCGCAGGAGGCTCTGGAGGCGTTGTCGGGGCGGGGCTATCTCTTGTTCATCGTTTCTAACCAATCGGGCGTCGGCCGCGGCTGGATCACGCCGGAACAGGTGGCGGCGGTAAATGCCGAATTGCTGCGCCGGTTGGGTAAAAACTATTTTGCCGACATTCTCACGTGCTACGATGCACCGGACGGCGCCCAATCCGGCTGCCGCAAACCCAAGCCCGGTATGCTTTTTCAGGCGCAGCGCACCCACAATCTCGATCTCTCCCACTCGTTTATGATCGGCGACAAGCTTGCCGACATCGAAGCGGGGCGCCGCGCCGGCTGTCGGACGGCGTTATTGCTGCATTCACACACCCGGCCGGAAGTGGTGATGGCCCAGGCACGCGCCGATTTTGCCGCCACTTCCCTCACCGAGATCGTCGATTGGATTCTGACGCTCTCTCCCTCCACCTCGGGGTAAAAAGCTGCTTTTTCAGACCCACAATAACAATACTTTAGAGAAATAACACCCCGGGGTGTAGGCCACCCCGGGGTGAATGACCTCTTGCTTTTTTACCAAAAGTTGCCTAATTTATCAGTAACCCTTAGGGAGGAATCTCAATGCAAAAAACATCGGTCTTTCGCTGCGAACACTGCGGCAACATCGTCGAGATGGTCTTTGTCGGTGGCGGTAAACTGGTCTGTTGCGGCCAGCCCATGACGCTGCTGGAGGAAAACACGGTCGATGCCGCACTCGAAAAACATGTGCCCATGGTGGAAAAAATCGACGGCGTCCTCCGCGTCCAGGTCGGCAGCGTCGCTCACCCCATGGAAGAAAAACACTATATTCAAATGATCGAAGTGACCACCAGCCAACACATTTATCGAAAATGGCTGAAACCGGGAGAAGATCCAGTCGCCGAATTCCACATCGAAGGCGAGCCCATCAAAGTGCGGGAATACTGCAATCTGCATGGATTGTGGAGCGCCCGCTGATTTTCGAGTTTTTATTCGCCGCTTTTATGACTGCTCTAAAAGGAGCAACCAATGAAAAAAAGCGCTATCGTTTCAATCGTCCTGCTGCTGGCGGGGGCAACGCTTGGCCAGCAACTCCCCAGTGGCGACGCCAAACTCGGCACTCACGGATATGACGCGTTTGAAAAACCACAAGCCTGCAAGAGCTGTCACGTGGATATCTATTTCCAGTGGCAGCAGTCGATGATGGCTCAGGCCTATACCCACCACTGGGACGAAATCGAGTATTTCGATCTGGCGGTCGAACACGCCAAGGTGGATCCCTCTCTCAAAGGAGCGGTGGATGGCTGCAACGGCTGTCATACGCCGATGGCCTACATGGCGGGCGACGTCACTCCGCCGCGGCCCAGCGAAAACAGTCGGGCCAACGAGAGCGTCAACTGCGAAGTCTGTCACACCATCGTCGGCTGGAGCGGCGACGTGCCCTACAATTTCAGCTTTCAAACCTCTCCCGGCCGCATCAAGTATGGCGCCAAACCGGGGCTCGTCTCCCCGCACCACGAGACACAATTTCTCGATCTCTACCAGCAGACGGAATTCTGCGGTAACTGTCACAACGAAAAAAGCCCTTTTGGCGCCTGGGTCAAGTCGACGCAGATCGAATGGAAAGAAGGTCCCTACGCTGCCGAAGGTGTCCCCTGTCAGACCTGTCACATGCCCAAAGCTCTGAGCCGCAACGCTATCATGGCCGAGGAAGATCTGGTGGCCCAGCACCTTTTCCACGGCGCTCATGATCCTGGTAAATTGGCCGGAACCGTTGAATTGCGCATGCATCCCGACGAAAGAGAAATCCCTTACGACGGCACGGTCCTCATCAGCGTCCAGTTGTTCAACGGTAAAGCAGGGCACAAATTCCCCACCGGCTCGGTGGAAGACCGCATCGTCTGGCTGCACGTCACGGCCACGGATTCCAAAGGGCGCACTTATCATCTGCCGGTCGACCGCAAGGGATTCGATGGCGAAGAATACACCATAGCCGGCGACGTCCTGGCCTATCAGGACATGGGCATTCCCAAGGGCATTGCCGATTTTGCCGGCGTCCAGCGCGACGGTGTTCCGGCAGGCAACCGTATTTTTCGCATGCCCTATTTCGATCCGCAGGGCCGCATGACCATCATGCAGTGGAACACCCAGTCGTTCGGAGTCGATTATCGCATCGGACCGCGCGAAACCAAGATCGAGACCTTTACCTGGCGTCTGCCGGAGGATATCCCGGTCGGCAAAGTCACCTTTCAGGCCGAGCTCTTTTATCAAAAACTGGTCAAGCCAGTGGCCGATTTTCTCGGTGTGCCGGAAGAGGAGAGCGAAATCATGCCGATCAATTTCGCAAACACCTGGATCGAGGTGTACGAATAGACACACGCGGTATGCAAATGGAGGACCCTATGAATAGAAAATCCACTCTTTTTTCTCTCTGCATCGGCGCCATTCTGGTGATGCTTTTTTCATCGGAGGCACTGGCGATTCCGGCTCTGGCGAGGCGATACAAGATCTCGTGCAACACCTGCCATGCGCCGTTTCCCAAGCTCAAACCTTACGGCGAAGAGGTGGCCGGCAACGGTTTCATCATTCCCGAGGAAGAAAAAGAACGCGACTATGTGACGGCCGGCGACGACTTGCTGTGGCTGAACCGGGATTTTCCGATTTCGGCTCGTTTTGATGCCTACGGCGTCTATGATGACACCGAAGGCGGAAACAGCACCGACCTGCAGACCCCCTGGGGGGTCAAGCTCCTGTCCGGTGGTGCGCTCTATAAAAACATCGGTTATTATTTCTATTTCTACATGTCCGAACGCGGCGAGGTTGCGGGCATCGAAGACGCTTATATCCATTTCGACAATGTCTTAAACACGCCGCTGGACGTCATGCTCGGCCAATTCCAGACCTCGGATCCGCTGATGAAACGCGAGCTGCGCCTGACTTTTGAAGATTATCAGATCTACAAGACGCGAATCGGTCTATCGAGCACCAACCTCGCCTACGACCGCGGAGTGATGCTGGTTTATGGGATCGAACAAACCGGAACCGATATCGTCGGTTTGCTGGTCAACGGCAACGGCATACCCGATGGCGGTTTCGATCAGGACAAATACAAAAATTATGGATTCCGCCTCAGTCAGGCGGTCAACGAAATTCTGACTGTGGGTGGTTTCTATTATCGAGGCAAGGATGATCTCGGCCCCCAAATTGACGAAATCACTTACTATGGACCCGATTTCAACCTGGCGTTCGGCAAACTCGAGGTTACCGGACAATACCTGCTGCGCAAGGATGACATCAAATGGAGCCACACCCCGCAATCTTCTGTTCGAACCATTGAAACCACGGGAATTGTTCTGGAAGCGATTTTCGCACCCCAATTTGACCGTTCGCGCTGGTATCTGACCGCGCTCTATAACCAGGTCGATTCGGATTATAGCTGGGTCAATTATGAAACCGCCACCCTCAGTTATACCTATCTGATGGCGCGCAATCTTCGTTTTATCGGCGAGTTTACCCGCGATCTCGAGCACGAAAACAACCGCCTGGTCGTCGGGTTTACCAGCGGGTTTTAGACGGCCACTCCGTCCAGTATTTGACTAAAAAAGGCCCGGCGATCGATTCGCCGGGCTTTTTTTTAGTCAATCCAGATCAACCGCTAAAGCTACTCGCCCGCCTCTCCCCTCTCTTCGATCTGCTGTTTCACGACATCGATCCGCATCAATCGCTGGCGCATGGCTTCGGCCATGACAATGCTCGCCGAATGGGTCAGCGACAGGGAGCCGATATCGGAAACCATGGGAATCTGGATAAACTGATCGCACTGTGAACGCACCGCTGCCGAAAGTCCGCGTTTCTCGCCCCCAAGGCAGAGCAGGATGCCGCGGGTAAGATCGACGTCATAGATGCGCCGCTTGACATTGGCGATGCAGCCATAGACGGCAACGTCATAATTGCGCATCTTGGGCAGAATGATTTGGGGTTGATCAAAAACCACCAGCGGCATGCGTTCAAAGGCGCCGGACGAGGAACGCGACACCGCCGCCTCGTCGAAATCCCACAGATGTTTTTTCAGCAGGATCGCCTGAACGCCAAGCGCCTCGGCGCTGCGCATGACAAAACCGAGATTCTGGACATCGTCAACGCCTTCGAGCAGCAGCAAAAAGGGCGGCCGCGATGAGCGTTTGAGAAAGTCGAAAAACCTCTCGATTTCCCATGGTGGACGCGGTGAACCCAGCGCGAGGATGCCGCCGTGGGTCTTGCCGCCAGCCATGGCATCGATCTCTTCGCGGCTGACCGTCTTGACCGGCACCTGCAACTCTTTAGCCAGCGCAAAAAGCTCGGGCGCGTTTTCGTGGTGCAGTCCGTGGCGCACAACGATGAGCGACAATTTTCGTGCACGCGCCTCGAGCGCCGCCTGAACGCAGATTTTTCCTTCCAGAGTGATCATAAGTCGGGGTTTCTCATTTCCTGTTTGAACCGCATTCTATTCACAAATCTCCATCACCGTCGGAATCAGCGGTGCGCACAACAATTCACTGAAATCATCGATACGCAAAATGGCAAATTCTTCACCGGCTGCAGGAACCAAGCCGAAACGAAAATAGCGGATCAAACCATAGCCGGAGAGCGGTTCCAACAGCAACGGTACGAGCAAGCGAAATCGCCCGGTTGCCGGGACGACTATGGCACCGCGCGGCACGTCGGCCGTTGTTTTGACTGCTTCCAGCTTGATCAGAGACGGCGCTTCATAATCCAGCATGGAAGGCACAATTTCGAGGCACCTATAGCGCTCCACTCGAGCACGGCCGTTTTTCACAACGGTGAGCATCGGAATACCGTGATCGCCCAGCGTCCGCACCAGCTCGTCGTGTCCCGGCGGCACGAGGTAGGCCGCAGCCGGTTTGCGGCTGCTGGTCGATTCGACTCGTGGCCGCCAATCCTGTACGGTCTTTTCCACCACCACTCGATCGCCGGGCGTCACCAGCTCCAGCTCATCCCAGGTAAAGGGTTCTCCGGCCGCTTTGTCGGTTTTCAGAAATCCGGCTGTTCCCGGCGGCGGATCGGCAAAGGCTTTCAGCGTTAGATGGGGCTGGGCAGGATCCGACACATAGCGCATGCGAAGATGAACGGTTTCTGCCGTCTCGGCGCGCTGTCGTTCCCGGCGCACCAGCTCCAGAACCTCAGGCGCATATTCATAAAGACATCGCAAAAAAAGCTCGATGGTGCGAGCCTGCCTTTCCGTCCGCTCGCGAATGTTCTCCAGCCGCTTGGACGAGACCCCTTCCTGAATAAATGACAGGGTTTGGAATAAGCCGAAACTGTTGCGACCATCGTTGATATCGGTTGTGCTGTAGCGATAGAGAACCGGAGTATTCGCCTCTTCACTCGAATAGGCAGCGCCGGAAGCGTCATTGAATTCGATGCGTTGGCGTATCAGGTATTCATGAAAAGTCACTCCCGCCTGTGCCAGTCCTGCCTGGACAAAAGGCAAAACACGCCGGCGGGAAAACTCTTGGTGCTGTTGTGAAATGTTGAGATTGGAAACCACGCCGATTTGCTGTAAATAATAGTCGTCCCCTTTTTCATGCACATCGAGGGTCACTTGCGGATTCCAACGATGAAAGAGCGCATGCAGGGCACGAGTTTCCGGCGCTTCGAGCTTGACGTGATCTCGGTTGAGATCCAGATCCTGTCCGTTGTTGCGCAGATTATGTGTTGCTCCATGGGGATTGACAAGGGGAACGATCAAAAGATTGAGGCGATCGAGCAGAAAGACCAGATCGTCTTGAGCGGTACGGCGGATGATCTCGAGGGCGGCTTCTTTGGCGGATTGTTCGTCGCCGTGTTGAGCGGCAAAGATCAGAACGGTCGGTTTAGAGCTATCCAGAGTTTCGGGCGTGTGGCCGTTTTTGCTGAGGATGGCGACAAAGAGCGGCAACCGCTCCGCTGTTTCGCCGATCGTCTGAACCCGCAGAAACGGATTGTCTCGTGCCAGCTCGCTCAGAAAGCGATGAACATCCGCATTGTCGCTATAACGCCCATAGGAAGAGCGTTCGATCGGCGTCAGAGTTTGTCCGTTCAGGTGAAACAAAGCGAGCGGAGCGAAAAGCGACAAGAGAATACAGAACAGCGCGAGTTTTCGCATGGCGTCCCTCTGCAAATGGTTTGCACACATACGATTTAGCCAAAAAATCGCGGCAGCTGCAGGTGCGGTTATAATTTTTTACCGGGGCGGGCGGAAAGCAGGAGCGGCCGAAAGCGGCTCGTCAAAGCCTGACACTCATCGCGCACGTGAACATAATTGCCATCAGTGGTACGGCACCAGATGAGAAAAACCAAATCGCCGCGCGGCAGCACACTGACCACCCAGACCGGCGAATTCTCTTGCGGCAGCACAAGGGCATAATACCAACCCTGCAGAATGCGATGTGCCGGTGAGGTCGGCGGCTGCAAAATCTCCACCCGTTCCCCCTCTTTCTCGGCGCTGGCGATCATCTCATCCAACAGACCAATGGCGAGTTCTTTGACCTCTTGAACATCGCCGATCTGGAGAGCGCCGATGCGTGCATCGGCCAAATCGGGGCGCGCGAGATCGGCAAGCCAGTTGACCTGCGGTACTATCGCCTCATGGGGCTGATAGGGCGTCAGGATCGTATCGTACGAAACGGAGACAAATCGCCAATTCGGGCCTGGGAGCGGGCAGGCAAAATGAAACGGATAATGATAATAGACGGAATCGACAATGCCGACGGTGTGATTTTCCGGTAAAATTGGATATTCGTCGGGCAGATCGGGAACCATCTTTTTCATCTCCAGCAAAAGCACGAGCACGACCACAAGCGCGAATGCACCGAGGAACAGGGCAAGCCACTCGATCCCTTTTTTGCGGAAGATTTTAGGTTTTTGACGTTTATCCATCGAGGGCCCTCACTTCCTCCAGGCTCCATTCTGGTACCGCGCCTTTGCGGGTGGCGACAAAAGCACCGAGGCGGTTGCCGAACTCGGCAATGGTTTCCAGATCGGCGCCCTGGAGATATTGAATAATCATACCGGCGGCGAATGCATCGCCGGATCCGGTTGTGTCGATCGCCTTGACGGAAAAACCGGGGTGGCGCACGGTGCGATCGCCGGTCACCAGACAACAGCCTTTGGCGCCATAGGTTACGGCGGCAAGGCGAATGCTATAGATATCGAGCAATTGACGACAAAACATCTCGTCATTCTCGTCGCTGCCAAAGGCTGTTTTTAAAATTTGCAATTCATCGCCGTTGAGTTTGATCAGATCGGCCAGGGTCAAGGAAGCTTTGACGATCTTATCCGTCTCATCGGACCAGCCGCGCAAATTGACATCATAGACCTTGAGCGCTTTGCCAGCGGCCCTGAGAAAGGAGTGGATCGCCTGACGGGAAGCGTCCTGACGCTGGGCCAGTGTACCAAAGAGAACCGCATCCACCTGTCCCGCGATCGTTGCCCAGCTCTTTTCGAATTGCATCGCGTCAAAAGCGACATCCGCAGTGCAGACAAAAGTGGGCTGCCCAGCATTGTCAAGAGTGACGCGAACCGTACCGGTGGGTTTTTCGGGATCGATCTGAATACCCGATACATCGAGATTGCGGGATATCAATTCATGCATCAGCTGATCGCCGAGGCGATCGTTGCCTATGCGGCTGAGCACCAGGCCGTACTGGCCGGCCTGATTGACATGCGCGGCAAAATTTGTCGGTGCACCTCCCAAAAATTTTTTATCATCATAAATGTCCCAAAGGATTTCTCCGAGTCCGGCGATTTTGTACACGTGTGTCATACAAAGATCCTCGTGTTTGATGCTAAGCGGATAAATCAATTGCGGGCGGAGCGCTGCGCAACGGTTATGTGTGGTCCCCCGGGTACGGGACCGGCACCGGTGCGCGGATCTATTTCAACAAATTCGATGCCGGGAGGAATAGGAAAATCGCTATAGGGCGAATTGGCCACAGCCTGTTGCATGAATCGAGCCCAGAGGGGCAGTGCCGCCCCTGCCCCGGTCAGTTCCACCCCGCCAGAGGCGATCATGCGGCGGTTGTCGTCGAAACCGACCCAAACCGCCGTCACCAGATCGGGAGTGAAACCGACAAACCAGCAGTCGCGATTGTCGCTGGAGGTGCCGGTCTTGCCGGCGCAGGGCCGAAGAAATCCTTGAGCGCGCAGTGATGCAGCCGTGCCCGCTTCCACCACACCGCGAAGCATGTCGAGCAGCTGATAGGCGGTCTGGGCGTCGATGACCCGGGCGCTCTTGGCTGTATAGCGTTCCAGCTCCACGTTCTGTACGGTATGCATATGGCGGATCAGATAGGGTTCCCGACGGATACCCTGAGAGGCAAATGTGCAATAAGCGGCAGCCATCTCAAAGGGAGAAACGCCGGCAGCGCCCAGAGCGAGGGAGAGATTCTCAGGAAGCGCGCTTTCAATTCCAAGCCGATGAGCGTATTGAACTGTGGCTGCCGGGCCAATGCGATCGATAAGTTTGACGGCAACGACATTGCGGGACTGCATCAGGGCCCATTTGAGCGTCATCGGACCGAGATAGGTTTTGTCGAAATTGCGGGGTTCATAAACGGTCTGGTTGTCGGCAAAGCTCACCGCTTCATCCACGAAAACCGTTTTAGGAGTTGCCACGCCCTGATCCAGAGCGGCAAGATAGGTAAAAGGTTTAAAGGCCGATCCGGCATGGCGAAGATTGCTGAATGCGCGATTGAATGGAGTGCGGCGGTAATCGCGTCCGCCGACAACCGCTTTGACCTGCCCGGTATGCGGATCGATTGCCACCAGCGCTGCTTGCGGATAATCGCTCCAGCTCTCACGCGGCGCCTTGGCATAGGGCGGCAGTTTAAAGAGCCGATCCAGGTTGTCCATTGCCTCCTGTACGGCGCGGTGAGCGAGGAATTGCAGGCGCAAATTCAGAGTGGTATGAATCTGCAAACCGCCATAATCGACGGCAGCATCGCCGTATTTTTCCTTGGCGTGACGGCGGACCTGCTGGATAAAATAATCGGCGTGGCCGAGAAAGGGATTGATGCTGCCGAGAACCGGTTCTTCCTCTTCGGCAGCGAGGCGCTGTTCCCGGGTGATATGCCCTTTTTCTTCCATCCGCTTGAGAACAAAAATCTGGCGTTCCCGGGCCACGTCAAAGTTGCTGTAAGGGCTGTAACGCGCGGGCCAGCGCGGAATGCCCGCAAGCATGGCAGCTTCGGCCAGACTCAGTTCATCCGCATGTTTGGCGAAATAGGTCTGACTGGCCAGTTCCACGCCATAGACTCCGGAACCAAAATCGATCTGATTGATATAGGCTTCGAGGATCTCTTTTTTGCTGAATTGCCGTTCGATCTGCAAGGCGATCAAAAGCTCCTTCGCCTTGCGCGACCATAGACGCTCAAAGGTAAAAAAGAGATTTTTTGCCAGTTGCTGGGTTATGGTACTGCCCCCTTCACGCACCCGGCCGCGAAAAGTGTTCAACACAAGAGCGCGTAAAAACCCCCGTTTGCTGAATCCATGGTGGCTATAAAACCGATGGTCTTCCAGAACGACGATGGCATTCAGCAGATCGGGTGAGACCTGATCGATGCCGACAACCATCCGATTGGCCATCACTTTGATCACCTGCCCGTCGTCAGCATAGAGGGTTGTGGGTGTGCTCAAAGCGATGGTGTTGAGGTCGTTGGGCAACTGGGGCAGGGAAAGGGTGATCGTGACCCAGACCGCCACAGCCAGGACCAGCAACAGCAACACGATCGAACGCAGAGAAAAAATACGCATTCGCTTGACCATATCACGGCCCCTTTTCTATCGGCATCATGAGCGGAGCGCTTTCCCCCATGGCGTTGAGTTTGGTAATCAGATAGGATACAGCATCAGCATCGGTCTCCATCACCACAATTTTGAGTAAATCGCCGCGCTTGACTTCAAAGGCCAAATCGACTTTTTTGGCACGGACAATGCGTGAAATCGCCACCGCCTTAAGATCGCTTCCCCATTCGATGAGACGATAGAGATCGGGTATGAGATTCTGTTGCTGTTGCGAGCTCAAGCGGTCAAAGGCGCGAAAAAAAACCGCCGCCGGCACGATGCGTCCGGCAAAACGATCGTCTCTTGACAGCTGCGACATGCCGCTCGATAGGGGTGACTGGCGTTGGAGCGAGTCGACTGGCACATAGTGTTCATGCAAAAGTCGATTAAAGCCGTCGGTAAAAAGCAGCGCGAGCTGATCCGCTTCGAGGGTGAGGCTCACCCGCTGCCAGTCGGGATTGCGATAGAGTGCATAAAGATCTTTTGCTTCGACCAAAAGACGAGCCTCATACGGTTCGAGACGACGATAAAAACTCAAAAATTCGTTCCGGTTGATCGAAAGGCGGCTGCGGATGGAAAGGCTGCCGAGTAAATCGCCCAGATCGGCCAGCTGCGTGCCCTGTTTGCTGCTGTCGATGGGCAGACTCTGCAGGAACTCGGCGATTTGCTCCCCACCGCTTCGATCTTTGGCCTCCTCCTCCCACAAACGCCCGATTCGAGGGCGCAGCGGATTGATGAATCGCATCAACTCACCCACCCCGATTTCCATCCAATCAAAGAGCCCTTCCAGAACCACTGCTGCGAGCAAGACGAGCAACAACCCCTTAACAGAGTTCGACAGATGCATCTTTTTCATAGACCATCCTAGAAAAACTTGAACGGAACCGGTATAAAACTGATTATAAAAACAAACAAAAGGAAACCGGCAAGGATCTTGCGTCCAGGGTCGATAGGGGTAATATCATTTACAGGGGCCGGATGTTTCCTGCCAAACCAGAGCAGCAAGGCAAAGAGCAAGGCCCAGCCGGGATAAAAGAACACCAACCCTCCGAACAGTGCAAGGATTACCAGATAAAGCCGTTTGGCTCGAGGTCCAAAGACGCTGTAAAGAATATGGCCGCCGTCCAGTTGCCCGATGGGAACCAGATTTATGGCAGTTACCAGCAATCCCGCCCAGGCAGCATAAGCGGTGGGATGCAGCAACAGATCTGTTCCCTCCTCCAGGTTTCCATGTAAACAACGGACGAGGAATTTGAATAAAAGCGAATCGCCAAGAGTCAACGACGATTCAGCTATTGACGCTGTTTCAACGAGTGTGGAACGCGCGATTCCAAAGATAAGCAACGGCAGAGTGACAACAAATCCCGCCAAAGGCCCAGCCGCACCGATATCGAACAACGCTTTGCGATTGGGAATCATGCCGCGCATTTGGATGACCGCACCCAGGGTTCCAAAAGGGTTGATAAGAATGTTGGTAAACGGCAGAACCGATGGAAAAGGGATGAAATAAGGCAAAGTCGAATGCATGGCGTAGTGACGGTTCATCAGATAATGGCCCATCTCATGGGCGAACAGAATAGACATGATCGAAGCGCTGTAGGCAGCGCCACCGGTCGCCAAAGTAGTGACAACGGTGGCCAAAAAAAGCAAGATGTGCAGACCGATCCGACTGTTATGCCGACCGATGGTGTATCCGATTTGATCTCGATTATTCGTCGTAAACTCCCAAATGTGTTAGAGCCGGCCATGAGCCGTTTCCAATTTAGATCTTCCCTCAGCCCTCGGGCGAAAAACCCGACAGAAGGCGCGATGGCAGTCAAAAAGCTTTTCAATCGACAACCAAATCTGTTTCGATTGGATGATCTGGCTGCGCTATGCTGCACTGCCGATCGCAAAAAAACGACTGTTAAAATAAAAGATTTTTCCCCATTAATACAAGCAAAAGATCGTGCCGGATCAAGGATCGTGTTCCGAATGCAGGCAAACTCGGTTCGCCGCCATTTTGGTGTCGCGTAAGACAGAATTCGGGATACTCAGGCAAAAAGCACATGCACGGCATCTCTAACGTGCAGATCGAGCGTCTCGGTTGCAGAGCCCTGATAGCAGGCGATTTCGAGATAACCGTGGCTGCCGATTAAATTCAACAAACTACCGGCTGAAACCGCCGAATAGGTCGAGTATAATCCGGAAATGGCGGTGCCGCCGACATGGCTGGCGACAAAGCTGCAGTGCCGCCAGTCCTGCGGGGACAGATTGGTGACACAGTTGCCAAAGCGATCGATATAGACCACCTGACCGGCCAGGCCGTTCGCGGTTGTCTGCACCGGGGGTTTGGGCGGAGACTGAAAATCCGCGATCGCCGTTCCCAGATCCTCGACCGAAACGCCATTAACCAGATGAGCGGCGACCGGCGCAAAAATATCGCGTCCATGAAACGTGGTGCTCACCGGGGTGAGGAAATAGTGTGGATTGTTCAGCCGGCGGACGATCGCAGTCGGGTCTTGCCAAAAGACCCAATTCAACACGCCGTTATCGGGGGCGATAAATATCCCGTTCCGGGATTCGACCAACAAGGGGCGTCGATCCGATCCCACCCCGGGATCGACTACCACCACATGGATTGTCTTTGGCGGAAACCAGGAAAACGAGCGGCCTAGAACGAATGCCGCCGATTGAACATCTCCAGGATCGATCTGATGCGCCAGATCAACCAATACCGCCGAGGGCGCGATACGGAGAATCACCCCCTTGAGAATCCCAACATAGCCGTCCCGATCGCCAAAATCGGTGAGCAGGGCGATGATACGCGGTGAGTGATTGCACTTCATACGGCACCTGCTCGATAGCGGTCGATTTGCCGATAGATCTCCTCCAAAACCTGGGGATCTTGATCAAAATCGAGATTATCGGCATCGATAGTCAACACGTTGAAATCATTGCGGGCCTGGGATATCCAACGATCATAGGCTTGATTGAGCACATGGAGGTATTCGCTGGTAATGTTTTTTTCATAGTCGCGACCACGTTTGCGAATCCGAGTAATGAGGGTCCAGGTAGAAGCGCGCAAATAGAGAATGAGGTCGGGTTTGCGCAGATAGGAAGTCATGGTGTCAAAAAGCTCGCGATAGTTGTCGAAATCGCGATCGTTCATATACTGCTGATCGTGAAGAATACGAGCAAAGATTTCTGCATCCTCATAGATGGTTCGATCCTGAACGCAGTTTCTGCCAGCCTCGGTGATCGTCTTTTGATCCTTGAATCGCCTTGACAGGAAATAGACCTGCAGATGAAAACTCCAGCGTTTCATATCGCTGTAGAAATCCTCGAGATAGGGATTGTCGATTACGCGCTCATAATAGGCTTGCCATTCAAAGCGGTCGGCGATACGTAGGGTGAGAGTGGTTTTGCCGACCCCGATGTTGCCGGCGATGGCGACAAAAAAGGGGGTAATCGGTTGAATCTTTTTTCTAGAGGGCATGAGATCTCCTGTCTAGTGCGTGCTTGTTGAACGGCATCCAGAAAAGAGTCGATCGTCTGGATTTGCTGGTTCCCTATTCAGAGTTTTGATCCAGGCCCAGAATTCTCGACAAAATTCATAGCCATAGCGGTTGCGCCACAGCGGAAAAATCGAGTTGTTGCTCAACAAAAGATCCGAGGTTGGATCCCATTCCCGGTTCTTTACTGCCTGGTTCCACGACCGGGTTCCGGGGATGGGAGAAAAGGAAGCGGCATCGACTCGAGCCCCGAGCTCACGGACCAAAAGACAGCTCTCCCGCACTTCTTGCGGCGGTTGCCCTGGCAGACCGAGGAGGACATAAACGCCGATTTGCCGGCGTTCATAGCCGGCGCGTTCCAAAACATTCAGAGCATTCTCAAGATCGGCTGGAGCGACCTTGTGCGAGATATCGTCCTGCCGCGCAGGCGAAGCGGATTCAAAGCTCAGGCGAATAGTCTTCACTCCAGCGGCAAAAAAAAGGTCGGCCAACTCTTTATCGATTTGTCGGGGATGGATGCCATTGGGCAAATGCAGGCAAAGCCGGCTTTCGCACTCAATGAGGAGACGCAGAATGGGTTTGATCGAGCTCTCGGGCTGGACAAGAAGAGCATCATCATAAAAAGCCGCATGCTGAATTCCGGCGGTTTCGGACCAGTGAAACAGTTCATCAACCACCCGTTGGGGCGCTCTGCGGCGAAATTCGGGCACCAGCAGATGGGTGGCGCAAAAACTGCAAGCAAAAGGGCATCCACGCGAGGTTTCGATGGCTACAGCATCGAGATTCGAATAGAGATCATAGGCCGGAAAGGGCAACGCCGCAAAATCGGGCACCGAAACGAGGCTTACGCCAAACAGTCGATGCAAGAGCTGTGGCAATTGTCTCTCTCCTTCGCCTTGTATCAGGATATCCGGGCGAACGGTCGTGCGCGCATGTTCGGGGCAAAGTGTGGCATAGATTCCACCGAGAACCAGGGGTGTATGAGGAAAGTGACGGCGCAAGATTTGCGCCATTTCGGAAACCGCTGGATACCAGTAGGTCATCATCGAGGTGAGCAGAATCGCATCGGGTTGGGGAAGTCGCTGCAGATAAGATTCGACCAACTCGAGGGGCAGGCCATAGCGGCAAAAATGGCGTGGAATCGGGCGCAAACACTGGGGTTTGGCGATGATTTGGCGAATGAATTTGCCACTGCCATCGCTCCGTTCGTGCGGACGATCGGTTTCCCAGTCATCGAGCAGAGGATGGTGGCGATCGAGGCAATCGACAAGTTCGACCGCATATCCGCATTGCCTCAACAGGGCAGCCAGGCGCAGCAGACCCAGTGGTTTAGCCCACAGATCATAAGCAGCGAAATCGACAATCCAAGGATTGACCAAAAGCAGCCGATACGATTTGCGATTCATTTGAGATCCAACTCGGCGGCGAGCAAGAGCACATCGTCGCGCAGTTTTTCACCGCTGTAAGATTTAACCGTTTCCACCATGCGATCGGCAAAATCCTCCAGCGGCAGGTTTGAAAAACGCAGCAGATTCTTTTTCAGGCCTGCGATCCCCAACGGTTTGTGTTGACCGTTCTCCGCTTCGATTGCGCCGTCGGTATAGATAAGCAATCGATCGCCGGAATGGATATCCACCTCCTCCTGTCGCGGGTTGGCCAGCGATGCATCGAACCCAATGATCATATTAAGCGAAGCCAATTCCTGCAGGTGACCGTTCTTTTTTCGCCACAGCAGAGCTGGCGGATGGGCGCTGCCGGCATACGACATCTTTTGCCGTGTTGTATCGATACAGACAGTCAAAGCGGTCAGAAAGAGCCCGGTTTGAGAAAAGGACTCGAAAAAAAAACGATTGAGCTTTTGCAGAATTTCCACCGGCTGCAGGTTCTCTCGCATCAGCTTCCGTCCTTCGCTGCACACCCGATTGACCAGCAGCGCCGCCGAGACGCCGTGTCCGGTAACATCTATCACCGTGAAATAAACCCGACCGTCGCTATTCGAGGCGATATCGGCAAAATCGCCGCCGAGACCAATCATCGGCCGGTATCGCACCGTCGCCATCACGCCATGAGCGGAAAATGATTCCGGCACCAATGAAGCTTGCACGCGCTTGGCCAAGGCCAAATCCCGGCTCAACATACGGTAGTACTGATCGAGGCGTGTCTGCTGCTCCTCGAGCTGCTGCCCGAGTTCGCGTCTTTCCAAAGCCTTGCGCACTTTAAAAAGCAGAGACTCGGAATGCACGGGTTTCGATAGATAGTCGAAAGCCCCTTTTTTTATGGCATCAACAGCACTGCGAACGCTGCCAAAGCCGGTAAAAATCAACACCTGTGTATGCTTGTTCGCCTTTTTTGCCGCTTCCAGAACCTCGAGTCCTCCGACCTCATCCATGTGCAGGTCTGAAATCACCAAATCAAAGGGCTGTTCGGCGAGCAGACGCAAAGCGGTTTCGCCGCTTTCCGCTTCAGCAATCCTGTAGGATTCGCGCTGAAGGATCTGGAACAGAAATCGACGGACATTGTCGTCATCATCGACAACAAGGATTCGGGGGGCGGACTTAATTGATGACATACGTTTCTGGATCCGACTAAAGGTTAAGGAACTCGCACGGGGGGGGTAAAAAAATCCTGCAGACCGATTAAAGCAGAGGATGAAAAAGTGAACGGGCTAAGCGATCCGCACCCCAAGCACTGTCAAGTCATCCGGCAGTATTCCATCTTGGGCAAATTCGCGTACGCAGGTGAGCAGACGATCGACAATTTCCTGCACAGAACAATCTCGATGGCTGAGCAAAAAGTTCTGCACGCCTGTTTCCTCAAATTCCTCGCCGTTTTGATTGCGCGCTTCGGTGACGCCGTCGGTAAACATAAGAATTAAATCACCTTTTTGCAATGGAATTGTTCCCGATCGATAGACGACATCGGGCATCATGCCGATGATGAGGCCGCCTTCCTCGAGCGGCAGAAGCGTTCCGTCGGATCGCATCAGATAGGGGGGGTTGTGGCCGGCATTGACAAAGGTCGCTTGCATGCGTCGCGGATCGATTTCGATAAAAAACAAGGTGATAAATTTATCATAGCTGGTGCGGGAATAGATGAGATTGTTGATGCGGGCGATCATCGCCGCCCAATCGTTATAACCGGTGATCAAACTGTGGATGCTGGCCTGGATATTGGACATGAGAAGAGAAGCCCCCACCCCCTTACCCGAGACATCGGCGATAACACAGGCGACCCTTGCGTTTTCCAGAGGAATCGAGTCGTAATAGTCGCCGCCGACCTGGCTCGACGGAATATTGAGTCCGGCAATCTGGACGCCTGGGATTTGGGGGTTATCGCGTGGCAACAGGCGTTGCTGAATATCGCGCGCCAGAGCAAGTTCATCCTCGATTTTTTGTTTATCCAACGCTTCCTGAAACAGACGCGCATTCTCCAGAGATAGCATGGCGCGATTGGCCAAGTTGAAGAGAAAATCGATTTCGTCGGAATCGAACGGAGACCGGCGGCTCTTGGGGCCGATCAACAAAACACCTCGGGCTTGCGATTGAATCCGCATGGGAATAGCCAGAGCGATGCCCAGAGCTTGCAAACGGGTGATCTCCTCCGCTTCTGCGTCTTGGGCGACAAGCGGTTGCTCCAATTCCGAAAGATATTCTTGTGCAAGTCGAGCGATCTGAACTGCATCGGCTGATGGTATTCCGCGTTGTGCCATGAGCTGCAATCGCCCCTGACTTTTGAGTAAAACCATGCAACGCTGCACCGCCATCTCGCCCATCACCGCATAGACCAGCATGGCAACGATCTTTTCTTCATCCAAAGTAGAGTTTAATTCGCGGCCGATCTCGAAAAGGGTTCCAAGTTCCTGCACTTTTTTATCCAATTGACGGTTGACCGTTTCCAGCTCTTTGAAGATCAGCGCGTTTTGGATTGCAGTGGCAGCGATATTCGAGAGCGAATCGAGATAGGCGATCTCGTCGGTGCTGAACTTTTGGTCTCCGACGCGAGCCCCCAGGCCGATGATACCGGACATATGCCCGTTGCTGTTGATGGGAAGAATCAGTGTGATGCGATGGGTTTCCAGAAAAGAGATGAATTCGCTGAATTCGTCTGTCAGATCAGTCGTCCGGACAGGTTGATCGAGTTGAGCGGGCAGTCGCAGGCGATGGTGCAGCACGTTGCTTGGCAAGCCCTTGGCGATCACGACTTTGAAATCATCGTCTTGCTGGCGAATCATGACCAAACCGCGTGTGATCATCATTCGCCCCATGGGTGTAAGCAGAAGGTTGTTGAGAATGGGGTTAAGCTGCAGCGAGGAGTTGAGAATTTGACTCAATTCAAACAGGGATTGCAGCTCAACGAGGCGCTGATCGAGCTGCCGTTCGATGCCAGAAAGTGGAGAATGGATCCGTCTGCTCATCACTTCCGGTCTCTTTTTTGCACCAGCTGTGAATCGTCCTTATCGATAAAATACTTGACCATTCGAACTTGATTGCTGAGGCCCGGCCGAATTTTATAATCGACTTCATCCATCAGGGTGCGCATAAGATAAATCCCTAGCCCGCCGACGCGCAATTCGGCCAGGTATTCTTTCATATCAGGTATTTTGATTTCATCGGGATGGAATCCCTTGCCATGGTCCGTGACCAAGACTGTAAATTTTTGATAATCGATCTGAATCGCCACATCCAGCGCTTTTTGGTCCTTGGGATCATACGCGTGTTTGATCACATTGGTGCAAGCCTCATCTGTGGCCAGTTCGATTTTGCCAATATCATCTTCTGAAAAGCCAACCTTGTTCGCCACAAGGCCGACAAAAGCGCGGATGAGCTCTAAATTTTCCGTTTGGCTCGGAATGCGCAGCTTGTATTCTGTTTTGCTTTTCACCATCGATTTCTCACTTTTGGTTATCCTGACTGCCCTTGTTCAGCGATGTTTGGAAAAATTTTTCCCGAGCGGTTTCCAAATCATCGACGATATCATAAAGAGTCGGGAATCCGAGCAAATCGAAAACGCGATAAATCTTGGTGTTCATACGGCACATTTTGATATCGCCACCGTTGGTTCGGATTTGTTCGATAAATCCCATAAACACCCCCAAACCGGCGCTGCTGATATATCCGAGATCGGCAAAATCGACCAGGATCTGAAACCGCCCCTCATCCAGCAGTTTTTGGATTTCCCTTTCCAAGATCGGGGCGGTGTGTGCGTCGAGAAACCCGGCAACACGAAGCGAGCTCAATTGGTCTTCATCACTTCGTTTGACCTGGAAATTGCTCATCTATCAACCTCCGTTTCGATAGAGATATCTGAATTGGAATCCGGAAATTCAACCTCACGAGACCTTGGGGTCTCGATCGGGGTGAAATGCTCCGGCCAGTCGAATGTGATGACCACCAGGGTCAGGTCATCATGTGCTTTTGCATCACCGACAAATTGGTCGATTGCATTGAGCAGTCCCTGTCGCACCTGTTTTGCCGGCAACCCTTTAAGCGACGCCAGAGTTTCAATGAGACGTTGTTCTCCATACTCTTCGCCCAGAGTGTTGCGAATCTCTGTTGCGCCATCGGTATAGAGGAGCAAGGTCATGCCGGGATGCAATTCGATTTTTTCCTCGTTCAAAGCTGCATCGAAAACCGGACCGCTGTCGAGTCCGATGCCGAGCCCGTTGGGCTGCAAAGCCACAATCTCATCCTGATCCTTGTCGGCAAGTAAAACGGGACAATGCCCTGCACGACAAAAAGTAAAACACTTTTCCTGCAGGTCAATCATCCCATAAATTAACGTAATAAAATGATTGGATTCAATACTTTTATAGATGATACGATTGGCCTCGCGAACCACCCGCAAAGGATTGCACAGTGTCCGCGCCAGGGCATCTATTACTCCTTTGATTTCAGCCATATAAAACGCAGCCGACGCGCCTTTGCCCGACACATCGCCAACGACAACGCCCCATTTGCCTCCATGCTCGAGGTCGATAAAATCGTAATAATCCCCCCCCACTTCGTTGGCGGTCTTGCAGATTGCCTCAACCTGCAATCCGGGCAAATCCGGCAAACACTTGGGCAAGAGGTTCATTTGTGCATCATGGGCCAACCGCAATTCATGCTCAAAGCGCTCTTTGAGCAGAGACGCTTTTATCAGGCGGGTGTTTTCCACGGCAATAACCGCCTGTGCAGCAAAGGCGTTCAACAATTCGACGTCCTCTTGCTCGAAACCGAATGTCCCGCTTTTGCCTGCATAGAGATAGCCGATGCTTTCCTGGCCCGAGACCATCGGCACGATCAACAGCGATCCCAGATTCGCTTTCCAGCGAGCGAAAAAACGCAACCGGCTATTGCGGGGCATCTGATTCTCGACAAGCGCTTTTTTTTGGGTCAAATCCTCCATCTGCTCGATGCGCGGAAGATATTTTTGGCGCAGACGTTTTTCCTTGTCGGTCAGATTGCACCAGGCCACCAGATCGAGGCTTTGCGATCCTTGATCGACCAACTCCAACCAGCTGTATTCGGCTTCAGTGACTTTTGCCGCCAATTTGACGATCTGACTGACCAATTTTTGTAGATCGAATTCAGAACTCATGGTACTGCTGAGCGCATACAATGACTCCATTTCGCGAATTTTACGATCGAACAAGTGTGCGGTGGGCAAATGTGCGGTTACAACGAGCAAAGCGATGGTCAGATAGAGTGCAAAAAAAAGAACCGACAACGCCAAAAAGGCACCGAGAAACGGAATCGCAATCGTTACGGCAGAGAAATCAAATAAACGCGCTACCAAATGCCAGGCAAAGGGCAACAAAAAAAGACCGCCCCAAAAAGAAGCCAACTTTTGCCGGCGATTCAGATAGTGAATCCAGCTGACGCGAGAACCATTGATGCCAAACAAAACGAGAAGAATCAACCATCCCAGGCCGGCCATCACCCCATTCTCGGTAAAGGGAAGAGGCAGGTTTGCCACCGGCTGTCCAGCGGATGTTCGCAAAAAAGCGATTAAAAGCATAAAAAAGATCATCCAGCCAAAATTTCTTTCCGTAGATGGTTTGCGTTTGATATAGATCAGATGCCGAAAAAGTGAAAGTAAAATCAGGACAGCCGTCGTGCTATAGACGGCCCACAGCCAAACGAGAACGGAACTCTCGCCGGAAGAAGGTTCAACAAAATGGGAAGCAAGATCGGTAAAAAGAATGATAAAAAAGATCTGACGGATCGTCTGGATATTGCTTTGAAAAGCCAGCCACTTTTGAATCGGAATGAGAAAAAAGGAGAGCCATATAGCCAGGGCAATCATCAGGTTACCGCTAATGGAAAGCACCGTTGGAACAAATCGGCTGCCGACGATTGTCACAAGGAAAAGCAGCAGAGCGATAAAAATAGGTGTTTTTTTGACACGGTTTTGCATCATTGGAAAATTTCCAGCCAGAGCTAGAGAATCTTGACAACCAGCAGGGTCATATCGTCGTGCTGCAGGGTATTGCCAACGAATTCCTGCACGCGGTTTTCGATCTCGTTCAAAATTGTCTGGGCACTTCGATCCCCCACCGCGACAAGAATATCGCGCAGACGATCTTCGCCAAATTCTTCCTGCACGGCGTTCAAAGCTTCACTAAAGCCGTCGGTATAAAGTAGATAGACATCACCGCTCTCCAGCGGCAGGGTCATTTCTTCGATCTGTCGGTCGAACAATGGGCCGCCTTCGAGTCCGAGCGCGATACCGCTGGGACAAAACATCTCGGTGCCGCCGCTGCGGTTGCGTTGGGCGATAATCGGATTGTGACCAGCACGGGCAAAAGTCAGTGTTTTGGCATCCAGATCAAAGACGGCATAAATCATGCTGATAAAGTGGCCGCGTTCGACATTTTCATAAAACAGCTTGTTTATTTCGCTCAGAACCGAACGGGGACTGGTCATGGTTCGGGTGCAGGAGCGCAGAAAACCTTTGGTCAAAGTCATATAAAAAGCAGCAGAAATGCCTTTCCCCGACACATCGCCTATCGCCACTCCGATACGTGAAGCGCCCATCGGAATGAAATCATAATAGTCGCCACCGACATCGAGTGCGGGAATACATTTGCCCGCCATCTGCAGATTGGCCATGCGCGGCAGGATGCGCGGCAAAAAACTCAACTGGACCTTTCGAGCGATTTCCAGCTCGCGTTGCAAACGCTGTCTTTCAAGAAGCTTGGTCACGTAGGCCGGTGTAAAACGCAGCAGTTGGCGCGAGGTAATCAACCGTTGGTACCCGACAAGAGCGAGAAAGCCCACACCTCCGGTCAGCAGCAAAACAGATAGAGCCGAGAACCGGAACGACGGATGGGCGAGATAATAGTATTGAATGATGTCGAAAAACAAGAAATAGCTCAGGTTGGCAAAAAGTGCGGTTAACAAATCGAAACGCCAGAAAACCAGTGCATAAATTCCGCCAGAGATCAAACCGATTACAAATCGAACCAGCACCGGCTGGGAAGGAAAGTCGGTGTTGAGACCAAGCCCCCAGAATATGCCAACCAGGACGACAACCCATATTGTGCGGCCGAAATAGCGCGCAATCAGAGTCGTCAGAAACGCTATAAAGATTACCTGCTGCCAAATAGAAACATTCAGCGCATGAATAACGGACTGAAAAAACCGGCTTTGAGAATTTATTTTCTGCAATCCGTAATTCCAGCGCGAGAGATCGAGCATATCGGCAGCCATCGTCACACGCAGAAGCAAGGCGGTCAGTCCAAGTATGAGAGCGCCATAGGCAAAACCGCGCAAAACCGCCAGAGCAAATGATCGGTGGCGCACCTGTCCGCGACGCATGGCGTCCAGCGTCAGCAATTTATCGTCCCAATAATGACGCACGACCGCATCAGAGCAAGCCAGAGCCGCAAGAGCGATAAAACCGATAAAGATAGCCGAAAATCCGACGGAGATGAATTTTTCCCAAAAAACGATACCGCCCACCTCGACCTTTAAAAATCCGCTCAGGAGGGTGATCACGGCCACAAGGACGGCAACGGGGGCGACGTATCTAAAACTCATACCATCTGCACGCAAATAGCGGACGAAAAAGAACAGATAAAGGATCACGCTGCCCAAAATAACCAGGAGAACCGGAACGGTTTCCATAATGAGTTGAAACCGCGAAGGTGTGCTCGACGGAACATCGTAATTTATTGCAATGCGGCCAATTCGATCGCCGAGCACGGCGATCTCGAGCAAGACAGGCAATCCAGCAACATTCTCTTCCGCTTTGTATTCGACGATCGTGTCGACGCGATAGTCATGAGCCGTTTGGCGCAGGCGGAAGAATTGAAAGAAACCGACCCTATCGGCAAAGCGGACAGCCAAAAGTGAATCAGCGAGTTGTCGAGCCCGTTGTTGGTCGAGATTGACAGTGAGACTGTCATCGCGTCTGGAAAGATCCAGACCGATTTCGCGCCCGTGCGTATCAAAAGTCAATGATATCGATTGAACTCCGACCGGCAGAGTGTCATGCTCCTCTTTACCTTTCGGGGCAGACCAAACTGTGGACCAGGTATAGATCGGCAGAACATCAAGTATCAAGCTGTCGGCTGCCTTGCTGGAAAATTCTTTTTCCACATGGCGCAATAGATCCTGATTGACCCCCAGTTCGCACTGGAGATCATTGGTCGAGACCCGATAGCCCATTTGCTGCAGGCTTTTTTGCGCTTTTTGACGAATCTCAACCGCATCGGATTTCAAACGAACAGCACCGAGCGGAAAAATTCGAGGATAACAGACGTAAAAAATGAGGATCCCGACCAATCCGGCCAGAGCTATCCAGTAATCTGATTTTTCGAGCCTTTGCTGCATTGATGACGCATCCATTTCTTGGGTTGTCGATACCGGCGCATCGATACACATGCGCCAACAGTGATACGCAAATAATGGGGCAAAAGTTACGATTGCGGCGGGTTAAATGCTTTCGGTTGACCGGTCTGAAAATACTCGAGCGCTGAAAACAAAGATCCGAGTTTCAGGATCTTTCCAATCGTCCCTATCGAGTCCCGCTTTCAGACAGGTGTGTTGCAAAAAATGGGTTCGATCCCACTGGTGTTCAACCGCCACCTGCGGTAAAAGCAAACCGCTTTGCATTCGGCGTTCGATAAAAAGGCCATGTCGCCCGATTTGAATCTCGTCAATCGAAACGATTTTTTTCAAGGGTGTGAGCACCGATATTTCAATTTCCAGGGCGTCCAATTCGTCGACGCGGATAGTTGGAAAGCGGAAATCTCGTGAAGCAGCGGCTTGGGCCATCTCCACAACCGTCTCCCACAGAGGCCGGACGGCCTTGATATAGCCAATACAGCCGCGCAATTCGTCGTGCACATAAAGCGAGACAAAAGCTCCGCTAGGCCGTAGCAGCCTGTTGTTGTCGCCGGAATAGGCTGGCGGCGGCTCTTTTAGCAGCTGTTTTTCGATGCCGAGCCGGGCGAGCAGTAATAGCTCGGTTTGCTCGGCCGTGGTCAGTTCGTCGGCTTGATTGTTTTCTGCCACAATTGCACCTGTTGTTTGGACTCGAATCGGCCTGAATGCCGGGATTTTTATATCGCATGCCGGGTAGCCGATTACCCGACACCTCTTTGCGACTCAAGGATTGGAATCGAGCAAATGCTCATCAAAAACCTGAGTCCGATAGACCCAAAACTCGGCGTCTTTTTCCCAGGCATCGGGTGCCAGCCCCGCCTTGAGGCAGAGATGGCGCAATTCTTCTTCCTTGGTTTTCCAGCCCGCTTCGATCGGCACTTGAGGCAAAAAAGTTGCGCTCTTTCCATCCTTCACCAGAATAATGCCATGCACGCCCATTTCGAATTCATCGATCGAAGCGATGGGATAGACATTGGTCAAATAAACCGAGATTTCAATATCGATCTCGGGTAATTCATGCCGTTGCAGAGGCCGAAAACGCGGATCGAAAAAAGCCGCAGAAACCGCTCGGTCGGCCACCATCTGCACCAACGGCCTATCCGATTCGTGGGAACCGATGCAGCCATGCAACTGTCCGTTTCGCTCGAGGGTGACAAAAACACCGCGTTTTTCCTGAAGCATCGGCAATGCACTGCTGAATTGTGGTGTTTTGCCCTCTTGCAGGTAAGCTGCGATCGCCTGACGGGCGATCCGCAAGAGTTCGCGCTGCTCTTCCGGACCGAGTTCGGGGTGAACAACTACCCGGGGCATCTGTTTATAGACCACACCGCTTCCATAACCGACCACATAACCGCCGCGTTCGCCGGTGACGTCATTGGAATTGGTGCGTGCAACAATCTTTACCCGGTCGGCGCCCAGCTCGCGACAGGCGATCTGCATGATCACAGCCGCCGCCCCGCCGCATGCCTGACAGCGTTCATCGCAGAGATCTTGCCACAATTTTTCCGGCTCGAAACGCTGTAACGCCTTCAGAGTGCGATCATCAAAGAGCCGACCTTCCTCATAGGAATAGCCATGGTACAAATCGGTGCTGGCGACCACCACCGCGCGTTTGCCCTGCAAGACCCGAGCCAGATCCTGTCCGATTTGCGCGTTCATTCCGGCATCGACCCGACCGATCACAATTGGAAGAATGCGGGCCTGTGGGAAAAGCCGCTGAACAAAGGGTAGCTGCACCTCCAGAGCATGTTCTCCACCATGACCGGCATGGGAAAACTCGACGGCTCCGCAGCGATCGACGAATTTTTTCGCCGCTTTATCGTCGATGGCAATCTCGCCCAGCGGGGTGCGATAGGCACGACCGGGATAAACGCTGGCACCGGTCAGCGGGTCACGATGGCTGGGGGCAAGAATGACAACGAGATCGATACCTTCGTCTTTGAGCATAGCCCAGGCAGCCGAAGCAACCGAAGCCGAATAGGCATATCCGGCATGCGGCACAAACAAACCGAAAATTTTTCCTGGCGCTTCAGCCGCCGTGGAATCAAGCAACCGATCGACCAACAACCGCAGTTGTTCGGGATCATCCGGATAAAACTGTCCCGCTACCGCAGGCCGCCTTACTTCATCTTGCTCTTTTGCATCTCCCAGCTTCGGGGTTCGAAGGATCGAAAAAAGCAAAACCATGACCAAAACCGGCGCCACAAACCAAAGTCGTTTGCTCATCACGCGATTTCCTTTCTTTTACCGGAATGGCCGACTAATGCCAGACCCCGGGGATCGATGTAGCGCAAGCGTCACATTTTCCGTCTTTGAGATGGTTTTCCAAAACAATAAATCCCCTGCGCCGAATCAGCACTTTGTTGCACGAGGGACAATAGGTATGTTCCCCCGCATCCCCAGGAATGTTGCCGGTATAGCAAAAATGCAAACCGCAGTCCAGTCCGATCTCTCTTGCCTGACGCAGAGAAGCGATCGGCGTAGAGGGAAGATTCTTGAGCCGATACTGGGGATGAAAGCGGGTAAAATGAACAGGCGTATTCGCTCCCAGTTCGGCATGAACCCATTTGCACATTTTTTTCAGCTCGTCCGGGCTGTCATTCTGTCCGGGGATAACCAGGTAGACAATTTCCGTCCAGATCCCTTCCGCTTTGAGTATAACCAGCGTATCCAGTACCGGCTGCAATTCACCGTCTACCAATTCATAATAAAAACGATTGGAAAATGCCTTGAGATCGATCTTGACGGCATCCAGCACGCGGCACAGGTCGCGCATGGGTTCGGCATTGATATAGCCATTGGTAATCATGACATTGCGGACACTCAGCTCCGCAGCCGCGGTAGCGGTGTCATACAGATATTCGGCGCTCACCACCGGTTCGGAATAGGTATAAGCGATGCAGTCGCTCTGTTTTGAATGGGCCAGTTCGGCGGCCTTTTCCGGGGGTAGGTCATAACTTTTAACATCTTCCGGCCGTGCCTGCGATATCTCCCAGTTCTGGCAAAATAAACACCGCACGTTACATCCGACTGTGGCCATTGAAAAAGCCGAGCCACCAGGCAAAAAATGAAATAGTGGCTTTTTTTCGATAGGATCGATGTGCATTGTGCACGGATAGCCATAGACCAGACTCACCAGCCGGCCATGGCGATTTTCGCGGGTCCGACAAAATCCGCGCTCTCCTTTTTCGATCGCGCATTGTCGCGGACATAAAAGGCAGCGCACAACACCTTCTGCGATGGGACGATAATAACGCGCTTCTTTGTAAAAGCGAACGGCAGCGTCCGAGGTCTCGACAATAGTGCCGAGACCGCTCAGAGCCAAAGCGCCGCTCGCTCCCAAAGATCTCAGAAACGTCCGGCGGTTCCATGGATATGGGGGGAAATCCAAGTTAATCGGCTCCATTTTTATGAGTCCGACAGGTTGAATGATTGAGAATACCGACTTTTTATTTAACACCCTAAAGCGGTGCAATTGTTTCAAAAAAAAACCGCGCTCCACCGTTAGACAAAGCAGCCGGAGCACGGTTTCAATCTCAATGATGATCGAAAATCAACGCAAAAACTTTTCCACCAGTTTTCGAAGTCCTCCACCGGCATAATCGTCTTCTTTTTCCTCAAAAACCTGTTTTTCGGTTTCAGCCGCCGATTCTTCCGGAGGATTGGGATCGAGGCGCTCTTTTGCTTGCACGTACATCACACGATTGTCGATAGCAATCGCGATCTGATTGGCCATGATTTCGAGATTGCCGATGGTTTCGCGGGTGGGCATCTGGTTGTCCAGTGGATCGTCTGCCAGAAGAAAACCGATGATCTTGCCTTCGCATGATTTGATCGGCACAAGGATCAGGCCCCAGACGGGCCAACCGCCGCGGAAAGGTTTGTTCAAACGCGAACCGTAATAAATCTGTTTCAGATGGCGGAGAACGGATTCTTCATTGATAATAAAATAGGAACGACCCTGACGGTATTCGTCGCGCAGAATATCGCTGAATTCTTTGAGATCGTATTTGATCTCGCGTACCTGCAGCAGCTTTATTTTGTCGTCACAGGCCACGGCCTTGGTTTCCAACAAACCCGATTTTTTACTGATCAGGACCAAGGAGACAAAATTGAAATCGAGAGAAAACTTGACCGACCAGACAACTTCTTTGAGCAGCTCGTTGAGGCTGAGATAGAGCTTGAAAATGTTGCTGTTGACCAGCATCTGTTTTAGCCGGCGGTTACGGCGTTCCAGGGTGGAAAATCGATAATAGTTCTCGATAGCCATGGAGATCATGGCGGCAAAAAGTTCGAGATTGTGAAAAGTGGTGCGGGTCGGATAGGTATTGTCCAGCGGATCGTCCAGCGAGATGTAACCGAAGGTATTACCCTGATGATCCATGAGATTGAGAAGGATCAGATCCCGTTTGTGCCACTGATCCTCGGGCAGGCGTTTGACCGATCGGCGTTCGGGCATACCCGAGGTGAGATAGTTTTTGGCATCCCTTTGATCCTGATTGTGATAGATCACCTTGATCTTGTAGCGATCGGAAAAGATGCGATCGATCACCTCTTGCGGCACCTCGATGGCTCGGCGTTCGATGGAAGAGTTGGCATCGCTGGAATAGCCGACCATCGCCTGTTTGACAAAGACCCGGCGGCGGCGATCCAAAAGCGCAATGGTAGAGCGTTTGAATCCGAAAACCTGACAGATGCTCTCTGAAACACGTTTGAGCAGCATGGCCAAAGGTTCGGAATAGCCGAGGTGAATGATATTGATCAAATCTTCGATCATGCCGGCCTGATCGACTTGTCCATGTCTGGCTGGCAGTGTGTTTTGTTTGCTCGGTGTGGGGATCAGATTGCCGCGAAAGCCGATAATCGCTTCAGAAGATTCATCCGTGATCAGACGCACACGAATCTCTACTGCATGGCGTTCGCCGATTTTGTCGACGATTTCAGTGGAGAATTCAATCGTCTCTTCTTCTTCCGCCTTGTCATAGAGCTCGGTGAGGAAGTCGTGGGCGATCTCTTTGGACATCAGATCAGTGATGGCGAGCTCAAGTATCTCCTCTTCCGCATAGCCGGTCAAGGAGAGAAGAATATCATTTGTGGAAAGAAACCGGCCCCGTTTGTCGCAGATGAAATACCCCGTGTTCAAACTGATCGTTTCTTCTTGCACCTTTGTCGCCTTTTCCCTTTTGTCATTCCCCTGAAACCAGACATTCCCCGACGAAAACGCAGGGCGGCTATTGCCGATGGAAGCAAAGTCGTACCCAAGCAGCAAGACACAACAAAGGGTGCTTCACCTCGCCTTCAGTCTGAGACGAATGTGGCGTGCCGGACAGGATGTCAACTGATTGCTGAATACAGACTGGATAACTCGCCTGACGGATGCCGATTCCGAGGGTGCGGGTTGCAAAAGTCGAGTCATGGAGCGAAAGTTCATCAACAATAAACAAAATCTTTTAATATTTGTCAAGTAAATTAGTGTTTTTAAACGACAAATTTCACTTTTCAGGAACCCCGGGGTTCCCTTCACTCCTTTTCACCTTCAGCACCACAGTCGCCAGCGGGGGCAGTTGCAGATTGAGCGAAAAAGGCCGACCATGCCAGGGAAGCGCTTCACTGTAAATGCCGCCGTGGTTGCCTTTGTTGCTGCCCCAATAAAAAACCGAATCGGAATTAAAAACTTCTTCATAAAATCCCTCGACCGGCGCGCCGACACGGTAGGAAAAATGATATTCCGGAGTAAAATTGCACACAAACACCAGACTGTCCTGAGGATCTTGGGTTTTGCGGATAAAGGAAATCACGCTGTGGTCCGAGTCCTGAAAGTCGATCCATTCAAATCCGCGATAATCGAAATCGATGCGATAAAGCGCCGGTTCATTCCGATAGAGATGGTTCAAGTCGCGCATCATGCGCTGCATACCCTGGTGCGGTTCGTATTGGAGCAAATGCCAATCGAGGCTCTTGTTTTCCTGCCACTCTTGCCACTGTCCGATTTCAGCTCCCATAAATAACAATTTTTTCCCCGGATGGCCATACATAAAGCCGAGCAGAGCACGCAGGTTGGCGAATTTTTGCCAAAAATCTCCCGGCATCTTGTCCAACAACGACCGTTTGCCGTGCACAACTTCATCGTGGCTCAAAACCAGAATAAAATTCTCGTGAAAAGCATAGAGAAAGGCAAAGGTAATCATGTTGTGGTGATATTTGCGATGGATCGGATCTTTGGAAAAATAGGTCAAAAAATCGTTCATCCAACCCATATTCCATTTAAAATTAAAACCGAGTCCGCCGAGATAGGTGGGTTTGGAGACCCCGGGCCAGGCGGTGGATTCTTCAGCGATCATCATTACGCCGGGGAAATATCCGAACACCAGTTCGTTGAGCCGTTTGATAAAAGAAATGGCCTCGAGATTTTCCCGACCGCCGTATTGGTTGGGAATCCATTCACCCTCATTGCGCGAATAATCGAGATAGAGCATGGAGGCTACCGCATCGACCCTCAATCCGTCGATATGGTATTTTTCCAGCCAGAACAAGGCGTTGGCGACGAGAAAATTGCGCACTTCGTTGCGGCCATAATTGAAGATCAAGGTGCCCCAGTCCTTGTGTTCCCCTTTGCGGGGATCCTGATGCTCATAGAGGTGAGTGCCATCGAATAGAGCCAAACCATGTGCATCTCGGGGAAAATGCGCCGGAACCCAGTCAACAATCACGCCGATTCCATTGCGATGGCAAATATCGACAAAAGACATAAAGTCTTCAGGCTTGCCAAAGCGCGAACTCGGCGCGTAATAGCCGGTCACCTGATATCCCCAGGAGCCGTCAAAGGGGTGTTCAGCGACGGGCAGCAATTCGATATGGGTATAGCCCATCTCGTTAACATAAGCGACGAGCTCCTCGGCCAGTTCATGATAGTCGAGAAAATCGCGGCCGTTGTCACCTTTTCGTTTCCAGGATCCGAGATGGACTTCATATATGGAAATCGGCTGAGCGAGCGGATCACTTGCCCGGCGTTTTTCCATCCAGGCGCTATCCCCCCATTCATAGGTATTGATATCTGCGACGATAGAGGCGGTGTTGGGTCGCTTTTCGAATTCAAATCCGTAGGGATCCGATTTGATATAAAAATTGCCGCCATGGTCCTTTATCTCGTATTTGTACTTTTCGCCGACTCCGATATCGGGTATAAACAGCTCCCAGATTCCAGCTCCTCCGAGCACACGCATCTGATGTTTTCCACCGTGCCACTGGTTAAAATCGCCAATAATGCTGACATTGCGGGCATTGGGCGCCCAGACGGCGAAATAGACGCCTTGCACCCCATCCACTGTCATAGGATGGGCTCCGAGTTTTTCATAGATTTTATGATGGTCGCCCATGCTGAACAGGTATTGATCCAGTTCCCCAATCTGCGGCAAAAAGAAATAGGGATCGTGCACATAGCGTTCGTGACCGTCTTCTGCGATCACGTGAAACTGGTAGGGAATCAGCTCAGTCCATTCCTGCAAAACAGCTTCAAAAAAATGATCGCTATGCACGGAGCGCATAGGAAATTCCCGGCGTTTTTGCGGATCGCGAACAAAGACCTGTTTGGCGTCCGGGAACCAGGCGCGGATAGCCCAATGCTCCTGATCGCCTATGGCGACGCGGTGCGGTCCGAGCATGGTAAAGGGGTCGTGAAGCTGATTGTTGGCGATTTGCGCGACCTCTTCCGGAGTGACCGTGGGAAAATTCAGGCGTTTGGATCCTGCGGTCATAACTTGCTCCTATAGTTTGGGCCTGGCGCGGAGGAAAAGATGATCTCCGCGCAGCCAGCCGTAGCGAACCAGACAATCGTCCAGACGTTTCATAAATTTCAAAAATGAATATCGAAACCTTCCGTCCTTTAAATCGCCGGCAATTGCGGCACGAAACCCGATTCCGGTATGTCGTTGCTTTTCGAGAATCTCGAATCGGAGCTGTGTCAGGTGATAGAGGTTGCCTTCGGCCGCTCCTTCAAAGGGGGATCTTTTGCTCATCTGTTCCTGAACAGCTCCGAGTCCCTGAATAGCAATCCGCAATTTCGTGGCATAGCCGACTCGGGTGGGAAGAACAAAATAGATGGTGCCGCCGATCAATCGGTTCAGCAGCGGTTGTCCAACAGAATCGGAATAGATCAATTCACCGCCCGACCTCAGAGCGAAGGAGATCTGCTTCATCAGGTTGTACAGACGAAGGATGTGGTGCAGACCGTCCCAGGCGACGATGGCATCGTAGCGTTTGGGTTCAAGTTTGATATAATTCAAATCAGCACAGCGATAGACGAGATCCACCGCTCCTTCCCTTTTTCGGCATTCGTCGGCAAACCGCTGTGCCACCAGCAAAGCTTTGGGGCTGATGTCGATTCCCTCGACCCGGTGCCCCTGGCGTGCAAGCTCGAGACTCAAGCCGCCCGCGCCGCAGGCGAGCACCAGCACATCGGCAGGTCGAGATACAGCATTGACCGCTGCAAACAGGCGTTCATACCATTCTCCGTTCATCAGTCGCTCGATGTCCGGATCATAGCTCTGGAGCTGCGGTAAACCCGGACCACGAAATATCTGCATCCGCTCGGCACGTTGCATATCGGCGCTGAACGGGATTCCTTTTGCCGCTGCAAGTTGCGCTTCCTGTCCCCAGTAATCAGCTTCCTGTTGCAAAGCTCGACGATAGGTCTCGTCTTGCAAAATTTTTTCTTTGCCACAACCCATTTAGCGAATAAAAAAGAGCACACCCAGGGTGATGGCAAAAGCTGTTGCATCGCTTTGTATGGTAACGGTCCGACCCTCTTGCATAAATTCGCTTTTCACAGCGTTTGGGATTCGCTGGTATTTAAAGCCGAGATCCAGATGCGGACCGATACGAATGTCAACATGAAAGCCGCCGCTGATTTCCCAGCCCAATTTCGTCTGGCTGAATGTTGTTTTCGACCCGCCAACTCCCCAATAATAATCATAAATCGATTGAACAGAACGATAATTAAAAACCCCGGCAGTAGGGGCAAAGTAGAAATGGAACGCTCGCAGCGAATAGGTGAGCTGCGGTCCCAGAGTGAGTTGCAGAGATTCATTGCGCGTGGTATAGGTGGTCAAGCCATAACTGGATTGATCGCCTTCGCCATAGGAGAGGTATGCGAGATCGGCACGCAAATGAAAATAATCCCTGCCGGTCAGATCATAGAGCAACTTGCCCCCAAATCCTTCTCCCAGGCCGGAGACGTTGGCGAAATCCTGTTGAGGGATGGAGAAGACCAGATGCGGCCCGCCAAGCCAATCCGGCCAATCGGCTGCGGAGGCCGAATAGGTCACCGCCATGCTCGAAACCACTACGACAATCGCTAGTTTATTCATTTCCGCTCCTGCATGCATTTGAATCCTATCATACTGTCCTTTCGATTCTCTAAACAGCAAAGATCGCCGGCTTATTCAGCCCTTGTTTTTTATGCGGGGCTGTTTTCGAATAATAAAAAGTACGCGTTTTTTGCTTTGCGAACAAGCTATTTTGCCCGATCGTGCGAAGACCTTTTTTGGGGGGTGGTCATAAAGTTTTCAGCTGGTTTTCCAGGCGCTCGAGATCGCGGTGAACGCGCTCGTAGCGAGGGTGATCCGGAAAACGCGTCAAAAAAAGCCGCCAATAGGCAACTGTTTCAAAATCATTTTTCAATTTTTTTCTGCACAAATCGGCTGCGTGCAACAGTGCTTGAGCAGCGCAATTGCTGTCGGATTCCGCCTTTGCAAAGTCGGCCCAGGCCTGAGCGGCACGGGAATAATCCTTGATCTTTTTTTCATACAGCAGCGCGATTGTTTTTTGTGCTTCCAGCGAGCGGAGCGAATCGGGGGCTTCCCGAATCCAGCGGCGATAAACTCCGATGGCCAACGCCGGTTGTTCGAGCTCCTGTGCATAGAGTCTGGCCAGTCCGAAATAGGTGTCGGGCACCCGGACGCCGAAACGATCGATCGTATCCTGATAGATCTGAATCGCGTCGGAAGCACGACCGAGACGGAGCGCCAGCAAATCGGCACGGTAAATGGCAAGGTCGGCCGCAACCGGATGATCAGCCAAATCCGCAGGCCAGGCATCGAGCACAGCAAGAGCGCCTTCCGAATCCCGACGATTTTCGCTTAGCAGACGCGCTTTGAACAACAGGGCACGCCCCTTAAGATCACACTCGTTTTCAACGCCCAAAACCCGGTCGACATGCAAAAGAGCAGATTCTACTTGACGTTGAAAAAGCGCCGCTTTGGCGATCCAGAGCCATAGCCACTCCCGCCGCGGATCATGCGGAAATCGGCCCAAAAAATCGCGCATCTCCAGTTCGCATCGCGCTGCCGTCACGGATGTCATCGATGCATACAAGGCAGCGCACAAATCGAATCTCCTATCCGCTTTCTCCCTGCTCCAACCGTGTTTTTCGAACCGGATTATGAATGAATCGACCGCGGCGGTTCGGTCTTTGTCTGTGCTGCGAATTTGTTGCAACAACTCTTTGGCCGAATCCGCCCGCACATCGGCAGGATAGAGAAATAAAAGAACAGCGCAATCGATCATCAGATTGTCGAGATCGCCATTTTCACGGCTGAGCAGGGCACGTTTCCAGGCGACAGCAGGAGCCTGCGGATGATCGCCAAAGTGCTGCAGCCAACACCCCATTTCGGCATGCAACAGAGCGGCGTCCATCCGGCCCACCTGTTGCCTGGCGAACAGGAGCGACGCTTCATGCCGTGCCCGATCCGGTTCGGATCGAGCGCTTGTACTCCAGCCGATCAGAATCAACAGGAAAAGCCAGATCATCGGTGTCAATCGTTTCATCAGTTTTCCAGCATTTTTGACGACCAAATCGTCGCCAGTTTGTCGATAAATAGAGCGACTCGAGCTCAGCGCCGATCGATCGGCGCAGGAAGCGTCCAAATCGTTCCAGTAATATCGGGTTTGGAACGTTCGGGATCGGGCGGATGCATTCGCTGATCGCGGTCGTTTACGTCGGGTTGGTAATAAACGGTCAGAACCGTGCCGGGTTCCAATTCAATGGAAACCGGGTAACCCAGGTCCGGGTTCGCCGCATCATCGCGCAAAACCACCTCATCGGCCAAATTCCAGTTCAATCCATCTGCGCTGATGCAGGCGCGCTGGCCATAGGGAGGCCGGCGGTAGCCATAGGTGCACAGCACCCGGCCGTCCTCGAGCAGCAACAGGTGCGGTGGAAAACCCCAGAGCGGCGTGGGAAACGGGTCGGCCCAGGTGTCTCCGCCGTCATCCGAGTAGGATTGCCACAGGACACATTTCGGATCCTGATCGTTATAGGGTATGGCAGTGGCACGCATCATCAGGATGATGCGTCCTGAGGGCAGTTGCACCAGATGCGGCTCGCCGAAACGCAGAGAATCGGCTATCTCTGCAGGAGGGGCGACAATCGCCGCCAGTTCCCAGTTGATTCCGGCTGAGTCGGCGCGATAAATAGCGGCGGCGGATTGTTCTTTGCGGTAGGCCGGCACCAACAAACGGCCGTCGTTCACATGAATGCCGCCGTGATTGGAATCCGGACCGCGCCTGGGTTCGGACCAGGTTCGGCCATGATCGCGCGATTCGATAATCCAGCTGCCCTCATGATCCCGGGCAGTCGAATAAGACGGCTGTTCGACCCAGTCGATCCATCGCGACAGCACCTGAGGCTCGTAGGCTTTGTCCGGCAAAGATTCATAATAGGAGCGGGTGAAGCGCATGGAATAGATGTGCACCAGGATTCGGCCGTCGCGAAGAGGCGTCAGACCCGATTCCCGATCGTCCAAAGGGCTGTCATAAATTACCTGGGGCCCTTCCCAGCTCTGCCCGTTGTCCGTCGAGCGCATCAGCAGGATTCGGCCGTCCGGTCCCAGATGCTCCTCGGATTGGCAAAAGGTGACCAAGATATCGCCGTTTTCGGCCCTGACCATGGACGGCCAGGCGCAATATTCCGAAGGCGCGCTGTAGATGGAGAGATGGTTTCGCACCAAAGACGGTTCGCGGGAACAGAAAACAAACAAAATACAGACGAGAAACAAAAATACCGATCTATTCATTCGAGCCTCCTTTGCGATTTCGCCAATCGACGGATTTCCATGTTGAAAAAAACACAAATCGTTCTTGCACTTTAACGTTTTTTTTTCGACCTTGTTTTCCCTTCATCCGGACACGCCTAAAGCAAAGGACACCGCCATGCAAACAATCGATATTCTGATTATCTTTGCCTACCTGATTTTGGTCGTGATCATCGGTTTTCTCTTGTCCCGGCGAGCCGGCCGAGACATGGACAGCTATTTTCTCGGTGGCAAAACGGTGCCCTGGACTCTGCTCGGCATCTCCAACGCCTCGTCCATGTATGACATGAGCGGCACCATGTGGCTGGTCTATATGATCTTTGTCTACGGTATGAAAGGCTTGTGGATGCCGTGGGTTTGGGTGACGTTCAATCAGGTCTTTTACATGGTTTATTTGTCGATTTGGATTCGGCGCTCGAACGTTTTGACCGGTGCCGAATGGATCTCGACCCGTTTCGGCAAAGGTCTGGGCGGCAACCTGTGCCATATCAGCGTGGTCTTTTTCGCCTTTATCAGTGTGATCGGGTTTCTCTCGTATGCTTTTCAGGGCATCGGCAAATTCGCCGTCATCTTTTTGCCCTGGGATCTTGCTCCGCATACCTATGCCATCATTTTCATGTCGATCACCACTTTGTATGTAATTGTCGGCGGCATGTACAGTGTCGTGATGACCGACCTGTTGCAGTTCCTCTTGATGACCATAACTTCGGTGGTGATCGGCATCATTGCTATGGTGCGCGTCTCTCCGGCAATGCTTCGTGCCGTGGTCCCCGAAGGCTGGATGGATCTGCATTTCGGCTGGCATCTCAATCTCGACTGGTCAGACGTGCTGCCGGCGGTGAACGAACAAATCGCACAAGACGGATATCAACTGTTCGCTATTTTTTTCGGCATGGTGCTTTTCAAGGGCATCCTGGTGAGCATGGCCGGACCAGGGCCCAACTATGACATGCAGCGCGTTCTGGCGGCGAAAACGCCCAAAGAGGCGGGGCTCATGAGTGGCATGGTCACCATCGCCATCATCCCGCGCTGGTTGATGGTTCCGGGAATCACCATCCTGGCTCTGGTCTTTTTTCAGCCGCAACTGCAGGCCATGGGCGGCAACATGGATTTCGAACAGCTTTTGCCCTATGTCATCGCCAAATTTCTTCCAAGCGGTTTGATCGGTCTTTTTCTCGCCGGTCTGCTGGCCGCTTTTATGTCGACTTTTGATTCGACGGTCAATGCCGGAGCGGCCTATTTGGTGAACGACATTTATAAAAAATATATTCACCCGAATGCGCCGGAAAAACGCTATGTCTATTTCGGCTATGGGGTCAGCATCGGACTGGTTTTGATCGGTATTGTGTTCGGATTTATGTCCGATTCGATCAACCGAATAACCGAATGGCTGGTTTTCGGCCTCTATGGCGGCTATACTGCGCCCAACGTCCTCAAGTGGCACTGGTGGCGTTTTAACGCTTATGGCTATTTCGGCGGCATGATCGCCGGAGTCGTTGCGGCTCTGACCCTTCCACTCCTCTTTCCCGGACTTTCGGCAGTCAACAGTTTTCCGGTCATTCTGGCGATCGGATCGATCGCCAGCATCGCAGTCAGTCTCGCGACCCCACCCGATCCGGAAGAGGTTTTGCTTTCTTTTTATAAAAATGTGCGGCCCTGGGGTTTCTGGCGGCCGATCCACGAAAAAGTAAAAGCGCAGGATCCGCATTTCATCAACGACAGTTCGTTTAAACGCGACATGACCAATGTCGGCGTCGGGATCGTTTGGAAATTGTCGCTGCGCCTTTTCCCTGTTTTTCTCGTGATGCGCTGGTTTGGACCGACGGCAGCGTGGCTTGCTGTCGGATTGCTCACCACCTGGTTCCTGAAAAAGAATTGGTATGACCGGCTGCAGGAAAATTGATTCGTGTTTTTCATGCACGAAAGATCAATAAACACAGCGCCGTGCTTCGTCGCCAAAAGCTTGCAGCAGCGGCAAATCGGCATCGAAGAAATGATCGGATGGCGCCAGGATATAGCCCCCGCCCTCACCGGCGGATTCAAAGGCGCGGCGAACAGCGGCGCGGGTGTCCGCGGGCGTGCAGCCCTTGAAGAAATGGAACTGGTCGAACCCGCCGATCATGCAGACCCGATCGCCTATACGCCGTTTGGCTTCCGCCAGATCCACATCGGCGCCCATGTCGCGGGGTGTAAAGGTTTCCATTGCATCGGGCTGCATGGCGGCAATGTCCTCCAAAATCGGCATCATACCGCCGCAGGTGTGATAGACAATGCGTTGACCGGCCTCATGGGCCGCCGCGATGACCTCTGAATCATAAGGCGCGACGAATTCGTTGAAAAGACGGGGCGAGATAACCGTGGTCGATGCATCACCTCCGCCGAGCTCGAGTATATCATAGCGCGCGCCTGCCAGAGATCGGGCGAATTCGATTTTGCGGCGCTGCAGAATACGCAAAAATTCGTGAACCCATTCAGGATCGTCCACCGTCTGCATGATCATGGCCTCGGTGCCGTAGAGGCAGCAGGCATCTTGCCAGCATCCCGGTTGTCCGAAAACTTGAAAGCCGGGAATGTGACCGCGAATCAATCCGCGCTCGCCGAATGCCTCCGCATCCGCATTAACCGCCTCGACATTGCAGAGGGGCGTCGATGCGAATTCGGCTATGATTTCGATATCCGATTTTTCCTTGATCAGATGCTCCACAACCCAGGTGGTCTGCTCATTTGATTGCGTCACCACCGAAAGCGTTTTTCGCGGAGTGACAAAATCGTGGCGGGTGGTGGGATATTCCTGATCCGGAACCGAGCGACTTGTATAGCGCCAATTGTCGCTGATGATACGCTCGCTCTCGAGAAAACCGGGTTTATCCTGTTGCGGATCGATGTATTCCGGGGAACCGTGTTTAGGCCGATGCGGAACGGTCCATAGAATCGGATCCAGACCAAAGGCATCGAAAAATTCCTGAAAGGAAATTCCATTCATGTAGGTATCGACAAAGTACTGCATGACATGATGGGTGGTAACCGGCAACCGATCCGGCACCTTGCGCTCAAGCGCGGCGATCATTCGTTGTTTTGATGTCATTGTTTCCTCCTGTGTTGGTTCAAAGTACAAAAAAGCTCCAAAATGTCAAAACGATTTTCCCGGCATCGCTTATTTTTTACGGGACCCGAGTATCCCTCAGGGGGACACCCCTGTACCAGACTCTATTTTGGACAGGTCTGGTTTTTGATCTAAATTTTTGCAGGCAAGTGTTGTTTTTTTAATTTATTCAGCTATATTAATTGACAACCGGATTCCCTGCGAAGCTCGAATCCGGGTCACACAAACGACGACACTGCTTTGCATCCGTGTGAACGTTCCTGTCTGATCCGCAATGCTTTCGTCTGTTGGGAATGCAATCCGGACAAACCGTGCAAACCTGAAGAAAGGATAAATGATGAATCCTGGACGTACACCTTTTCGTGCTGCACTCGTTTTTGTGATCCTGATCCTGGTTTTGGTCGTCTTTTTCGGTTGCCGCAGCAACACAGGAGAGGGGAGCGACAGCCGTTACAAGATCGCCGGCATGGTCTTTCAGGAGGATCAATTCTTTCGTCTGGTGCGCTATGGCATGATACAAGCCGCCGCTGCCTACGATGCCGAGCTGCTTCAGGCCAACAGCCTGGGGAAACCGGACAAAGAGATTCAACTGGTCAACACCTATATCGCCCGCGGAGTCGATGCTATCGTGATCTCTCCCTTGAGCGCCACAGCATCGGTCACAGCGCTGAAACGCGCCCACGACCGCGGTATCGTGGTGGTCACCTACAATTCCACCATCGAAGGCGATATCCCCACCTCATTTGTTGAAAGCGACCAGCGCGATTTGGGCGCCAAGACAGGACAAGCCGCTGTGCGTTACATTCAGAAAAAGCTGAGCGGCAAAGCCAAAATCGCCATTCTCGCGTTCAAATCCAATCTGCCGGAACAGAGCGATGCGCGCACGGGCGGATTCAAGGAACAGGTTCAGCAATTACCCGGGGTGCAAATCGTTGCGGAACAGGATGCATGGATGGCGGAAACCGCGGTTAAAAAAGCGGGCGACATCCTTACCGCCCATCCGGATCTCGACATTCTCTTTGCCGCCAACGAAGGCGGAACTGTTGGTTCGGTCATGGCGGTCAAGAACAGCGGCAGGGCCGGCAAGGTGGCCGTTTTCGGCACCGATGTAAGCGAGCAGTTGATCGATTTTCTGCTCTTTGAGGACAATATTTTGCAGGCCATCACCGGACAGCAGCCCTTTGAAATCGGATTTAAAGCCGTCGAATACGCTGTCAAAAGCCTCAATCAGGAACCGGTCGAGACCAAGCTCGCGCTGCCGGGGGTTCTGCTCAGCCGCGAGGATCAGGAGGGCGTGCGCGCGTTCAAAAAAAGCCTGCTGGAATTGATCGCCGGGAGTGCCTCTTGAGCGCGACCAAACTGGAAACCCTCGCCCTGCGCAAGGAATATCCCGGGACTGTGGCGCTCGACTCGGTTTCGGTGTGTTTTGAAGGGGGGAAAATTCACGCCTTGCTCGGCAAGAACGGCGCCGGTAAAAGCACGCTGGTCAAGCTTCTGGCCGGCGCCATCCAACCAACATCCGGCTGCATTCACGTCGACGGCCGCGATGTGCGTATGCGTTCGCCGAATGAAGCTTTTGCCAACGGCATCGCCACGGTTTATCAGGAATTGAGCCTGGTGCCGCAGCTGACGGTGGCGGAAAATATTTTCCTTGGCCGAACCCCCAAACGGCGCGGTTCGCGAGGATTGATGATCGATTGGCCGCAAACATTTGCCGACGCACAAAAATTGCTCGCAGAGATCCAGGTCGATCTCGACGTGCGGCGAACGGTCGCGGAACTGGGAGTGGCGCAACAGCAACTCGTGGAAATCGCCAAAGCCATGTCATTCAGACCTTCGGCCTTGCTGCTGGACGAACCCACTTCGGCGCTGGCCCAGCACGAGACAAAAAATCTATTTGCGTTGATCCGCCGTCTGGCAGCAAACGGTGTGGCGATCATCTATATCACCCACCGGTTGCAGGAATTGGAGGCCATCGCCGACTGCATAACCGTTCTTCGCGACGGCAAGCTGATCGGCAGCATCGACATGGCCGATGCCAATGCCGAGGGAATCTTTACGATGATATTCGGCCGGGTGGAACAGAAAGAGCGACCCGCTTCGCTCAAAGCCGGGGACGAAGCGATTCTGCAGGTCAACAACCTGCGGCGTAAAAACGCCTTGACCGACATCAGTTTCACCCTGCACACCGGCGAAATTCTCGGCATCGCCGGCATGCTCGGCTCGGGGAGAACCGAACTTCTCAAGGCACTGTTTGGTGCCGAACCCTTTGATGGCGGCGAAATCCGTGTCGGCGACACGCTCGTGCGCAGCGCCAATCCCATGCGCATGAAACAACTCGGAATAGCCTTTACCCCGGAAAATCGCAAGGCCGAAGGACTGGTTCAGATTCTCAGCACCCGGGTGAACATGTGTTTGGCCGGACTGAACCGGATCGCCCCGCGGGGTTGGCTCAACCGGAGGCGCGAAAAAAAAATCATCGATCAACTGGCGGGTGATCTCGACATTCGAGTCTCAAACATCGATTTCCCGGTTTCTTCACTCAGCGGCGGCAACCAGCAAAAAGTGGTCATCGCCAATTGGCTGACCACCGAACCTCGAATCATCCTATTTGACGAGCCGACCCGCGGCATCGATGTCCAGGCCAAACAGCAGATCTTTCAGATCATGTGGGATCTCGCTTGCCGAGGAATCAGCTCGATCTTTGTCTCCAGCGAACTGGAAGAGCTTTTGGAGGTTTGCCATCGCATCCTCATCATGAAGAGCGGTCGAATCGTCGGACAAGTCCGCCCCGAAGAGATCAGCGCAGACGAGTTGTTTGTCCGCTGTCTGGAAAAATAATTCGATTGCCGCTCCGTTCATTTACGAACAGATGGCAATCGGCCAACCACCCGAGCTTCGAGCGGCCATGAGCCGAAGGAGCTGACAAGGAGTCCTTAAACATGCCACTGGATCGCATCATCGGCACAGTCAAGCATTCCATACTGGAAATCATACTTTTCACCCTCTGCCTTTATCTCGCTTTCCAGGCGGATGGTTTTTTCTCGACCCAGAATCTGTTCAATGTCCTGCGCAATGTATCCATGCAAGGTATCATCGCTTTCGGCATGACCATGGTCATCATCAGCGGTGAAATCGATTTATCCGTTGGTTCGGCTGTGGCCTTTAGCGGTTGTCTGACAGCGTATCTGGTGCGCTATCTGACCGGCGCAACGATAGGTCTCTCCATGCCGATTGCCATCCCCGCGGCTATATTGGTCGCTCTGGCGACGGGTTATTCGCTCGGTTCGCTGACCGGCTATATTCGAATCCGGTTTCAAGTACCGACCTTTATCACGACATTGGCACTGATGACAGCCTTGACAGGCGCAGCCCAACTCATCACCAATGGTTTTCCCATCACTCCTTTTCCGGAATGGTACAACTTTTTGGGCGGCGGCTATGTTTTGGGCATCCCCTTTCCGGCGTTGGTCTTTATCGCTGTTTTCCTTCTCACCCAATTGATCATGAACCACACGACATTCGGGCGTTCGATCTATGCTGTCGGAGGCAACATCGAGGCAGCCCGGCTGAGCGGCATCAACATCAAAGCGGTTAAAATGCGGGTCATGGCCATCGTCGCTTGTTTGGCCGCTTTGAGCGGCGTGATGCAGTCCGCTGAAATCATGTCCGGAACCGCCACCACCGCCAAGGGTTGGGAACTGGACGTCATATCCGCCGTCATCATTGGCGGCACCAGCCTTTTGGGCGGCGAGGGAAAAATCAAAGGCACCCTGATCGGGGTGATCTTTCTCGGTGTGTTGGTGAACGGTATGACCCTGCTGAATATCAGCGAATACTGGCAGCATGTTGTGCGGGGATTGCTGATCCTGGCGGCAGTCTTGATCAACCGCGCCCAACATGCCAACAAATAAATCAGTTACCAATCGATACAACAGGCAGAATTGCAAGCAGCGCACGAGGTTTGCAACTGAATTTATAAAAAGCGCTGCTGCAGCCACAAAAAAAAATCTATTTTTTTTTC
>JAFGJN010000207.1 GCA_016929055.1 Candidatus Zhuqueibacterota bacterium
TCGCCGATAATTTGCACCCGTAGATCCGGTACCTCGCGAATCACCGCCGGCAAAGCCTGCAAAAAATGGTGGATGCATTTGTATCGTTTCAACCGACCCAGATAACCGATCGTCGGCTTTTCCGCAAGAGTGGATTCGACGGTATAGCTATCGAGATCGACTCCGTTCGGGAGCAGATCGATCGGTGTTCGTATGCCCAGCTCGCGCAACTCCTGGCGCGTGCTCTCGGAAACGGCGGCAAAAGGCGTTCGGCGATAGACACGCGGCAGCAATTTTTCTGCCCGGTAAACATACGCCGCAGCCGGCCAGGTGGTTTCCAAAAAAATGCTTTTTTGAAACAAATGGTGCACCAGCGCCAAAACCGGCTCGCGCACAAAAAGCGGTGTAAAAAACGGTATCTTGTTGATATCATCGATGACCAGCTCGAAAGTGAAACGCCTGCGCAGGTGGCGATAGGCAGCGGGCACACTGAAATTGAACAGGGCCCGATTGGATCGACGGATGATCCGCATTCCGTCCACCCTCTCCTCCGAGGCTGCGCCTCGATAGCGGCTACAGAGAATGGTGAGATCATAGCCTCGATCCACCAGACGCTTGCCGATCTCGTACAGATGAACCTCTGCGCCGCCGCTCAGAGGGTGGGTGATGTCTTGCCAGTTGATGGCCAGTATATGCGCCTTTTTCCGCTGCTTCATTTTCGACCGATCACGCCGATATCCATAAACGTATAAAAAGCCGCATGGGTGCGCTTAAAGCGCTCGCCTGTCCAATCGCGCAGCCATCGGATAGGCGGAATGGCGGGCGGCTGAAGTGGCAACCGCAATCCGATTCGTTTTGCCGCCTCGCGCAGCGACCGATAAAAAAAACTCGGCCGCATCCAGTCGCCGTAGCGGTGATGCTCGCTAAAACCGGCATCGAGAAACAGATCGCGCAATTCGCTGATGGTAAACTCGGTTTCCCAGCCGGCAAACCATCGGTTCAGGCGAATGAGTACGCGTTTGACCAGAGTATAGAGATGATAGCGCTGCGGCACATCGGCCAGGGCAAAACCGCCGTGTTTGAGCACACGAAAATTTTCCGCAACAATCCCCGCCGGCTCCTGGAAATGTTCCAGCAATCCCTGGTGATACACCCAATCGAGCGAATCCGTTCGAAAGGGCAGATGAAAGGCATCGCCTTGGACCAGATGGATTTCAACGCCTTGCTCCCGGGCTTTTTTCTGCATAATGCGCAGGGAATTCTCGGCGTAATCGAGTAAAATGACGCGGCCGCCAAGTTCGGCCAAACGCAAGCCGTCTCTGCCGCTTCCGGCGCCGACTTCACAGATCCATTTGCCCTCGATCCGCCCGGTACTGCGGATCTGGGCCAGGATGCGATCGGCATTGGAATAGACCTCATCGATATCCCGCTTTTGCCAAAAGCGTTCCCAAACCGTGCGGTTGTGCTGTTGTTGCCGCTTTTCTGTTTTCACACCGATCACTCCGGCCGGTGCCGATCAATGGGCTAGCCAATCCGGCTTGTAAAAATTAAAATCATTCGTTTCGATCGCTCAAGAGCGCTCATGTACTTTTCGCGAGGCAACACGAGCGAATAACAGGGCTAAGTTTAGAGAATAAGGAGTTGTAGCCACTAAAACAAGCTTTTTTTGCCACAAACGCCGTGAAACACGGTATGCCCTTATGCCACCCAGGCCATTTCATAGGATTCCCGCCAGGCGCGATTGAAAAAGCGGTGCAATGGGCGGTGCGCTTCATCGCGAAGCTGCGGATCGCTTTCCACCAGCCCAAACGCTTCGTCGCGACAGATGCTCAGCAGACGAATATCGCGCACGACATCGGCGATTTTAAATTCGGGAAAGCCATGCTGGCGCGTTCCGAAAAATTCGCCAGGGCCGCGCAATTCGAGATCGACCTGGGCGATTCGAAAACCGTCGTTGGTGGACGCAAGCGTATCCAGCCGCTGTTTGGCGTCGGGATTGAGCCGGCCATAGGCTACAAGAATACAATAGGATTGTTTCGATCCGCGGCCAACCCGTCCCCGCAGTTGGTGCAATTGAGTTAGACCAAAACGTTCGGCATGTTCGACGACCATAACCGTGGCATTGGGCACATCCACGCCCACTTCGATGACCGTGGTGCTGACCAATATCGAGATTTCGCCGCTTTTAAAGGCCTGCATCACCCGCTCTTTTTCTTCGTTCTTCATCCGTCCGTGCAGCAATCCGAGTTTTTGCCGGGCGAAAAAGGTTCGGCTCATGATTTCATAGCTATCCACCGCAGCTTTGAGATCGAGTTTCTCGGACTCTTCCACCAGAGGAAAGACGATATAGGCCTGGGCGCCTTCTTGTACCTGTTTGCGCAAAAACGAATAAACGCGGGAACGCTGAGCGCTCGGCCGCCAGGCGGTTTTGATCGGTTTTCGGCCGAGGGGCATCTGATCGAGCACCGAAACATCGAGATCTCCATAGACCGTCAGAGACAGAGTGCGCGGAATCGGGGTCGCGGTCATCACCAGGACATCGGGATTGTCGCCTTTATCGCGCAGCATGGCTCGTTGCATTACACCGAAGCGGTGCTGTTCGTCGATGACCACCAGGCCCAA
>JAFGJN010000208.1 GCA_016929055.1 Candidatus Zhuqueibacterota bacterium
AGGCGATGTCCACTGAGATAGCGGCTATATCGATGGATTTCTCCTTCAACCCTTTCGCGCATCGGATCGAGCGATGCGGTGAAGAAACGGTAGGCAAAAAAACGGCTTTCATAGCCGATTGTGATCTGATCCATCGGTCGGCTGACCTGGGACAGCAATAAAGTGGCATCGCGTCCGGATCCCCAGGACAAAAAATCCCGACCGACTTTGACGCTGAATGAACCGCGTACAGCCTGGACATAAGCCTGTTCGGTATAGCCGGCCAGACCCATTTGTTCTTTCCCCAGATAGTGCGGCGCTTCATCGATGCGATTGTCTGCGACAATGGAGGTATAGGCATCGAGCCAATCGGTCACCGGCATGCCAAGGGTCAGAGTCTGTCGAGCGGCAAACCGCCCCGGTTGATCGTCGCGTTCAAAACGGTTGCGGCTATGCACCCAGATCAACAGGTTTTCCAGCTCCCGGGGCAATTTCTGAAAAAACGCCTGGCGTCGAGCGACGAATCCGGCATAGTCTGCATCCGTATCAACAAGAATCGAGTCGAGACGGTGCCAATCCTTCAGGCGAACCGGCCGTTCCTGAGGCGAAAACTCCCAATACCTGCCGCGAAACTGTTCGAATTGAAGCTGATCAGCAAGCCAGTGATCCGGGCGCAGTGTTTGTGCGGTTGCCATTTCGCTCCACAAACTTGCCGCGAGAAAACAGAAAAACGCTGTACACCCATACCGCGCCAACCGATTAAAGTCCACTCTCCCTCCTCAGCTCAAGGGTTATCGGGGAATTCGAGTGTTCGAATCTCGATCTTGTCGAGATCCAGAATTCTCGTCTCGCCGCCATGGGTCAAGACCATTTGACGGCTGCCCACCTCTGCTTGAACATAAGGGCTGTCAAAAAGCGCATAGTCGGAAGGATCATCTGCTTTTCCATCGATCACCCGCTCACCGCCATAGGTAAATTCAAGCAAACGACTGTCCAAATTGCGGTAACTGACGGCGAGGCGTTCGGCTGTGTCGACAAACTCGATGGGATTGGCTTTGATTTGTTTTTGAAAGGCGGCAAATGAATCCATCTGGGTCGGCTGTTTGACCTCGAGAATAAAACCATTGGTCAATCCCTCGCTGCGCAAACGTCGCCCTTTTTCCTCTTGGCGCCACTCGTAGGGCTTGAACGGAAAAAAAGCGATAAAAACTGTACCGGTACGGCAAAAGATCCAACCCGATTCATCCTCCATAAAAGCATCGAAATCGCGCGGAAAGAATCCGTTATAGTGTTTATAGATAGCATCTGATGCACGCAGATCATAAAGACCGATGAGGGTGTTTTCAAACTGCATCAGCTCTTCATAGGGCGAGGAACCGACCCATTTTTCCTCCTTATCATAGGTGGTTTTGGAGCCTACAACGCCGGGTACGACTGTCTGCAGATAGCTGGTAAAAAGCGAACCCATATCGCGCGCCGAATAGTAGGGATGCAGAGTAAAGAGCGTGGTGACCTGTCCATATCTTTCGCGGCTCCAATTCAGGGCCCAGGTATGCTGAAGAATCTGCTCAGTGTGTCCTTTCTGAATAGAACCCAGCGCGGTGGTCGGTGTCATATAAAGCATTTTGCTGACCAGGGGCATACGTTCCGGATAAAAGCGGATGCGATAGCGAGAACGTTTGCGTTCTTTGCTGAGATAGGGTTGCGAACGATCGGTACCGATCCGACGGAGGATATCCGGCATTTGATAATCGCACAGTGCGGTGATCAGGGTGTTGTGAAAAAGAGTTTCGGGTTCACCATCACTTCGAAATAGGGGTCGATCGCCTAGCAGGAAGGCGATGGTACGCGACGAGTTGCTATAGTGCTTATCGTGAATATCGACTTCATAGATCCGGCTGTGAGCTCCGCACGAGGTTCCGTCGAGATAGTCGATCAGAGCATCAGCCAGCAACCATTCGATCATAATCTGAGCACGGGTGCGCATGGGTTCGTCCTGTGCAAACCGATGCAAGAGAAAACAAGGCGTGAGAAAAAAGGTGTGATATGTGGGCGAATCAAATTCTCCTTGACCGATTGTCGTCGTCAGATCCATCCAATGGAGCAGCCAGCCCTCGGCATCGGCCAGATTTTCGTCCGAACTTTTTCCATTGAACCAAAAAGATCCAGGTTCTCCGGGAAAGGACTGGGCAAGGAGATACATCGATGTATAGTACATCACCCAGTGGTTTTCGGTATCGCCTCGATAAGGTGTATAGTCGCGAAAACTGGTGCGGATTTTCTGCCGCGATGAATCGGGCATATGATCATGGCTGATCAGATAGAGCGCCGCCATAGGATAAAGCCAAAACATATCGCCGCGCGGTTTTGCGGTCAGCGAATCGACGATACGGCAGGCAGTGGCAACATCGGTTTGACGATTGAATTTCGCCATGGCGCGAAACGCATCAAAGCTGAAAGGCAAACCCGCATAATAATCGATGACGCTGTCGGCGCGAGCCTGGTATTCGGCCTCATAATCGGCGCCCAGGCAGGCACTGGCAGGCACTACAATCGCTATTAACAAAATTCCGAAAACTTTCATGCTTTCTCCTGGTAGGGTCCGGCTCTTTGGCCGGACGGTACATCAATTAGTCAATTCTCCCTTGACCTGTCGAGGGCAGATCTAGGGCTGTACCGCTACGACCCAGATCTGGCCATCGTTTTCGGCGATCAGTTCAAAATTGTCGCCTGCATCGTTGCTGCGGTAAAGACCAAAATTGAGCGAACCGGCATAGACGATGGTTGAATTTTGGGGGTCGACTTTGATATCTCGGATGGTTTTATCAGTTATTTCGTTGTCGAGTGGTTCCCATGTGATGCCGTAATCCCGTGTTCGGTTGACACCGTTGAGATAACCGCCACAGTAAAATGTTCCGGGATTGTTGTGGTCGAATTCGACGGAATAAATCGTGCGGCCTTTGAGCTGCATGTTGATCTGGCGCCAGCTCTTTCCGCCGTCTCGACTGAGGTAGACACCGGCGACATCCGTGCCGCAGATCATCAGATTTTCGTCATAAGGAGCGATTTCCAGATCGTGAATCTGACGACCGGCAAGAGCCAGGCGGCTCCAATTTTCACCGCCGTCACGACTGATCAACAAGCCATCCGCCGTACCGAGATAAAGCGTCTGCGAGTCCGAGGGTTTGATGGCGAGGATCGAATGATAGGTCAGGCTGACCGGCGACAATCCCTGGTTAAGCGAACGCCAGCTATCTCCGCCATCATGGCTGACCCAGGTGCCATAACTGGACGTCAGATAAACTGTGTCCGGATTGTTGGGATCGATCATCACGCTTTGAACTTCGGTGACCTGCCAATCTGTGACGATTTTCCAGGTTTCGCCACCGTCCAGGCTGCGCAATACACCGTTGCCACAGGCGAGAAAAAGGCGTTTCCCATTTTGCCGCTGATCGACCGCCATTCCAAAGATGGCGGTGTTTTTCCAACCCTTGTGCTGCCAATTCAGACCCCCATCGCGACTAACGAACAAACCGTTGACATTGATATCCTGACCCACGACCGTCACTTTTTTCCTCCCCAAAACCGAAATATAGATAGAAGAGGATTGTGACCAGGCGGGCAAAACGAGCGCTCCGACAAAAAGAAGCAGGGAAATTTTGAAAAGACGAATCATAAGTTCTCCATTTAGAGTGCAAAACACTGGTGTCCGATTACCGGACACCAACCAATTTAAGTTTATAATAAACAACAATCATTTTGTAGTATTTAATTCAGGTCGATTCGATTTTTCGACCAATATAATAAATTGATTTCAATAGAATTGCAGCGGGGTGTCCGGTCGAACGACCGGACAGTAGTGAGTGCAAATCAAATTTCTACAAGGTAGCGCAAAAAAGTAAAACAATTGCGTCTAAAAGGCAAGCGAAAATCCAGGAGATGAAAACGGCCGAAGAAAAGATGAGAATCTGTTCTGGACTTGTATGCGCGTTATGTGTATATTGCGGCGAAAAGAAAATGATGGGTTTTGACCGAATCAACCGGGGGCGTGAATCCCGGCCTGTCGCATGGGATGTCATCAGAGAGTGAACATGGACCCTTCCGCTTTTAAAGCGTATGTGAAAATGAAAGAGGCGGATTATGCCGCCGTCGGATTTCGCTCAGGTCTGGAAATTCATCAGCAGTTGCTGACGAAAAAAAAGCTCTTTTGCCGCTGTCCGGCCGGGTGTTACAGCACTGCCTATGATGCGGAAATTCTCCGCCATATGCGGCCGACTCTGTCCGAATTGGGCGAATACGACGGAACGGCGCTGATGGAATTCAAAACCCGAAAAGAGATCATCTATCGGATCAATCACGATACGGTTTGCACCTATGAAATGGACGACACCCCGCCGTTCGAATTGAATGCGGAAGCGCTGGATTCGGCTCTCGCCATTGCCCAGCTCTATGGCTGTGCGCTGATCGATGAATTGCACATCGCCCGCAAACAGTACCTCGACGGCAGTATTCCGACGGGATTTCAACGCACAACTATTGTGGGTGTGGACGGCTCGATTCCGTTCGACAATCGCCGGCTTCCCATCGTCCAGCTCGGACTGGAAGAAGACGCCTGTCGCGAAGTCAGCGATATCGGTCATGAGCGGATCTATTTGACCGATCGCCTGGGCATGCCGCTCATCGAAACGGTTACCGCCCCTGAACTCTATACACCGCAACAGGCGGCACAAGCGGCCCAGATTTTTCGCCGGCTGGTGCGCAGCACCGGCCTGGTGCGCACCGGCATCGGTGCCGCGCGACAGGATGTAAACGTGAGTGTGACCGGCGGTACTCGGATCGAGATCAAGGGTGTATCGCGCATTCCGGCCATTCCCCTTTTGACTTACAATGAGGCGATGCGGCAGTGGAATTTGCTGCTATTGCGCCAGGAGCTGCAACGGCGCGGCATCACGCCGCAAACCTTTTCAGCGGAATATCGGGAGGTTACCCGCCTGGTGCGGCGCACCCGCTATCTACCCCTTCGCCAGGCAATCGATCACGGCCTGATCGTTCAGTGCGTCATTTTGCGCGGATTTCGCGGTCTGTTACGGCACCAAACACAGACGCAGACCGTTTTCGCCAAGGAACTCTCCGATCGGGTGCGGGTCATTGCCTGCCTCACGACTCTGCCCAATCTGATCCATTCGGATACACTGAGCGAAACCCTGTCGAGCTCTGAGTGGCAATCGATTCAACGATCGGTTGTCGCCGATGCGGATGATACCCTGGTGCTGGTCTGGGGCAACGCCATCGACGCCGAGAGCGCAGCAAAAGAGATCGTGATCCGCGCCCGTGAAGCTGCGCAGGGCGTTCCCTCCGAAACCCGTCAAGCGCTGGCGGACGGAACCACCGGATTTGAACGGATCCTTCCCGGACCGGATCGCATGTATCCGGACACCGACCTCCCCCCCCTTCGAGTGACAGCGGATCGCGTGCAGCGCATTCGTGTCGGTTTGCCACAGCCGATCTGGGAACGCGAGGCGTGGTATCATCAGCTCGGCATTCCCGCTGATACCATCGAGCCGTTGGCCGTTTCTCCCTGGGCCGAACTCTTTCGCGAAGCGGTTCAGGAGTGGCATCTTTCGGCCGTACGTACGGCAGTTGCGTTGATCCATTTTCCGAAACGGCTGCGCAAAAAGGGATTGCCGATAAAAGAACTCGACGAACCGCTTTTACGCCGGCTGTTTAGCGCTGTGCGCGACAGGCAGCTGGACGCAGACGGCCTGCTGGAAGCTATGGAAACCAGCCTGCGCAATAAAACCTGGCCTATTCCGCCGCCTCTCGAATCGACCGAACTTGAACGAGAGATTGCCGACGCACTGAAACAGACCGAAACTCTGAGCGACAATCGCGCAAGGCTGCGGCGCTGCATGGGACTGATCATGCATTCGCTGCGCGGCCGTGTCGACGGCGCTCAAGCAGCTCAACAGCTACAACACCTGTTGAATCGCTGAACAAGGCGCATTCAGCAGGAAAAAGAAAGGGCACGTGATGTCGGCGGAAAAATTCAAGGGGTACCGGGGTGCGGCATTGCATGTGCTGCGGAATTTTGACGCACCGATCTGGAGCGATGTTCAGATCACCGCGCACGGCAACAGGTTTACCGGGATCATTCTGCCGCGTTCGGAAACCTCTGATGACCTGCATGTGGTCATCAAACTGCGTTCTGGGTACAATGTGGGCATCGCCGCAGAATCGATCAGTGACATTCAGCTCCAGGGCCGACGCGAAGCGCATTACCACATACCGGAAAAAGCTTTTCCCGTGGATCCCCAAAAACCGCGGGTCAAATTATTGGGAACCGGCGGCACAATTGCCAGCCGACTCGACTACCGCACCGGCGCTGTCATACCCGCCTTTTCGCCGGGTGAGTTGTACGGTTCGGTACCGGAGCTGGCCGATCTGTGCAATCTGGAAACCGAAAAATTGTACGGAGTGTTTAGCGAGAACATGGGACCCGCGCAATGGCGCGGAACAGCGGAAGCGATCGGACGTGAGATCGAAAAGGGGGTTCAGGGTATCGTCATCGGCCATGGCACCGATACCATGCACCACACTTCGGCCATCCTCTCATTTATGGTGCAGGACTCGCCTGTTCCAATCGTCATGGTCGGATCGCAGCGATCCAGCGATCGCCCCTCTTCTGATGCTGCCCTCAACCTGATCCACAGCGTCAAGACAGCTGCCGAGAGTGATATCGCCGAGGTCATGGTCTGTATGTTCGGTCCGACCTCCGACGTCTATGGTCTGCTGCATCGCGGCACACGGGTTCGCAAAATGCATTCCAGCTATCGCTCGACTTTTCGTACCATTGGCGATATCCCTCTGGCCATGGTCAGTCGCGAAAAAATCACTCCACTGCGCCGCGATTACCGCCGCCGCCGTCACGATAAACAGGTTCACATCAACACTGCCTTTGAAGATAAAGTCTCCATCGTCTATTATTATCCCAACATGCAACCGGACATTATCGACGCTCTGATCGACAACGGCTATCGGGGCATCGTTATCGCCGGAACCGGTCTGGGGCATGTCAACAAACCGCTCTATCCGGTACTGCGCAAAGCCCATGAACACGGCATCGCCGTCTATATGACCGTGCAGACCCTGTGGGGCTATGTGCAGATGTACGTCTATGAAACCGGGCGCGAAATCATGGAGCTCGGCGTGGTTCCGGCAGCCAACATGCTGCCGGAAGTGGCCTATGTCAAACTCGGATGGGCGCTCGGACAAAGCTCGGATCTGGATCAAGTCAGAGAAATCATGTTGACGCCCGTGGCCGGAGAGATCACCGAACGCGAACCGGCTAACGGCTATCTGATCCTTCAAGGAGGTATCCCCGAAGTCGAGGAATTTATTTCCCGCTATCGGAAATAGCCGCCCTGGCGCGATCTTTGCCTGCCGGGGCGATATGCGCGGTCTATTGCGTGCGAAAAGTAAACGAAGCGGTGCTCCGCGAAACATCGAAAGCGGTAGCGCTGTAGCTTTTGAGATGGGCCATTTTTGATGTAATGGTGAACTGACAGCTGACCAGCCATTCATCATCGACGCGGTTGTATTCGACCGCGGGTGCCATCTGTTCGGCCGGGCTGGTGCAAACAGCAAAGGACGGGCCGGTCTTTCCCCTCTGCGGAGACAAAAGCACGATAGAGATCCTGGTGGTCGAACCGGCTTTCCGTCCAGACCGTCAGATATTCATCGCGGCGATAGGAATAAGCGGTCGCCGGCATCCTTTCCGACCAATCCTGAACGGCGATCTCGAGAGCGGTCACGGGATCGCTTCGGTGCTGATCGTCGAAATAAACGATGCCGAGATCCTGACCTCCGGCTTTCACAACCAGGGTACGATCGGTAGCCTCTTATATGCGCTGCTCGTCGTCGCGAATGATCACAAAGCGGTAGGTGAGGGTGCTGTCGATCTGTGCGGGGGCAAGATCGATCTTCGTTTCATAGACATCGGCAATCGTGTCGTCCCGGCACTCGACATCCACCCGACGATCACCCTCAAGTTTACCAGTACAAAAACACGATCCCCTTCATAGGGACGAAAACAACCCAATTGCCGTTGAATCTGCATCGCGACCAGCAGAACGATCGGATTATGGGGCGACAACCTTTTGCCAAAGGTGTACATCAGTTCAATCGGGCTATTAGGCAAGGTGACAATAAAAGTCGAATCACCATCAAACCGCAAAAGGACGAAAATTTTTTTCACTCCTTCCGCTCTGCCCCAGAGCAGAGCTGCCTGGCCTGCCCTTTCCCACGTCTCCTGAGAGCAAAAGAGGCTGTATTCATAGACGAGTTTGTCATTTACACTTTTGGATCCACCGCCGAGCAAGCGGTAATCAACAGGCAGTTCGGTAAAAAGCGTAAAGCCGGAAGAAAAGGAATAGTGCGTCTTGGCCGATCCCCCATCGCTTCCCGATTCGAATTGTGCATCGCGATAACCCTCCTCGGTATACATCAACAGCCCATCGGAACCTCTTTTTTTTCAACCGATACACTCGATGGCGCATTCAGGGATGAGATGCGAGACCATTGAAAATCGGTCTAACGAGTTTGTAATAAAAAACGGAACAGTGAATCGGCCTGTGTCGCGCACGCCTTTCAGGCCGATGCGAACGTGGTTTGCGCGGCTTTTACTAAATAAAACCGCAATGACTCCCCGGGTGCCTAACTCAAATGGGATGCGTTAAAAGGAATGCAGAAAAATCTTCAGTCCATCTCTCAACAAGCGCCAGGAAGGCTGAGAGCCGTGGGATCTGGCGGTGCACAGAGCGAGGACAAGTATGATAAATTATGCAGCGAAATCGAACTAAAAACAAATTATTTTAGAGCACAGTGGTGCGAATACCAAGGGGATCGATGGCGAAATCGAAAAATCGAGCGCGATCATTGGGCGGATCTTTTTCAAGGATTTGCCGGATTTGGGCAGCGGATCGAGAATCCTGTGCGACGATGAACAGAAAACCTCCGCCTCCGGCTCCGAGCAGTTTAGCGCCGATCGCATAGGGAGAGATCCTGTTGAGAATTTCTTCGATTTCCGGGGTTGTCGAACCGTTGTCCAGGCGTTTGTTGCATTCCCAGGTGCGAGAGATTCGGGCTCCGAATTCATCCAATTGACGGTGATCGAGATCATCTTTCATGGCCAGGGCCAGATCCTTCAATTCCTCCAGGGTCTGCAAAACGACGCGATCGCGACCGAGATAGCGTCCCACTATTTGGCGAAGGATATTCTTGGCCATGCGGCGGTAGCCTGTATAATAGAGAAGAAAGCGCTCTGTTGGTTTTTGACCGGGCGGCACGAGTTGGGTCCAGGAGAGGATGGGTTCTTGACGATAACCGGCTGCAGTTTGTAAAAGTTTCACTCCGCCAGCAGCGCCGCCGATCTGATCCTGCCAGCCGCCGCCAGTGGTCATCAGCTGCTCCATATAGCTGGTGCGAGCGAACAGCTCATCGCTGCTGATCGGGATGCCCGCCAAACGGCTGAGAGTGGCGATAATGCCGGTGCCAAGAATGCTGGAAGTGCCGAGCCCGGATCCTGAGGGCAAGGCGCTGAAAAGGGTGAGATCGATACCTCCGCCCAATTCCTTGAAAATGCTTTGCAGATCGACGGATTTGTCCATTGGCACGATTCCGGCGGCGAAAAATGCGGATTTGGGCAGCGATCGCCAGTCGGCTGGGTCGGTAAACTGCATCAATTCGTCGCCGTCACGGATCACCGCGCCTGCGCCCAGGTCGATGGAATGGATGCGGATGACCGGCTCGGAATGGCGTTTGGCCATGACCTGAATTGGGTATTGGCCATTCAGCGTGACGGCAGCGTTGAGCACGGCACCACCGAGATCGACACAAACGGGTGGCGTATCGGACCATCCTCCGGCGAAATCGAGGCGAGCGGGAACAACGGTCCAGACCACCTCGTCACTGCGGATAATCGTGCCACGTGTCCGTGTCAGTGAACCGTGTTCGATAAGCCCTTGACTTACGGCTGAACGAATGGTGGCAAAAGCACGATCCTGCCATGCCTGTGCCTGCTGCAAGAGTTGTGAATCATTTTTTTGTTCGGCTCTACGCAGGACAAAGGCATGGAGCAGATACTCAAAATGAGCGCGTTCGCTCAGATCGCGGCAATCGGACAACGCGCGTTCGAGTCCGCGAGCGATGGTCTCCTCGTCTTCGTCTGCGCGGCAAAGGCGCAAAAGATCATCAAAGGAAAGCGAGGGGAAATCATTTTGACCGCTTTGCCACAGGAGCAACCGGGCACGGCGGGCGATCTCTTCGGACTGGCGCAGGAGGCGTGACTGGTTGACGCTGGCAAGGATTTCCTGCAAAGATAGACGAGGCTCACCGGGTGCTTTACGGTTTTCATCGACCAGTCTGAGGACGGCTGACACTGCAGAATGCGGATTTGGTCGCAGCGGGAAAAGACGCGCGGTCCACAATTCCGGCTCGACCCCGGACGGCCAGAGCTCGTTGTCGGTGAGAGCGAGCTCGCGTCTGACCCTCTTCCACGGACGGTTGCAAAAGGTCACGCCAGTGTCTTCCTTAAAGGAATCATCCAGGCCATAGACAATGGCGCTCCAGTCATGTTTTCCGACCGGCAGGACAACTAGTCCCTGTCCGCGTTGCAGATGAATCGCTCCAGATTCGGCGGGGATCCCGGTGAGCAGGTTTTCACCATCGAGCTGCACCTGATCGTCGAGTATGCAACCTTCGATTACAGCCGGAGATGTGATTTGCACGGTGGGTGTTGTGATCAGTGTGTTATAGATAAAGCTGTTTTTGAGGTGCGGAAAGGCACGAGCATTGGAGTGGCTGCTGTTGCGGAAATCGCACAACGCCGCTGCGGAGGTGAGTGTATAATAGTTTTGCAAAAGCTCTCGACTGCGGCCGATATGGAAAAAACCGCAATAGGGCAACAACACCACAGAAAAATCGATCTGGTGTAGAGAGGTGTGGTCGGCGAGTTCACCTTTGGTGAGGAGCGCAAAGAGGATTTCGTGGTAGAGATTGTGGTTGCGCTGTCCGGATCGGTAGTATTCGATCAGATCGCGACAACCGACCAGGGTCCGAGCCGCATCGGGAGCAAAATTGAGGATACCGGTATCAATCCAGACGCGATAGCCGGGATCGATGGCGTTGGTACGATTCAGTTCGGCAAGATCGGGTTTTTGCAAAAAATCGGAAACCGGAAGCGGTTGACCGGCGCTCGGATTTTCGTGCACGACAAAGACGCCATAGCCGGCAGCTGCAGCGGGATCATCGGGATATGCGACTCCGGTAATGCCCCGGGGAGAAAAAGCGACGCGTTCGGGATCGAAAT
>JAFGJN010000022.1 GCA_016929055.1 Candidatus Zhuqueibacterota bacterium
CTCGACGCCTGTCCCATGCAAATGGTGGCTACATCCGGTTGAATATATTGCAGCGTGTCATAGATACCCAAACCGGCGGAAACATAACCGCCTGGAGAATTGATATAAACATAAACATCCTTTTCCGGATCTTCAGCTTCGAGAAACAAAAGCTGGGCAATGACCAGGCTGGCAACGGTATCATCGATCGCCGTGCCGACAAAAATAATTCGTTCTTTCAACAACCGAGAAAAGATATCATAAGCCCGTTCGCCGCGCCCGGTTTGCTCGATCACCATAGGTACAAGTGTCATTGATCACTCCATCTATTCACCAATTCCAGCTTGAAAGCCAAGCATGCCAATGAAATTAAAGCAATTTATCTCGATCAAACAAGCAATTATTATCAGCACAGATCTGCTAATTGTCCGGATTATAAGGCAAATCCGGTTCTCGCAAACTGGCAGCATGAGAGTTTAAGTTGCAGTCACCGGATCCGCTTCTTCCTCCTCCGAGCGCCAGGGCTTTTTGGTCGTTTTTACCTTGCATTGTCCGGCCAGCCATTCAAAAAGCGCGGTATCGATCAATTCATCTTTGATCGACTCGAAGCGCTCTTTGTTTTCCTCGATTCCTTTGGCTTGATCCTCTTTAAGCCCTCCCGCCACTACCGCCTGTTGCAGATGGGCACGCACCTGGTCGTCGGTTACCTCGATGCCGGCTTTTTCCACCAATCGCTGGCGGATCAGGATCCACTTGATTGTGCGAATCGCACCGGCACGAGCATGCTCGTACAGTTGCTTTTCATCGACTTTGGGTTCGCGTTTTTTTGCATCTTGCACAACGGAATCCAGATAACGCGAGAGCATGGACGGTGGCACCTGAACAGTGTTGCGTTTTATAGCTTCATCCATCAGCGCCTGTCGAAAAAAATGGTTTGAATCGGATTCGGCGTTGTTCTTGAGGTTTTCCTGGATCCGTTTTTTCAATTCGCCAAGATTTTTATAATCACCGAGATCCTTGGCGAATTCGTCGTCCAGTTCCGGCACTCGGCGCTCCTTGATTTCCCGCACCGACAGTTCGAACCGTTTCTCCGTTTCTTTATTATCCGATTCAAGTGTATCGATCGTCGGACTCTTTTCTTTCTCAACGGCAAGCCGAATCCGCCGGATTTCGCCGGGCTTAACGCCGAGCAGTTGCGGCGTCAGTTCCTGATCATCCGGACGCACATAGAGAGATTGTTTTTCATACTTGCGGCCGATTATCGGAAGCCCGGTAGAATCAAGTTCCTGGATATCTGCAACGACATAATGGCCGGGTTGGGCCTCGCCTTCTACGGTATGGATCATCGCTTGCTGCTGACGAAGCGACTCGAGGGCATTTTCGACATCTTTTTTGTCCACCGTATATTCGGTTTTTTCAATCTCCGCACCTTTGAGATCCTCGACTTGAAAGTCCGGACGCACATCAAAAGTGACATCAAAGGTCAAACCTTTTTTGTCGTCGAATTGCACATTTTCCACTTTGGGCATCGAAATCGGGTCATAACCATCCGCTTTAAAGAGCTCGTCCAGAGCCTGCCGATAGTAAGGCTCATAAACCTGCTCTTCAATCTGTTTGCCGAACATTTTTTTGATCAGTCCCCGTGGAACTTTGCCCTTGCGAAACCCCTCGAGCTTGACGCGCTTGGATAGGGAAGCCAAAGAGTCGGCCAATTGGGGGCCCACTTTTTCCGCATCCACCGTGACCGTGACCACGGCATGCCAATTTTCTTGAATCTTGCTCTGGTATTCCAAATTTTCGTCCCTTCGTTTTTCTCAGTCGTATAAATCTTGCCGCTCGTGTGACCGAAATTCGTTGCTCTCGAATCGAATGCAAAAAAAATCGCCGGATAGAGTTGCCTCCCTACCCGCCGACTCTAGTGAACCGAAATCCAGTCCAAGGGGATCCGTCTTTCCTCTGTGCATGGGTCGATTCAGCGACACCCCGGATCATCACTCGCTAGAGTGCGAGAGGGGGGACTTGAACCCCCACGTCCATTGGACACTAGATCCTAAGTCTAGCGCGTCTGCCAATTCCGCCACTCTCGCATAGGGGGCATGACCGTCTCGTTTTGCATAAAAGCAAGGTAAAGTATTAAAGATTTTTGTCCGAGTCAACCGCTTTTTGCCAGCAAACCGACGACACCCTGTGCTTTGCCCGACAATAGGGTCGTATAGAGCTTGAGCAAATACGGTCGGATTGTTTCCACATCGAACCGTTTTACATATTTCGCTCCCCGCTCGCCGAGACCGGCCTGTAATGTGGGATCCCCGAGAAGCAGACAAAGCTTTTCTTGCAACTCTTTGCCATCCTGCGGGCGTATCATCAAAACTTCTCGCCTATCGCGCAACAGCGCTTCCAGACCGCCTACCGCTGAACAGATAACCGGTACGCCGCACGCCAGAGCCTCGGCCACGATTACAGGAAAACCTTCGCTTTTCGAAGGCAACAATAAAACGGTTGCGCCTCGCAACAGTTCCAGTTTCTCCCGTTCGTTCACCCACGGCCGAATGTCGATTCCTGTTTTAAACAACGCCTGGATGCGCTTATCCCGCCGCTGAGACTCTTGCATACCGCACAGAACAAAACGAAATTCGGGATAGGCTTGCAAGACCGCAGACGAAGCTGCGATGATGGTTTCGATCCCTTTTCCGGCGGAAAAAGTGCCGAGAAAAAGAGCATAGCCAGGAAAAGAGATTCGGCGATCGTTCGATCGATACCGGCCCAAATCGATAGGATTTGGCAAATAACACAACCGAATGCCAGGTAAAACAGCCACGAAGCGGGGAATCATTGCCGGGTTGGGAAATCCAACTGCATCGGCCAGAAGAAGAATCCTCCGCACCAGCCATCGCAAAGGCAACGGTTGGGAAAGAAAAAAATCGTAGAAATGGGTGGGGTGAATATTGACAAGAATCCGCACACCTTTCAGATGCGCCGCAAGAATATAGGGCGCTTTGCGCCAAAAACTCAACCCTGAGGACAGATGGATATGGACCAAAGAGGGCGGGCTTTGGGTCAGTCGAGCGACAAAACAGGAAAAGAGGCGCAAAGCTGAAGACCAGCGCACCAGTCGATGGCCGGGAAGGCAGGTTGCAAACAGGCGAAAATGGGGCGCCCGAAACCAACTCGCCAGTTTATAGGTGTGGAGCACGGAAGCCACTCCACCATGCCGCCGATCGGACAAACCGATCATCCAGACACAGATCGGGTGAGATTCGCTCATGGCAGGTTTTCGATCTTCAACCCGGTCGGAGCGGCGGGCGGCTCGCTATCAGCAGAAGCCAATGCTTGTACGGTGACACCGTCGAACCACGCCGAGTCGTTAAAAGAACCCAACCCGAGCCGGCCTGACCTGCCGAGAACCCAGGGCAAATCCAAAACACTTTCGCGGTTGATCTCCACCCGCACAAGCTCGGGCTCGAGAACCAGCTCGATTTGGTTCCATTCGTCGAGGGATAGATCATGAGCGACCTTGTTCAAACGCTGCCGTTCGCCGTCAATGATTGCCGCCACCGCAACATCATATGCGTGCAATTGCACATAATCGTAATTCAAACTGTCGCGAAAGTTGAAAATCAAGGCATAGTCGGCATAGGGATTGAACTCGAGCGATTCGGCGCTTCGAGCCAAACATCCGAAATGCAAGCGCAACGGGAAAGTTGCATTTGCATCGAGCAGCGCGTATTCTCCCAGTCGATAACCGCCGGGGCTCTCGTAACCGGAATCCTGCAGCCAGAGAACGCCGTTCGAATCGACGCGCCACCGTTCGGGATTGCGAAACCGCCAATTCGACAAGTCCGATTCACTAAAGGAATCGCTGAAATCGATCGCCACCCGCAGAGGAATCGCTTCGTTCGGAAACAGCCCGTTTCTTTGCTGCGATTGATCCACCAAACCTGTAATCCAAAGCCTGTATTCGACTCCCGGTTCCAACGGATCGAACCACAGCTCCACTTGCCGACAACCTGTTGCAACCTCGACGGCGAACAATTCGAGTTCCGGTTCGAAACGATAGGCGTTTTTTTTTGCCAGGGAAAGCGAATCCATCGCTTCGCTGAATAAAAGCCGCAGACGATTGGGATCGATGAGCGAACAATCGATGACGAAAGGCGGCACACTATCGCCCCGGGTGGAGACTTCCAGACGGGCCGGCTCCAGACTGGTCAGGCCGGCATCGTCAACACTATAGAGGGCATATCGATAAAGCTGAGCTTCCACCAAACCGACGTCGACAAAAGAGGTCGAATAGACATGAGCAATATCATCACCGTCGCGATAAAGCCGATACGATTCGGCCACATCACCGTCAGGCGCCGGAGCGGGAGGAGACCAGCGCAACTCGATTTCATCTTTTCCCTGTTCGGGGCTGTAAAATTGTTGCGGCGCAAGAGGCGGTTCGACATCGGGCTCAGCAGTATCGCCGAAGATTGAAAAAAGATACATATCGCCGATAGCACCGGTAAAGGTGCTTCGAAACAGCACGGTGGATGCTTGCCGATTGACGACGAAATCGGGCTGCCAATATTTTTCCGATTTGCCGGGAACGGGACGACTGCGGTGATGCACCAGTCGATCCACGGTTTGCGATCCGTCTGTGGCGATCCCGACGATTTCACCCCAAAGCGGTGCCCAGAGCTGTTGCGGATCCTGGGAACGCGCATAAAAGGAAACATAGAGCCGGGTCGGATCGGTCACCGAATTACAGGCGCTCATCACCTGAGGCGCCCAGGGTTTCATTTCCTTGAGCAGGCGAATATAACCATCCTTCAGCCGAATCGAGATGATATCGCCGGGGTTGACGCCATAGCGGGTGAAAAATTCCGGCAGGCTGAAACTTGCGGCCGTATAGAGCACCTGATGGCCAAAAGCATCTACTCCGACTTCCCAGTGAATAATCCCGGGATAGAGCTGGCGTTGAAAATTCCATTCGCGGTCATACAATTCAATCCCGTGGTAACGATCGGTGGACGGTTCGGTGGACCACGAGACCACGACCCATTGTCCATCGGCCGAGACAGCGGCATAATCGACCCCGGTTTTGCTGCCAGGCGAACCGAGGGTGCCGAGATCAAAGCTGCTGGCCGGATATTTGATATCGTCGATTAAATCATAGACAAAAAGCTCGCGGCCGTCGCCATCCAGACACCAATAGCGCCCATCGTCGGAAAGATCCCCTTCCCCTCCAGCCGGTCCGATGGAGCTGTATTCATCGAAGCGACGAACAAGGATGTAGCCAGGGAATTCACGAACATCATAGAGCCGAATTTCGTTGCCCTCATATTTGAAAAAACAAAAGGTGGGATCGAAATCCAGAATTTGGCCCTCCACCCGGCAACGGCCAGCCAAAGCCCAACGGATCCACCAGGGTTGGAAATTGCTCCCTTGCAGTGTCTGCAACTTGCCACCGGTACGGCCATCATAGAGAAAACTGACGACCAGTCGTTTGCCGTTGGTCACCACATCTTCGGCGGCGATAAAGAGTGAGCCATCGTGATTAAAGCAACAAATTTCAGAATTGCTGAAATAACCGCCCAGCGCATCTTCACCTGCGCCGGTGCAATTGCTGACTCGTCGCACGAGGGTGCCGAAAGCGGGATCGATATAATCGGCGCCGACTGCCTCCGGCGGTGAGAAACCGGCATAGTCAGGCGGAACAATTATCGCGTCCGCCTGATTTTCATGATATTGGCCGATACCGGAGCCGATAAGCGACAGCAACACGGCCAACGACAGCCGCACCAATCGGCGTTTTTTCACGAGAACCTCCGAGTGTTTTTTTTGTGATGCAACAGTTTGCGTTTACAGGAACTGGCGATCTCTTTGCCGGAAAAGAACAAAAACAGTGTGTTGAGTAAAAGATAGCGTTTCCACAACCGCCTGGGTTCTTGCATCAACCGATAGAGCCATTCCAGCCCTGATCGCTGCATCCAAAACGGTGCACGGCTGGTCAAACCGCCAAGAATATCGAAACTTCCGCCGACGCCGTGGATAATCGAAACCGGCAATCGATGTTTATAGCGATGCACCCATTTCTCCTTCATGGGCGAACTCATGCCGATCAGCAAGATATCCGGCTTGCAATCGGCAATTTCGTCGATCGTTTTCTCAACCTCTTCCGGAGAAGCGAAATAACCGCTGTGGTAACCGGCGATCGGTAAAAGCGGATATCGCTGTTGCATGAAAGAGACGGCCGACTCGATCACGTGTGAACGAGCACCGAGCAAATAGACCCGGTAGTGTCGAGTTTGAGCCAAATCGAGAAGCCGATACATCAAATCCGTGCCGTTCAGCCGACCCGGAATGGCTTGACCCACCAGGCGTGACAACCAGACGATCGGCATGCCGTCAGCACCGACCAGATCCGCCTGACGAATGATCAGCTCCAGTTCTCGATCCCATCGCGCCTTGACGATTTTTGCCGCATTGACGAGAACGATATGCACAGGCCATTCCGCTGGAATTATGCTGTCGACCAACTCCACGCATCGTTCGATCGTCAGACGGCCCAGTGAATATCCAAAAAGATTGGCAACCGGCAAGCTGGCGCCAAAAGCCGCCGACACCGGCAACCGACTTTTGCGATAATCGAGTGTTTGTCCATGATGCGGCGGCATCAAGCCGGCAAAAAATTTCTCGAAATCGCGCACCATTCGCTCGTTGGCGAACGTAAACTGGGCGAATTCGGCCGCGCGCGCACCCACTTGTGCGGTCGACGGATCGCGGAGACAGGTCAACAGACGCTGAGCCAGTTCCTGTGGATTTTTGGGCGATACCAGAAATCCGGTCTCACCGTGACGAATCCAGTCGCGGGTTCCGCTGACATCGGTGGCAATCACCGGAATACCCAGACTCATGGCTTCGATAATGGAATTGGGACAGCCTTCAGCAAGCCGGGAAGTCAGGACGACAAGATCCATCTGCTGCATCCACTCTCTCGCCTTTGGTTGTTGCCCGACAAAGGAAACCAAATCCGCGATACCCAATTCTTCGGCCAGATTGTGCATGACAGGTAACCGCGGGCCATCACCCACCAACAAAAACCGAACCTCGGGCAACACTTCCAATATTCGCTTTGCAGCCAACAGGAACGTTTCATGATCTTTTTGCCGAGTAAAACGCGCCACCATGCCGATGACCGGAACGGTGCTCTGCCGTTCAATCACTTTTCCGTTACCAGCCGCTTCGAGGCCATTGGCGATGAGATGGATCTGGCCATCCGGTACCCCGCGCTTGCGACAGAATTCCTGCCCCGAAGGGCTGTTGGTGACGATATGGTCGGCCAACGGGAAGAGCCGGGCCTCGAAAAAGTGATAGAGTCGGCTGCCCAATGAGGAATAAATCGGGGCTGAATTGCGCTCGGCAAAGACGATTCGGGGCACACCCCGCCAGCGGCCAGCCAAAAAAGCGAACAGCCTTGCGGATGCATTGATGGCATAAAGGACATCAAAAGACTCGGCCGCCAGTATTCGATTCAGACGCAGCAAAAAGCGGAAATCAAGCCGATTTTTTTTGCCCAAATTGTGTATCTGCAAACCCGGAATTGTAGCAAATTCGTATTTCAGATCATCCGGGCGCAAGTGCATGACCAAAAGAGTTGAGCGAAAACGGTCGAGATCCATATGGCGCAAAAGCGCGAGCAACTGCCGTTCGGCTCCACCCATGCCCAAGGAAGGCAAGAGAAAAGCGATGCGAACTACAGGCCCACAAGCGCTGGTTTGCGGTTGCCAATCCGTTATCGCCGACATTTCAATTCCTTAGCTAGGCATATCCCAATTTTTTTAACTTTTCCCAGGTTGCCTTGTCGAATCCTTCATGCTGCGATTGTCGCTCGCATACCGGCAACCGGGCGATCCACTTTTTGATCGCCTCTTGTTCCTCGCCGTGGACTGTTTGGCGGTATAGATTGTTCTGTTCGCAGGGATCCTGGTGCAAGTCATAGAACTCGTGGCGACCATCGGATGAGAGAATGAACTTGCGTTCCTCTGTTTGCCAGGCCGTTAACCGGCGATTGAACGGCGCCAAATCCTCTCGCGAAAGATCGGTGCGTCGTTGCAGCCAACGCTCAATCATGATCTGGGGTTCAAAATATTCTGTTAAAGCAGCCTGTCGTTTGGAACCCGTCAATAACGATTGGCCCTGGCTTTCAAATTCGTCATTCATATCGATGTCCAATCCGTTCAGCAGGGTCGGCACCAGATCGACGGTTTGAACCAAATCGCTGTTTATTCCCGCTTTAAACCATTCGGGATGACGAATGATCAAAGGAACACGTATCAGAGGTTGATAGATGCAGAAAGCGTGCCAGAGATAACCATTTTCCCCAAAACACTCGCCGTGATCGGCTGCGATCACGACGATCGTCGAATCCAATAGGCCTTTATCCTGCAAGTGGCGAAACAGCCGGCCCAACCGCCAGTCGATATAGGCGATTTCGCCGTCGTAAAGCGCGCCATAACGATCCATTTGTTCGCGCTCAAACCTCACGCGACCGGCGTAAAAACCGATAAAGTCATACTCCAGACAACCCAAAGCGCGATAGAGAGAGTCGGGGAAATATCTGCGCCGAAACGGCAGCGGCGGGAAATAGATACTGTGCGGTTCCTGAAAATGAACATAGGCGAAAAAGGGGCGCGATTGATTGCGGCGATGCAAAAAGGAAAAGATCGATCGCTCGGTTGCAGCAGCGCCTTTGTCGCGCTCGAGTGCGCGTTGTTCACACCAGGCATCCTGCCGATCCTGAATCCAGACTTTGAGTGACCGGGGAACAGAGCGACGCCATCGGCTTTTAGCCGATTGTCGTTTTTGTTCCAAAATTGGTCGACCCTGGTAATAGCACTGATCAAAGCCGCGTCCGATTCCGGTTTCAGGGCCGATATAGATGTTGTTGGAAAAAAGCGCCGTCTCATAGTCGACTTGCTGCAAACGCGTTGCCAGCGTCGGCACTGATTCGTCGAGATAATAGTAGCGATTGGTATAGCCGTGGGTGGTCGGATAAAATCCGGTCAGAATGGAAGCCACAGCAGGACCAGTCCAACCAGCGGGGGAAATCGCCCGATCGTAAACCGCAGCGTTTTCGGCAAAGAGACTGAGCCAGGGCGTGGTTTCCCGCTCATAGCCGTAAAGCGACAGGTGATCGGCTCGCAAGCTGTCGATGGTGATCAATAATATGTTGGGGCGGACATTGCTCATTCCTGTTTTTCCCTGATGAAAACCATGATTTTTTCTGCTCGGTGGTGCCAGGTTTCTGACGCAAAAGCATCGTCTATTGGGATCTTTTGTCGGCAAGCATCGGCCAGCGTTTGACGGATCGCCCTTGCCAGTCGGTCCGGGTCGCCGGATTTTGCCCAGTACACCCTCCGACCCGGCGGCATTGCCCGGCGCAGGACCGGCAGATCCGAAACGACCAGCGGATGCCCGCATTGCAAATACTCGAAAAGCTTGAGCGGCGATGTAAACTCATTGCGCGGATGGTCGGTATTGGGCAAAACCAGGACATCGGCTGCGCATTGTATCGACCAGACACGATCGGGTTCGATCCAACCCAAAAAACGGACATCCGCCGAGGGATCGATCGGTTTTATCTGTTGAATGTGTTCGATCCCGCCTCCGACGATGATAACGGTGCAGTCGGGCAAATCTGCAGCCGCTCGAACCAGAACCTCCACACCCTTTCCCGGCTGCAAGCTTCCGGTATAGACCACCCAGTGGTCGCGTGTGCCGGTCAATCCCAGTCGTTGGCGGGCCTCGGATTGGGGAATCGGTTTTTTGATGACGGCAGCGTCGGCGGCGACCAGAATCCGATCTTCTGCAATGCCGTAATTCCGGCAGAGAAAGGACTTTAAATTTTCGGTTAACGCCACCACACCATTCGATGCGCGCAGAATCGAGCCGAACCAGCGTTCAGGTCGATGCACTGCGGCATGTGCTTCAAAAAAAAGAGACAGTGGACGACCGGTTGCTCGTTTGATTTGCGCACAAACCCAGGCGGCATGGACGTTACGAGTATAGATGCAGTGCGCCTTTTTTTTCTCGAGGTACAATAAATAGGCGGCCATGGCCGCAACCTGGCTTAATCCGCCGACAAACGGCAACCGCCAGGCGTTTCGAGTATGCGCCTGATCGCGTTTGCTCCACGCCAACAAACTCGGCAACGTCACCAGCGAAAAACAACGATCGATGCCGTAAAATTCAAACAAGTCGTTTTTTTCTTTCGGCAACGGCCGACCGGCAAAATAATGGGGGCGCACCAGTCGAACGCGCGCCCCGGTTTGGGCAAACGCTTCGCACATGCGCATCTGCTGCATGCTGCAGGCGGTGTAGGCCGGAAATCTCTCGTTGGAAAGATAGCTTATGTCGATCGAATCACTCACTCATCCCTCGAATCCAAACCAGGTTTTGTGCCTGTGTTCGCCGTAACCGATCAGGGTATAACTGCCGCCAACACGGATCAGCAGCTGCAACAGCAAGGCATATCCAGCGCCCAAAACACCTAAAGTGCGCAGGGCGAAATAGAGACCCGGTACATAGAGCAGCAAAACCGTGCACGTCATCACCAGATGAACGATCAAAGCTCGCTCACTGCAACGGCCAATAATAAAACTGGAACTCAAGCCATAGACAAGTCGCAACATCCCTGCGACGGCCAGGAGCTGCAACAACAGAGAACCGTCATCGTATTTTCCATGGTACAACACATGTAAAATCGGACGGGCAGCGACGGTCATGGTCAGCATGAGAGCAAAAGCACAGATGATCACCCAGCGCCCATAGCTGTTCATGCGGACACGGGTGTTGCGCCCGAACTCGGGCACCCAAACGATTTTTGCTGCACGGCTGAGAATGGCGAACATTTGGGCGGGAACCACAGCCGCGGAAAAAAGCGCCAGCGCTTCATGTCCGAGAACGCGGGAAATCATCAAAGCGTCCAGAGAGATCAAAATATTCACCGTCAGACCGATGCCCATATAGATCAGGCCGGTTCGATGCAACTGGGGCGACACCTCTTCTTTTCCGACCGGCAAAAATTTGTACGCCAGAAAAAAATTGATCACAGCGGTGACGGCGAGAGTCAGGGTATAGCCAATAACCGCGCTTTGAATATCCAGTCGCTCCGTCACCCACAAAACCGTCACAACGATCAGAAACAGACCGCGAAAAGCACTGGTCATCAGCACAGTAAAACGGTAGCGCCCCATGGCTCGAAAAAAACTGGCCAAAGCCAGAGAAGAGCAGGATGCCGGGACGGCAAATGCCAGACAAATCAACTGGTAAGGCTTGAGATGGTAGATCCATCCACTGACAATAGTCGCCAGAATACCGATTATCAGCGAGCCAATCAAGACTCGCCGCAGCACCACAAACCATCGATAACGCCCCGGATATGTGCGGGCAAAAAAAGTTGTGATGGCAATATCCTGCCCCCAGATGGCCAATGTCGGTATGAAAAGTATCAAGCTGCGCATCAAGCTGAATTCGCCAAAGTCCTTGGGGCTCATCGAACGCGCCAGCCAGATCGAGGCGATGGAAGCCATCAGCATCGATAGTCCAAGCAGGCCGAACACCCAACCGATTTGCCGAAAAATCTGTTTCACAGACCATCCTCTTTTTTCGCCGAAATCATCTCCGGCAAAACAACAGCCAGGGCCATAAAGAGATAAAACAGCGGATAACCACCCGGCGGGTGCTTGTCCACCAGACCATGAACAAGAAAGGCCAAGATTCCAGCCAAGAGGGCGAGCGCATAGACGGAAATGTTGGGTGACGGCGCACGCACGATACGCCACAGAAGGCGCAAAAGAGCAAAGAGAAAAACACCAAAAGTCACCAGACCGATGGCTCCGGTTTCGCCGCCGATAAGCAGGTACATGTTGTGAACCGGACGGGGAATGGTTGAAAAGCGCCGGCCGAGTATGGTGTCGTTGTATTGCTGCATGATTACCGCATAATTGTTGATACCTACACCGCCAACGGGATGTTCTTCGATAATCGAAAAAGCGATCTGAAACATGGGTATGCGACTCATTGCCGAGCCGTGATCTTCGCCGGTGATTCGGTTTTCCAGTTGTTCGCTGAAAAAGAATCCGACAACCGCCAATCCGATCCCGGCAAGCAAGCCCAGGCGCCAAACCTGCTTCGATTGGATGCGTTTGTGTTTAAGCGCGACAGCGATTAAGAAAGCAAATGCCACCGCGGTGGCAATCCATCCCCCGCGCGAACCGGTCAGGATCATGGCACTGGAGCCGATAAAAAAAGCGAACAAGGCGAATCCTCGCGCGCTGCGACGGCCAGCGGTTAAAAACAGACCCAGCGTCAGGGGCAGCAGAACTTCGAGAAACATGGCCAGGCGATTGGGATGCCCGAGGGTGCCGCCGACCCGTTCTAACGGAGCTGCGGATTCTCCTCTGGCCTGCA
>JAFGJN010000209.1 GCA_016929055.1 Candidatus Zhuqueibacterota bacterium
ACGAAAGGATGAATACAGATTTGATCACCGCACTTTTCATATATTTCTCCGTTTTGCCCCTTGGCCAAATCAGACCTGGATTCTATGTCAACAGAATGAAACAATAAACATTTTCACTGGTGTCCGGTTGTTTGACCGGACACCAGTGAAACATCTTTTTTTATTGTCTATGCAGCAGTCACCATTTCCACCCTATTGGTGAAAATATCTTATTGTATTTATAAGGGATTCGGTGCTTTGCACCGAATCCGGGTCAGACTATCGCACAACTCTGCGTTTGCAGAAAAAACCTCTTTGACACTTTAGCGTTATCTAACCAGAGAATATAAAGTTTTTGTGAACGGAAATCAATCAATTATCCGTTTCGTTTCAAATCGCAAGAGGGAACGAACGACCCATTTGGAAGGGATTCTAGCAAATGGGCAGCGGAACCTGAGCATGAATTTCCGTGCCTTTGCCGGGTTGTGAAAGGATCTGCAGATTGCCGCCGACAAAGCGTATTCGGTGTTGCATGGTGCGCAGTCCCATTCCGCCGGCGTCGGGGCTTTCGGGATCAAAACCTGTGCCGTTATCAGTGACAATTAAATGCAATCTCTTTTCTTCCAAGACCAGCTTGACCTCGATTTTTTGGGCTCGGGAATGTTTGATCGCATTGTTTACCGCTTCCTGCGCCAGGCGAAAGAGAGCGATGCTGACGGTCGAGGGCAAATCCTGCAGAGTTTCCGGCGCCTGCAAGGAACAATCGATTTCCGAAAAACGATCGCAGTTTTGTACCAGGTTTTTCAGGGCAACGAAAAGGCCGCGTTCATCCAGCTCGGCAGGATTGAGCCCCCGGCTCAATCGGCGCATTTCATCGATTGCCGATTGGATCTGAACGAGCACTTTATCCGCCGACTCGACGTCGGATATTTGCTTTTGGTGCAACTGATCGACCAAAAGTCGAGCGGACCAGAGCAAAGCGGTCAGGTTTTGGCCCAGAGTATCGTGTAAATCCCGCCCCATTTGTCGCGTGACGCTTTCACTGATGTGCATCAATTCGGCTTCGAGCTCTTTGTGTTCCGTTATATCGCGACAAATCCAAACAATCAGAGGCGCTGCCTCTTCCTCGCCGGGAATGGTCCAGGTGCGGCCTTGAAACCAATGGCGTTTATTGTCCAAGCCAAGTGGAAATTCCATCTGCCGAGAATGCCCGTTTTGCACCGTTTGCCGCAAATTTTCCAGAATGAGATCCGCGATTTCAGAATCAAAAATTGTATGCAGGGAACGATTGCCTTGCGCAAGCCGGTCGATGAACCATTGATGTTCGGGTTGTGAATAGACATCGATCACACGCCCGTCGAGATCAAAAACAACCGAAAGATCAGGCAGAGCCTGAGCAAAAGCGAGGAGACGTTGATCCGCTTTTTTCTGCAGCCGTTGCGCTTCGCGTTCCTGGGTAATGCATTTGCTAAAAATTGCCACGCGCTGAATTTCTTCCTTTGCGCTGGTCTGTTTGGACCGTCCGATTGCACTGACTTGATCACGCTCCCAATGCGCTCTTGTACATTTGAATGACTCGCCCGAAACGTTCGAGTTCTGTTGAGCCTCAAGATCGCTGGCGCAGATGGGATAGACCGAGTGGATATAATAATCTGTATCCAGTCTATCCTCAAAAATGACGGGTAGCCCCAGCTGCAGGGCGCGATCCAACATCTTTCTGCGGCCCTCGACAACACTTGGCGGCAAATAGGAAAAAATATCCGCACCGATGACCTGGTCATAACTCTTTTTTATCGTTCGTAGATAGTTGAGATTGCATGCCAGGCATATCCCGTTCCTGTCCACCAAAAGGGCGATATCCGGCGATGCATTGAGAATGGCATTCGCCGTTTCTTCGCTTCTCTTCAGCTTGAGGATCGTTTGATTGAGTTCGGATATATTGCTGTTTATGCCGACGAGCCCGATGATTTCGCCTGCTTCATTGTGCAGTGGCATTTTGTTCGTCAGGAACCAGCGATTTTCGAGCGGATTATCCCATCGCTGGTTGAGCAAAGGACGGCCTGTTCGAATCACCATTTGTTCATCCTGAAAGAGATGCGCCGCCAAATCTGCCGGCAAAAAATCGAAATCGCATTTTCCAATCAGGCTTTCCGGATTTTCCTCTCCCATGGAAAGGGCCGTCTCTTTGTTGACCAAAATGAATCGGCTTTCGGTATCTTTGACATAAATCCGATGAGGCAACAAATCGATCAGAGTCTGTAAAAGATGATGTTGTCGTCGCAGGGATTCGGAAACCTGCTGATTTTCCGATTCACGGCTTTCCAGTTCTTGAATGCGACAACGCATTTTTTTGATTTCCGCCAACAGCTGTTCGACAGAATAACCGCTGTCGCTGTGTTTTTCGCTTTCCAATCGATGCCCCAAAAATTACTATCGTTCGAAGAAAAATATGCGCCCGTCCCATGGCGTCAGGATTTGATTACCCTTCTTACCGCACTCAGCCGGCATGTTTTTTGCCAAAGTGCCTATCCAGTCGGAAAACAGATCGATACCCCTCGGCAAAACAACCACTCCTCAGGCATTTAACGGGATGCGGTATTCTCTTTCGGGTATCTTTGTTCACACCCTCGATGCACTCCATCAATCAACTTGAACTCGTATGTCAGGAGATTGTTTCAGTACAGCGTTGCTCACTCCACACCCACCAAAAGAGCGGTTGCGGCAAAGACCCGTGTATCAGCGTCCGGATCCTGGATCAGAGCGAGAAGGAATCCGGGCGCCGATGCCTGATGCGAACGGATGGCAGCATGACAGAACTGCTTTTTAACATCCACTGAACTCCCCGGCAGCATATTCTGCATCACGGAGGACCATTTGTTTTTTTCAGCTGCTTCTACATGGACATAAAGGGCGGCGCAATGGAAAGCTTTCTCCTCAGCACTTGCCAGGGGGTTTTGGGCTGCTTGCCGCAATCGGGCCATCGTTTCAGTTTGCAAATTGGGCAGCCAACTCAGAGCATACGATCCGAGGCGACGCATCGCTGGATCTGCATCGAGCAGCAAATCCATCAGTCTACTCTCTCCTGCAGGCGATCCCGAAACCGCCTGCACCCAGGAGGCAGCCCAGGGCAGACGCCGATCAGAATCACTCAAGTCTATCGAATCGAGCACCGAAGCATCGATACGAATAGCCAATTTACCGGCGCTCTCACCGGCATGCACTCGATCGGGGCCGCCGGGATCGAGAAAAGCGTCGAGGATGCGTTGGCGATAGTGTTGCCGATCAGCCTCCGGCAATTGCGAGCACTGGGCCAGAACCCGCCAGACACCTATCCGCAGCTCGGGACCCACAGTCGTTCGATCCATGGCGAGATAGATCGGAACGACCAGACTGTCCTCACCGGCAGCGATCAATCCTTCCGCAGCATGAATTTGAATCCAATTCCGTTCCTGCCGTAGAGCCTTTTTGAGAATCCGGCGCGCCTGTGCTTTTGCCCGTACGACCGAAAGCGTATCCCCTTCCAGACTCTGCTGATCCACGGAAATGACCCGAAGGCGGCTGAGCAGACCCAGCGTGCTATCGCCGGCACTAAAAGAAAGCACCAGATCCGGGCCGATAAAAGAGAGCGAGGTGTAACAAAACCAGCCTTTCGGATCGCTCTCCAAAACTCTGGAATCGCCCCAGCTCAGACCATCATCGGTGCTGACGGCAAGACAAAGAGGTGTTCGACGCAAAGGCTGAAAGGTGTGGCGACCCGAGTGGTCGTTCCAGATGCAGATCAGGTTGCCTGTCAAGGGGTTGCGCTCGATCGTGGCAGGTGATAGCGGCGAGTAAATGGGGCCGGGAGTGGGTGCACTCCAGGTCAGTCCTCTGTCGCGGGAAACCGATTGGTATTGAACACCCTGATCCGTGCGCATGAACATAAGCAATGTGCCGTCCAGCCGTTCGACCACGCCGTTTTCCTGCAAAACCACACTGCGTTCGAAGACGGGTTTAATCGGAGTCCGATCCTGTTCCCAGCTTTTTCCCCAATCATCGGAAAAGTAGACCAGGGGTACGCCCTTATCGTGGATTCGGTCTTTTTCACCCCGGTAAGGCCAATCGCTGTGATAGTTTGCCGGCACGATCAAGCGGCCGCATCGCAGCTGAATCACCCGATCGTTATTGACCACATGGTAGCCAGGCAAGAGCGTGACGCGCACCGGTTCACTCTGCGTTTCGAGCTCGTCGTCGGAACGGCGCACATAGAGCTGACACTGGGTATCGCTGTCCTTGCGCAAATAAAAGAGCAGAATTTCATCGTTTGGCAGGCGTAAAAGGCTGACGGACATGACATTTTGGCCCCCTTCGTTGCTGACCACGATGCGTTCCGGCTGCCAGGTACGGCCGCGGTCAGAAGAAATCTGTATGACCAAATCAGCACTAGAATGATCTGCCTGTCCCCCGTAGAAGCGGGTATAGACAAAAGCCAGACGTCCGTCGCGCAATTCGATCAAATCACCTTCCGAAAAGCGAGAAAAAAGGACATTCGGTTCAAGCGTTAAAAGCGTACGGTTGTCCAATTCTGAATGATTGGGCTGGCAAGCCAAAACCTGCAGGAGCAAGAACGCAAAAAGCAAAATTGCCCGACTCCATCGCTGAGAACAAGACATTTTTATCATCCTCTTCGCTTGAGCATTCAAACACTGTTTCGATCCAACTTTTTCGCAGTTTCAGGAGCGGGCAGTAGCGGATACTTTTTTCATATCATAAAA
>JAFGJN010000210.1 GCA_016929055.1 Candidatus Zhuqueibacterota bacterium
ACGGCTTTGTTGATCGATCTGGAACAGACGCTCGTTCGACCACCCGCAGCGGCCGATTGGGACGGCGACGGCCGGGAAGAACTGGTCGTTTGTACGGCCGATGCGATTTATTTGATTCATCTCGAACCGCAAGGCGACGTTTTTTTCGCCACTCCTCAAAAATTGACGACGACTATCGCAACACCCTCTGCCGGGCCGATGCTGATCGATCGACAGGGACAGGTGCTGCTGGTCTGGGGTGAGGAAAACGGTCGTCTGGCGCTTGGACGGCTGAGCAACGACCAATTCATCGTCTCAGAGATCACCACTTCTTCCGTCCCGATCAGCGGCACAGCCGCCTTTCCGTCCGATGCCGCCGTCGCTGTCGCTGCTGATACCGACGGTTTGGTTTGGGCGATCGATGCGGATGGACAAATTGTCTGGCAGAGCTGCGCTTCCGGCGGTGGAAGTGCTTTCCAGCCCCTGACCGCCGATCTCGATGGTCGCTCGGATTTACAGGTCGTGCTGGTTTCCAACACCGGCGCCATCTCGATCTGGAATGACCAGGGTGTTTTGCAACTCGAGAACAGCGCTCCACGCGAATTCGCTTCGACCTTTATCCCGGCTCTGGGAGATATGGATCGCGACGGCCGGCCCGAATTGCTCTTCAACGGCGACGGCGTCCTGGCCGTCTATGAACAAACCGGATGGCCGACAACCGATTTCCCTGTCTCTATTCGCGGCTATCAATCCCATAACAGTGCCCCTTTGGCACTCTCTCCGATCTGGATACCGGTTGCCCAGACGACAGGCGCGACATCCTTCGATCCATTGGCAATCATCGTCGGCGGCGAGATGATTGCAGGCTTTGATTCACAACCCAAAGCGTGGCCCGGTTTGCAGCTGACGCTCAGCGCTCCGGCTGCCGACACGCCGGTCTGTATCGATCTGGATGGCGACGGTGATCTGGATCTGTTCGCTCTGGCACAGGACGGTTTTTTATATGGATGGGATCTGCCGATTCCCGCTCTCGAAGCAACGGGATGGCTGCTCTATGGCGGCGATAGCCGGCGCACCTTTCATCGCTCCGGAACAAGCGCGCCGCCTACAGTTGCCGATCAACTGATGCCGCCTCAAGGTGTCTTTTGTTATCCCAACCCGACTCGCGATCACCATACCCAAATCCGCTATAGCCTTTTATACGATGCGCGATCGGTTACGATTCGGATCTATGATCTTGCCGGCGAGTTCGTTCAATCGCTGTCGACGTCCGGGATTCAGGCCGGCGACCACGAGGTCGGCTGGCAGATCGATTCGGTCCAGAGCGGCGTCTATCTGGCTCGTGTGGAAGCTGAAAGCGATCGCCACAAGGATAACAAAGTGATAAAAATCGCTGTGGTCAAATAACGGAAATCCTGGAGCGCGGTTCTCTTATGGAACGAAACCGAATCGGTCTTTTGCTGTTGTTTTTGTCGTTCTGCTTGCCCTGGCGGCTGCCCGCTCAGGATGAAGCCAATCACCCCGAGCTCGATTGGAAAACGCTTAAAACCGAACATTTTCAAGTGCATTTTCACCAGGATGCGGAACGCACGGCGCGCACGGTGGCCAAGATCGCTCAAGATATTTATCAACCCGTTACCGAGCTCTATGATTGGCGCCCCGATGGAATCATCCATTTTATCATCAAGGACTTTGACGACAATTCCAATGGTGCAGCCTTTTATTACGACAACAAGGTGGAAATCTGGGCGCCGCAAATGTCTTTTATTCTGCGCGGCACGCACAATTGGCTGCGCAATGTGGTGACGCACGAATTCTCGCACATGATCTCTCTCGGCGCCGCCAGACAGATGACCCGGCGGATCCCTTCGTTTTTCTTGCAGATGTTCAATTATGAACCGGAGAAACGTCCGGATGTGCTGTACGGTTATCCTAATGTCATCGCTTCCTATCCGCTGCCCAACACGGTTATACCCATGTGGCTCGCCGAAGGCATGGCGCAGTATATGGCGCCGGGATTGGACTATGATCGCTGGGACAGCCATCGCGATATGTTGATTCGGACCGCGGTCGCAGCCGATCGATGGCTGAGCTATGACGAGATGGGCGTTTTTGGCAAAAACAGCCTCGGAAACGAACGCACCTATAACGCCGGCTATGCCTTTACCCGCTATATCGCGCAAAATTATGGTGACGAGGCCCTGCTCAAGATCACCCGCAATCTGCGCAAACCGTGGACCTATTCGGTTGACTCTGCTCTCGAACAAGCTACCGGCCTGGATGCGAAAGCCCTCTATGCCCAGTGGATGCACCAGCTCAAAGCGTATTATGACCAGCGTCTGGCCACCATCTCGGTTCATTCCGTTGAGGGTGTGATTCTCACCGAAAAAGGAATTGGCAATGTTTATCCGGCCTGGTCGCCGCAAGGCGATCGTCTGGCCTATTCGGGCGGTGACGGAAGTGATTATCTTACCCAGACCGGTTTAAAAATTTATGATTTCAACCAAGGTCGCGCCGAGACGATCAAAGGCGGTGTCAACAGCACCCTATCCTGGTCTCCCGATGGCGAGAAACTCTTGTATTCCCGTATTCACAAGACCAAAAATCATTCCTATTTCTCCGATCTCTTTGTCTATGACCTGGCGCAAAAGAAGGAAAAGCAGTTGACCGTCGCGGCTCGAAGCAACAGCCCCGCCTGGTCCACCGACGGCGATCGCATCGTCGCGGTTACTCAGCAGGACGGAACCGACAATTTGGTTCTCTATGATGCCGAGGGCAAAAATCCGGAGCGTTTGACCAATTACAGCCAGGGTGAAGCGGTTTTTACGCCGCGCTGGTCGCCCGATGGACTCCAAATCGTCTTTTCGCGCGGACGCAACCACGGCCGGGATCTCTGCCTGATCGACCTGGAATCTCGGGAGATTCAGACCCTCATAGGTGATGCGGGAGACGCCCGTGATCCGGTATTCGATCCTTTGGGACGGCGTATTTATTTTTCCTGGGATCGTTCGGGAATCTTTAACATCCACAGTATCGATCTCGCTGACAGCACAGTGGTCCAATGGACCAATGTGACGGGCGGCGCCTTTATGCCTGATGTGTCGAACGACGGCCGCCTCTCTTTTTCTAATTTCCAGGTGGACGGCTACAAACTGGCGTTGATCGATAAACCCGAACCCATCGAAACCGAAACCACTCGGTATCTCGCTGCGGATCAGGATTTGCGAATGGCTCTGGAGGAAAATAGCGCCAACGGCGGTGACAGCCGATGGGCCGCTGCGCGTGACTACAACGACACCTCTCTTCCGGACATACCAGCCGCGCCTTATGAGCGAACCTATGGACAGGTCACTCTGCTGCCGCGGTTGATGGTCGATTATCAAACCGTCAAAGCAGGTAGCTATTTCTATGCTTCCGATATTCTCGAAAAATATTCCATCCTCGGCGGTGTGGCTCTGAATACGCGCATGGATTTGGATGCCTTTGCCCTGTTTGAATTGCGCACCTTTAAACCGACTCTTTTTCTCGAGCTCTATGGCTATACCCGCAATATCGACCGGGAAATTGCGGTCATCGAGGATTATCCGCAAAAAGTCACTGTCGATATCGGTTTTCGTATTCTCGAAGCCGATATCGGCGCGGAATATCGGTTTAACCGGGCGTTCAAGCTGCGCGGCCATTTTGCCCACAGCCGCTACTCGAGCAAGATCAAGGATTTCTTTTTCCAGGGCGTGCGCTGGGTTTCGCCCCTCAATACCTATTTCAAGGGATCCAACGTTACCCTGACCTGGGATCTCGATCAGACTGCCCCCGGCGTTCTGTCGTCTATCAATCCCGGCGGCGGACGAAAAATTACGCTCAAAACCGGCTATCAACTCAACGATTTCTTTGAGGACTATGCCACCAACAACGATTACGGTACCCTGCAAGAGCTCTATACCGATTACAATTACTCGCAAATTGAGCTGCGCTGGATCGAGTACCTGCGCAATCCCCTGATTCCCAGCCACGGCCTGACTGTGGATCTGCAGGCTGGCTGGATCGACCGGCCGGTGGACAGTTTTTTCCATTTCTATGCCGGCGGCATGCCCGCTTTGCGCGGTTATCCCTTTTACAGCATCGATGGCCGCAAGTTGCTCGTCGGGCGATTGACCTATCGCTGGCCTATTTTCACCGGCCTGCAAAAACGCTTTTTGCATCTGACCACCGACAAGCTCTTTATGGGGCTCTTTTTCGATGCCGGCAACGCCTTTGACGAGGATCGAATCGATTTGAGCCAATTCAAAAAGGACGTCGGAGTCAATCTGCGCTTTTCCGCCTTTTCTTTTTACGGCTATCCGACCGCCCTCTCGTTTGATGCGGCCTATGGATTCGATTCCTATACCTATAATCGTCTGGCGGGAACCGAGCTGCGCTATGGCAAAGAGTGGCGCTTTTACGTCACGGCGCTTTTTGATTTCCTCGACTAGAACGCCAGCCAGGTCGGTTGGAGATCCAGCAAAAGAGAATCAGCCGGATTGGGTGCCGAGCGCCGTTCCGGTGGATGAACTGAGGAGCTTGAATGATGAAGAGTTTTTTCTGTTTACTGGCTTGCATCGCCCTTTTTTCTTTCGTTCCGGTACAGGGGAATGATTGGCAGGACTTTATGCTGCATGGTGCGGCAACCGATTTCCCGGTCGAGGTGAAAAATGAGGGTCAGAAGCGCATCCCGGTGGGCTTTTTGCTCTCCGCCGTTGTTCCGGGCGCCGGTCAGGCCTATAACGGCTCCTGGTTGAAAGCGGCGGGTTTTCTCGCTGCCGAGGTGGCGGCCTGGACGCTTTATGCTCATTATCACGACAAGGGCATGGAGCAGGAAAAAGAGTTTCACGCCTATGCCGATCGATATTGGATCGAAGAAGATTATTGGGAATGGATTTCGATCGGCGCCGGTATTCCCTATAACCAGGAGAATCTCGAACAATTGCGCGCCTGGGAAGGAGAAACTTTTAGCCATGGATTGCACCGGCAAAAAGACCAGCAGTATTACGAAATGATCGGAAAATACCATCAGTTCAATGCTGGGTGGGAAGATGCCACACGCGGCATCATCATCGACGGTGATTACGACATCAAAGGCGATATTTCTTCCCGGCGATTGATCTATGAGGGTATGCGGGATGACAGCAACCGCTCCCTCAAACACGCCACTTCTGCCGCTTCCGTCGCCCTGGTCAATCATCTGGTCAGCGGGCTGGAGGCTGCCTGGTCGATTTCTCGCGATAACAAACGGCGAGCACATTTCGGTTTGCGCATGGAAGCGGTGCCTTCCTTTGATTCAGAGCCGACTCCGGTGCTCAGTTTACGCGTTATTTGGTGAGGCGTTATGAAGATTCGACTCTTGATCCTTTGTTTATTGCCTGCCTGGTTGGTTGCACAGGTTCCGGCCGGAAACTCGATTGATCTTTTTCCCGATTCAACACTGACGCTCCGGATCGATCCACAAGCACAGCCACAGGCCAGCGCGATTTCTGGCGAAAAGTCGCGCAGCAAAGCATTTTTTCTTTCGCTCCTTTTGCCGGGGCTGGGCGAACGCTATGTCGGCTATCGGCTCAAATCCGAGCTGTTTTTGGCGGCCGAAGCGGCGCTGTGGCTCGGCTATGCCGGATTCAGCAAAAGCTATGACTGGCAGCGCAGCGACTATGTCGCCTTTGCCGCCGCTCATGCCGGAGCGGACGTCCGCGAAAAAGACAACGCCTATTTCCTCGATATGGAAAATTATGCCACCATCCACGATTACAATGCGGCGAAATTGCGCCAGCGCAATCTCCAGGCCTATTATCGCGATGTGGAGACGTTTTATTGGGAGTGGGATACGGAAGAAAATCGGCGCCGTTTCGGCGATTTGCGCGTCAACGCCGACCGCACCCACAACCGAGCCACCCTTACTCTGGGATTGATCGTGGCCAATCACCTGATCAGCGCCATCGATGCCATGTGGTCGGTGTATCGATACAATCAGGGACAAACGGCTGCAACGGATTGGTCGCTGCAAGTCGGCGATGGGATGACGCAGCCTTCCGTTCGCCTCTCTTTCAGCCGCCATTTTTAATCTCATTCGCAACTTGCCCGTGTTCAGCTCACCGCCGAATCGGGATTGATACTATTCATGAATCAAAAGCCCTTCCGAAAAAGCTCGGCTTGCCATTCGTATCGGTACCGCTCCG
>JAFGJN010000211.1 GCA_016929055.1 Candidatus Zhuqueibacterota bacterium
AAACGCTCGAAAGACTGATGAACGACTTTGAACCCGGGGCGACTGTGACCCTCGATGTAGCCGACCAGACACTGATTCTGCCAGACGGTTCAAAGGAGATCTTTCCCATCGATCCCTTTAACAAGACATGTCTGCTGCAGGGAGTCGATCAACTCGGCTATCTGCTGCAGCATGAACAAACGATCACCGCCTATGAAAGGTGTCATCCGGCACGGGTTTCGGTTGAGGCATGAACAAAGATCTGTCAGGTCGAACCTAAATAATTATCCGTTGCAATCGTTATAAAAGTTCATTCAAAAGCAAAGACAGCCGTCGAAAGCTTTTTGCGAGCGCGAAAACAGCCGTTCAATCAGGCCATCTTCCTCAATTTCAGCAAAACAACCTTTGTTGCTCTATACGCAGATTCGCTGCTTCGCCTGGAATCCGAATAATCAATTATCAAGCTCGACTTTGAGTTCAAAAAACTTGAGCAAATCTTTGAGACTGATAATGCCCACCAGGCGATCCCCCTCGACGACCATCAGACGGCTGGCGCCTGTCCGATTCATCAGCGCCAGCGTTTCCACGGCATCCGCGTGGGGCGAAATCGTGTTTTCAGCCGAACAGGATAGAATGGTTTCACCCACGGTCTTGCGACTCCATTCTTCGCGGGGTATCTCTTTGACTTGCTTGAGTGTTATACATCCGAGAAGTCGATTCTCCCCCTCAACCACAGGAAAAAGTTTGTAGTGGTGCTGGTAAATATAGTCTTCCACAAGTTTTTCAATGGTCGTGGACGGCGGCACGGTTACGGGATCGGTCTTGATAAACTTTTTAATCGGTTCTCCTTCAAGGGCTCGTCGCACCAAAAGTTGTTGATAGGACATCTTGGCGGCATTTCTGAGGAACATGCCGATGAAAAAAAACCACATTCCACCGATAAATTCACCGCCGATAAATTGCAGCACACCCAAAATGATCAAAAACAAACCAAAACCGGCACCGATAGCCGAAGAGATGCGGGTCGCCCAGCGGAGGTTGTTTTTCCAACCCCAGAGAATGGAGCGCAAAATACGGCCCCCGTCAAGCGGGAACGCGGGCAAAAGATTAAAGCCGGCCAGTATGCCGTTGATCCATGCCAAATATTTAACCACCCCATAAACCGCCTGCGGCCAGCCCGCATTTTCTCCAAACATCCCGGCTGCATAAAACAACAGAGCCAACAGAATACTGGAAATTGGACCCGCAACAGCCATCATAAATTCCGCCTTTGGGCTCTGCGGCTCTTTGCTCATCTCGGCGACACCGCCAAAGATGAACAAAGTAATCCCCTTCATTGGAATACCGTATCGTCTGGCAACAAGAGAATGGGACATTTCATGAACAATAATGGAGAGGAAAAGCCCAATCGCTCCAACAATGCCCATTATCCAATAGGTGTGTTGAGACAATCCTTCATAGCGGAATGGAAAGAGCCCGGCCGAAAGCGACCAGGCGATGAGGATCGCCAGAATGACCCAGCTCAAGTCGATTCTCACTTCAAAACCAAAAATTTTAAACAAATCGATGCGTTTCCCAAACATGGTTGACCTCGCATTTGTTTTTGCCGATCGGTGCTTTCCTTCCGTACAAAATATTCGGTCGTTACAGGATTGACGATCTCGGCTTCTGAAAAGACCAGCAAAGGTCGTTTGACTTTGCTTTGTATCAATAGCAATAACCCATAATCCATCCGTCAAATTCCAGTCTATCCATCGTCTGAAATGCCCATACCGATGATCAAAAAAACCGCCGGCAATCCCTTTTCGGGTTCACCGGCGGTTTTCGATATCGTGTCTATGAATCGCTTTATTCCGTCAATTCGAATCCCCAGGTTTTACCCTTCATCGTCGCCGGGACGCCATCACGCATCCAAATCGGTTGCGGCGCATCCTTGAGATAGTGGTCGAAAAACTGCTGCAAGCGGATCGACAGATCCTTGCGGTTCTGGCGTTTGACCAGGTTGTGCTCTTCGCCGTTATAGTTGAGCAGCCACACCGGTTTTCCTAAACGACGCAGCGCCACAAACATCTCGATTCCTTGATACCAGGGCACGGCGCCGTCGTTGTCGTTGTGCATCATGAGCAGCGGTGTATTGACGTCGTCGGCGCGAAAAAGCGGCGAGTTCCGAATATAATGCCAGGGCTTTTCCCACAGAGTGCCGCCGATGCGGCTCTGCGAATGCTCGTATTGAAACATGCGGCTGTGGCCTGTTCCCCAGCGAATGCCGCCATAGGCACTGATCATATTCGAAACAGGCGCACCCGCCATGGCCGCGGCAAACAGATTGGTGCGCGTCACCAAATAGGCCACCTGGTAACCGCCCCAGCTCTGTCCCTGGATGCCGATCCTTTTTTCGTCGACAAATCCCTTTTCGATCAGCTTCATCACGCCCGGGACGATGCACTTGTAGGCGCTTTCACCCGGATACCCATCTGTGTAAACAATATCTGGAATGAAAAAGAGATAACCGCGGCTGGCGTAAAAAGAGGGCCGTACCGTGGAAGGGCTTGGACGCGGCGGCAGGTACCAATGCAGCGTGAAGGAGGTGCGCTCGTAAAAATAGACGATCATCGGATATTTTTTGGTCGAATCGAAATTCTCGGGTTTGTAAAGAATACCGTCGAGAGGAACACCGTCTTGCGACCTCCACTTGACCAGCTCGGCCGTTCCCCACAAATAATCAGCCTGTTGGGGATTGGCATCGGAAATCTTGCGTACATTTTTTAACTCGAGATCGCCGACCCAGAGATCGGGAAATTCGACAAACGACGCGCGGGTATACAAGAGCACATCCGCCTCTTCAGCCTTTATCGGTTTGCTGTATGAATAGGGCTCATGCACCAGCATTTTCGGCTTACCGGGATTGCCGAGATCGATTGTATAAAAACCAGCCGACTTGTCGCTCTCGGCAAACGCTTCCAGCAATACCTTCTGATCGGGCCGAAAAAAACGCGCCTTTTTCTCCAATTGTATCGCCCGAAAGCGGATCTTTTCTTCCCGGCCAAAACCATCAGTCACATTGACCGGGGGCTTTTTGCCAGCCGGATCGACTCGCCAGATGTCGAATCGGTCGTATAAATAAAAATCACGATCGCCTTCGCTCCACCCCATATGGCCATACGCTTTGGGCAAATCCGGGTGATCGCTGAGTTCGTTGGCAAAATTGACCGGTATCGACTTGCTCACCCAGTTCTTTTCCGCGGTTTTGGTCGAAATTGTAAACCAGTGCCCCTGCTCTTCGTCAAAACCGAACAAATAATTGCCCTGAGCGGAAATAGCGATCGGCCCGCGGTGCTTGGTCAAGACCTGCCGAGCGCTTCCATCCTTCAGCGAAACCAGATAGACATCGCGATAGTCAGCGCCTTTCCAGGATCGGAGTTGGCGGTAAGGCAGATTCGACCGCCCAAGAGCTATATCTCCTTCTCCTTTGTCGGCCAAAACAATTTCGGGAATGTTCAAACTGCCGAGCTGGACAATACGGCGATTCTTTGGGTTCATCACCGCTGTGTAGGAGCGTTTCAGCTCTTGTTCGCGCTCTTTGAGCTGCTGAGGTTGCAGATAGGGGTCCTTCCAGTTCCAGACATCCACTTTGGCCACTTCAAACTCGACGATAGTCGTGTCTTCTGGTACCGGGCGCGGTGACGTACGAAAAAAAAGTCGATTTCCATCCTCGGAAAAATTCACGGCGCCGTGTTCGCTGACGATCCAGCGGTCGGGAATACCCGTGCTGCTCGTATCCGCGACGACTCGAGCGGAATCCGTGCCCTCTTTCCAATAACAGAGCGAAAAATAACGCTCTTTGGCCTTACTGGTGTCCCGGTCGGCGAGAAAGGCCGCCTGTTCGCCGGCGTCGTCCCAGACCAGCATTTTATATTTTCCCTTACCGAGCAAAAGTCCACGATCCGTTTCAGCGGCAGTGTCGAACAAATAAACACCGCCGGTGCGCAGGCTGTCTGACTTTTCGATGGCAAACAAAACACTCGAACCATCCTTGCTCAGCTCAAAGGATTCGACACCGGGATAGGAAAACTCACGCCCGTCAGCCAGACGACGGATCACCAGAACGGTTTCCTTTTTGTCCTTTTTTTCCTTTGCATTCGTTTTTTCGCTGTCCGGCTCGGCTGTCTTGAGTGTATCGACCGGCTCGGGTTGCGACTTGATGGTATAGACCAGCCAACCCCTGCCTTCTTCGGGCAACTTGAAGGTCTTGACGTGCGGAATCTTTGTCACGTCAGCCGTCTCAAGATCGACGATTGCCAGCGTATCCGGGGGCATCTCATCGTCTTTCTTTTTGTCGATTTTGGCCTGACGCGTTTCAGCGAAAAACGGCCGGATTTTGCATACCGCAAAACGCATATCTCGGCTGATTTCACCCGCAGTGCCGCGTTCCACCTCGAGAACCCGGTCCGATTCCAGATGGTGGACGATCAATCGACCATCGCCTTCCTGCGGCTCGATACCGTACAGAACCCATTTACCATCGACCGACAGTTTGTGTCCTTCGATGCTTTTCCATTCGTCATAAACTGTGTGATCCAGCGGTTTCTTTTCGCCCGCATGCAGCCCAACAGTAGCAACCAATAGCAACAGCCAGGCAATCGCTTTTGCCGTCCTCATCCGAATTCCTCTTTTTTGGTTTAATCTTACTGGTGTTCCATTCGGAAACACCACCATAACTAGTGTATATAAAAATCAGCGACAAATTCGAAAAACGATTAACCAGGTTGTGTAATTTATCCCATTATCACAAATCATTTACTTGCAACATTTCAAGTAAAACGCCAAGAATTTGTTTTGCACAAGAATGGCATAATCTGATTGTTTTAAAAAAAGATACAAAAACGAATCGACAAAGTAAACCCCCTATGTTGCAGTTTCGATTCTTTTCATACGCAATTCAGGACAGGTTGTTTCCCGAAAAAGCAGATCCGGTTTTCTACCGACCCGATCCGAGAAAACGATCGATTCCAGCGGCGGTTTGCCGACCCCGGGCGATCGCCCGAACGACCAGAGACGGACCGCTGACACAATCCCCAGCGGCAAAGAGTCCGTTTCGGGAAGAGTGGCCATGTGAATCCACGCTGATGAATCCGCGTTCATCGACCGCCCATTGTGTCTGCTCGAATAAGGAATCCGTCTCGGTGCCGGAAAAACCGAGAGCCAAAAAGACCAAATCGGCGAGAATTTTGATCTTTTTCTTCTTGCCCCCGGCCGCATCAACAGACACTGCCTCGATCGCGGTAACCCGTCCGTTTTGTCCAATAAAAGCGGTCGTTTCCAGCCCCCACAACCGCCTACACCCCTCTTCATGCGAACTAGAGGTACGCAGAATATGCGGCCAGGTGGGCCACGGATTGTCTTGCGCGCGTTTGGACGGTGGTTCAGGCAGAATTTCGATTTGGACAATGGATGCTGCGCCCTGACGCCGTGCCGTCCCCACACAATCCGAGCCGGTATCACCGCCACCGATGACCACCACCCTTCGATCCCGGGCATCGATAAACGACCCATCAATTCTCTCTCCGGCGACGGCACTGTTGACATGGGTCAAATAGCTCATGGCCGGAAAAATCCCGTCCAAGTCACGCCCAGGGATCTCAAGCTCTCTGGGGGCTGTCGCCCCGGACGCCAGAAGCAGCGCATCAAAATGGCTCCGCAAATAGCTGAAGGAAAGATCCACTCCCGCCTCCACGCCCGGTTCGAACACGACCCCTTCGGATCGCATCTGCTCCAGGCGCCGGTCGATAACCCATTTTTCCAGCTTGAAATCGGGAATACCGTAACGGAGGATGCCCCCAATCCGCACCATGCGTTCATAGACCACCACCTCGTGTCCATGCCTGGCCAGCTGCTGCGCCGCGGCCAGACCTGCCGGACCGGAACCGATCACCGCAACCCGCTTGCCGCTTCGGACGGCCGGTTTGTGAGGTTGAATCCAGCCCTGCTCCCACCCGATCTCGACCATACGCCATTCGATATGGCGTATGGTCACGGCCTGCTCCTCCAAAGCCAACGTACACGCCGCCTCGCAGGGTGCGGGACAAATCCGGCCAGTGAATTCCGGAAAGTTGTTGGTCGCGTGCAGCACCTGCAGCGCCTCCCGAAACCGGCCGCGATAAACCCAATCATTCCATTCGGGCATCAGATTGTGCAACGGACAACCAAAGGTATGGCAATGCGGAACGCCGCAATCCATGCAACGAGCCGCTTGCCGAATCAATTCGCCATCTGTCAGTGGCGCTTCGAATTCAAAAAAATCCCGCACCCGTTCTTGCACCGGCCTCTTTTGCATCTTTGCCCGCGGATAGACGAGAAAACCGGTGGACTTACCCATGGTAAACCTCCTCCGTTGCCGACAGCGTTTCCCGGTCCGCCTCTTCTTCGAGGCGCATGCGTTCCAGCGATTGCCGATAGTCGATGGAAATGACTTTGACGAATAGCGGCAGAACAGCTTCCCAATTTTCCAGGATAGCGCGAGCACGCGGACTGGCGGTAAACCGATAGTGCGATTCAATCAGGCCGTAAAGCTGAATTTTATCCTCAGGCCTCCAGACGCTTTCCAGCTCCACCATATCGAGATTGCAGCGCAGATCGAACTGCTCGTTTTCATCATAGACATAGGCCATTCCTCCGCTCATACCAGCAGCGAAATTCTGTCCGGTCGCGCCCAGAATCACAACACATCCGCCGGTCATGTATTCGCAACCATGGTCGCC
>JAFGJN010000212.1 GCA_016929055.1 Candidatus Zhuqueibacterota bacterium
AATTCTGTCCAAAACAGATTCTAGCAGCATGACGAGTCAAATGATAAATAGAAACCTGAGCCAAACCCGAATTAAATTGCGACCAAATCAGCCGGTCACGGCAACCCTGGACGCCACTCGCTGTCTCTCCCAAACAAACCAACCAACGCCTTCATGAGGCTTACTTGAATATCGCCATTCGCCTGATAAAAAAGGGTTGAATTCGATCGTAAAGATCTTGATATTTCTTACATGCGGAGGGCCCCTAAACCCGAATACGCGAGGATATACCCCCCAGCTACCCGATAGACGGGAAGATTTTTCCGGCTCGATTTCCAGCCGCCGCGCAAAAGAGGGGCTCTGTTCCCATTAAAAAAAAGGACACGATATGAACCGGTATGCCCTTTTGCTCCTTTTTTTTGCTCTGGCCACATCGTTTGTCTCCGCCTATGGAGACGATGTCGTTTTCAACGAGCGGCCTCAGAATCTACAGCTCTTTACCCGCGATGCGACAGATTCGGCCACGGTCCGGTTTCGCGGCACCGTCGTCAGCGCTGGCTATACCGCAATCGAATGCCGGGTTTTCAAGGACGGCGTGGAATGCGCGAACCACACCGCGCCTCTGAACACCAGCGAAGGCGGTGCCGACTTTGAACTCGCTCCCCGTATTCACGCCGGTATGCACGACTATTCGTTTGTCATCGCCCTAAAGTCCGAAACGGCACACCTGCCCATTCTGAGCGTGGAAAAGGTGGTGTGCGGCGACGCCTATATCCTCACCGGCCAGTCCAATTCCCATTACGTCTGGAGCGATGCGACCTATCAGAACACCTTTTGCCGCACCTTTGGCGTCAAAACCGGCATGTCCAACTATATGGCCTATGCGCCGGGTGATACTCTCTGGAGTCTCTCCCAGGGGTCCTCTTCGTTGGGCCCCAATGTGGGCGTTCTCGGGTTGTACATTCAGAAGGAAATCCTCGAAAAAACCGGCATACCCACCTGCTTGATCAACGGTGGCACCGGCGGTAGCACCATCGATGAACATTTGCCCAACAGCGCCGATCCCCTCGATCTAAACACGATTTACGGCAAAACGCTCTATCGGGTGCGAAAAGCCGGACTCGAGCACATCCGCGCCGTCATCTGGCATCAGGGCGAGAGCGACTGCAATCCGCAGGCCATCGCTGCCTATGCCGGTCATTTTTCCACCTTGGTCGAAAACTGGAGTGCTGATTTTGGCGCCGAAAAGATCTATCTTTTTCAGATCCGCCCCGGCACCGGCGGCGAACAGCAGAGCCTGTTTCGCGACCTTCAGCGTCGCCTTCCGGTTTTACTGAACCGCGATAACATCGTCGTCCAATCCACCACCAATCTTCCTGGCCACGACGGGTTGCACTATTCGCACCTCGGCTATCGCCGTATGGCCGAATGGGTGACCGCTCTCATTCGCGCTGATTTTTACGGCTCGGCCGATACCGTGGACATTCACCCGCCCGATATCGAACGCGCCGTCTACCATCCGGCTACACAGGCCGTTCACCTGTTTTTCAAACAGGCTGAAAATCTGGTCTGGCCGGCCGATACCCTGGGCCAGCGGCTGGAGGATAGCTTTTACTTTGACGGAGACTTTGGACTGGTGCACAGCGGATTCGCCGCCGGCGACTCGGCTGTTTTGCAGCTCACCGGCCCCCATTTTTTCGATCACCTCACCTATCTTCCTGACCGTTTTGTCAACAATAGCTTTGATGTCTATCAGGGACCCTGGTTGCACAATTCGCGCGGTATCGGCGCCCTCAGTTTTTATCGAGTCGCGATCGAAAATCCGGCCACAACCGTTCGCCTGCTCACTCCCAACGGTGGAGAACGGTTTAAACCGGGAGAAAAAATTGCTATCGACTGGAATGCCGCCGGCATCGAACGAGTCAAGATCGAATATCAGAGCGAAAGGGATCAGGAATGGCTGTTAATAGCCGACCAGGTACCAGCCGATTCCGGTCGCTATGTCTGGATCGTGCCGGTGATCTCTTCGCTGGAGTGCCGGATTCGCATTTCGGATCAGCAGAATCCGCTCATCGCCGATGAGAGCAATACGCCATTTGCAATCCTTGTCAAGACGCTGACTGTGGTCTCGCCAAACGGCGGCGAAAAGTGGCCGGTGGGCTCGAGCCAGATTATTTCCTGGAACAGCCAGTTTGTGGAAAACACGGTTCAGATTCAGGCGTCCTACGACGGCGGAACGACCTGGTCGATCGTCAAGCGAATGGCCAAAGCAGCGGACGGACAGATCGAATGGGTCGTGCCCGACCGTATCTCTGAAAACTGCCTGATCAAGATTTTCGATATGCGAGAGGTTGAGGTTTTTGACGTCAGCGACGCCCTTTTTTCCATCGTCATTGCCAGCGCCATTGATCCTGTAAACGGAGCGTTTCCCGGGCGATTCGTCCTGCATCAGAATCACCCCAACCCCTTCAATCCGGTTACTCGAATTGATTTTGAACTGCCTCGAAGTGGTTTTGTGCGGCTGAGCCTTTTCGATCTGTGCGGACGACAACTGGCGACGGTTGTCGAGGAGTGGTTGCCTGGAGGAGAGCATCGTGTGCCGATCGATGCTGCCGCACTTTGTCTCGGCAGCGGTGTGATCTTTTACCGGCTCGAAACCGAAGGCTATCGCGAAACGAAAAAGATGGTGCTGGTCAAATAAGAGCAACGTGCGGCGTGCGAAAGGGGGAGTATGGGTCTGGCCGGATTTTATCAGCGTGGCTCAGGTGCAATCTTGTCTGTCGTTAGAGGCCAAGGGTTGGCGAGTGCTCCGCTTTTGCATTCCATCGGCGTCGGGGTCGGAATCGGGATCGATTCCGGCCCCGATGACCCGGCCGCAACAAACCGGGAAAACAGCACCGCTTTCAGCGCAAAAAGATCAGGGCGATTCCGAGCATGGCGACGGCGGTGCCGATGAGCGCGCGCGGAGAAGGGCGGATGCCATAGATGAGGATCATCGGCGGAATGACCATGATCGGCACGGTGGAGAGCAGGGTAGAGGCGATGCCGGCCTGGGTGTGTTTGACGGCGACGATGGAGAGCCAGACGCCGAGAAAGGGGCCGATGATCGACCCGACCACCAGCGCCAGCGACAATTTGCGCCGGCGAAACATTTGTCCGAGCACACCGATTTTGCCCTGTCGAAGCGTGATCAGCACCAGCAACACAGCCGCTGGCGCCATGCGCAGAATGGTAGCGGATAGGGCATCGATGTCGCTGCGAAAACCGTATTTGACAAAAATCATTCCCACTGCCTGACCCAGAGCTGCCAGAATCCCCAGCCCGATACCCTTGATTTTGGATCCCCGCACCGGCTCGGCGGGATTGCTCTCCAGCACCACCCAAAATATTCCGAACACGGTGAGGAGGATGCCGGTGAGGGCTATCCAGCGCAGATGCTCGTGCAAAAACATCCAGGCCAAAATCGTCGTGATCGGCGGCGCCAGCGAAAGCAAGAGCGTGCTTCGGCGCGATCCCAGGATCACCAGAGCCGAAAAAAGGGCACCATCCCCGATGGCCAGGCCCACGATTCCGCTCAATCCCAGCCATAAAACCTGATTCGAATCGGCAAAAACCGGAAAAAAGACTCCTTTCTGAATCCAAAGCGTCAAACACAACAGCATCAAGCCGATGAGAATGCGCCCGGTATTGGTGACCAGGGCACCGACGCGTTTGCCCACCTCTTCGAACAAAATGACCGTCCCGCCCCAGAGAAAGGCGGCAGAGAGAGCGGATAATTCACCCAGATAGGGCATGGAATCCTCGTGCTATCTTTTATTTGTTCGCCAGCCGAATCCGATAATATACACGCGCCAACCGATTTTCCAAGGATTTTCTTGCAGGACGGGTTGTTTGTCGATGAGCGTGAGTGTAAAAAGGGTATTTTCATAAAAAACGGGGTCGAACAAGCGTCCGACCCCGTTTTTCAAATCTGCAGCGCGTGTGGATGAATAGCGCGTTCGCCCGCTAGCGCACCAAAGCCATTTTTTTAATTCCCGAATAGTTACCGGCATCGATGCGATAGTAATAGAGTCCCGATCCCACCCATTTGCCCTGGTCGTTGGTGCCGTTCCAGGAGATTTCGTGATAGCCCGGTTCCAGATGGTCATCGATCAGGGTGCGAACCGTCTGTCCATTGATATTGTAAACGGTGATACGGGTTTTGGCCGCTTTGGGCAATTGAAATCGGATTTGTGTCTCTGGATTGAACGGATTCGGATAGTTTTGCAGTACCTGAAATTCCTGCGGCAGCAGCAGCTCGACGGCGATCGGGCCATGTGATGACCGAGCGCCGGACATATTGATATCCTGAAGCAGATAATAATAGGTGCGTCCAGCCACGGTGGTGGTGTCGATGCAGTGGTAGGTACGATCCGCCCGCGGCGTCAGGAGGTCGCGGCTCAGCGGTTCAAAACCGCCGGACGGCGTCAGGCTGCGCAGCACCTGAAAGCCCGCTGTCTGCGTTTCGCTGCGCGTTGTCCAGTTGATCCGCACTCCCTGGTAGGGCTCGACATCGGCGCTGAACGAGCTCAATTCAACCGCGGTAACGAGATGCAGTGTCCAGCGCATTTCCCTGGACTCCTTGCCGTCGCTGATGTGCACCACCACTTCATAGACAGAGTCGACCGGATAAAGAGAACCGTCGAACACGAATTGTGAACCGCTCGAGCCGACCGGCGATCCGTTCACGCTCCACTGAAACGTCAGCACGTCTCCGGGGTCGGGGTCGGAAGCGGTGACGGCAAAGAGCACGGTTTCCGATTTCTGCAGGGTCAGCTCGGTGGCGATGGGCTTGTAGGAAACGACCCGCGGTGCTGTATTGCCTTCCACCCGGATCACCAACGAATGGATGCCGATACCCTCGCGATTATCGCGCACGGTCAGATCGAGTTGATAGACGCGCAGGTTATCGTCCGAAGTCGGGCGCCAACGCATCAACAGATGATCGGAAGCCACAGTCAGCAGTTGGGCCGCAGCTGGTTTGCCGTTCACCTGGATCGTCAGCGGGTCGCCATCGCCGTCGATGGCGCGGATGTTCAGCTCAAAGGGATTGCCTTCGCTGTAGTGATTGTAATAGAGGGTCGTGTCGGTCGGCAATCCGACAAAAGTCGGATAGGCGTTGGCAACACCGATCGCTTCCAGGGTCAAGGGGTAACCTTTCAAGCCCCACCCGGTGAGCAGCCAGTTCGATCCGGGCTCGGCACCGAGTTGCCATCGGCAGGAGGCGATGCCGTCGACATCTGTCGTATCGGTTGTGTTGAGCACCTGTCCCACCGGCCCGCTGCCATTGAGAGCGATGGGAACAAAAGAGACGACATAATTTTGCACCGGATTGTTCCATTGATCGGTGACTTTGACCTGAATCGGCTGTAGCAGTTCGCGTCCAGCGGTCATCCTTTGCTGGTTCCCGGAATGCACATGGATGGCATAGGCGGCATCGGGTTTGGCCTGGCAGCGAAAGATTGTGGACTGGTTGACCAGATGCGGTGATTCGACGCGGATCAGGTATTCACCGGCTTGTTCGCCTGGCGTAAAGAGGTTGTAGGCGAAACCATAGACGTCGGTTCGAGTGGTGTCCGAATTGGAAAATGTACCGCCCTCTCCGGCCATTGTTTGAAAAATCACCGGCACATCGGGTTTGGGATTGTCGCAGCCGTCGAATATCTGGACTGCAAACGGTTGGGTGAGAGTCGTGCGAACAATGCCGACCTGGTTGTCACCGCTCTTTTTGCTCATCCGTGCCGCCGCTGAGGCCGAACCATGGATAGAAAAAGTCAGGAGCGAGGAACCATTCAGACGTGCCTGAACCTGTTGTTCGCCGGCGCGGCACCCCAATAAATAGATCGTTCGAGCGATGCCCTCGTAATCCGAGCGCGGATCAGCGGTGAGGATTTCGCCTTCTCCGGTTGTCAGGAACTCGACCGCTGCATCATAGACCGGCCGGTTGCTGGCGTCCAGGACACGCACTCGCAACGGAGTTTTCAGCGTATCGGCGACTGTGGCGGAATAGACAGTTGAGTCGACAAATTCGATTCGAGCCGGTGACGATTGAACCGATCGGGCCGAAAAGGTTTGAGTCTGGGCGATACCCGGGCCGGCAGCAAAAACGATATTATTGACATCGGCTTGCGTCCCGAGAACCAGGCGAGCCGAGGCAACACCACCGGCGTCGGTCGCTATTGTGTATTCGTCAAGGTTGTTTTCAACAAATCGACCGTTTCCTGCCTGGATCGAAAAAGTAACGGCAACGTCCGGCACGGGATTGCCAAAGGAATCAATCGCCTGTACCGACAGAGCCTGCGGTAACACGGTGCCGCGGTTGCCGGTCTGATTCTGTCCGCTGGCGATGCGCAGATTATTCGCTGTGCCGGGTGTGAAAAGTACCAGTGTTTGCAATTCGAAATTCGGCTGCCCCACCACCGTCGCTATAAGGGTTTTTTCGCCCGCCTGGGACGAAAGGACGGCACCGAATGCTCGTCCCTGAGAATCGGTTGCCGTTGTAGGCTGTTCGAGAATGTTGCCCTGACCGCTCAGCTGCAGCTGAACCATACGGCCATAAACCGGATTGCCATAGGCATCGGCAAGAACGACCATCACCGGTGTACGGGTATTGACCTGTGTGGGCGAAGTTACGGTAAAGCGGGATTGCGCTTCAAGGGGTGCGGCCGGCAGTACAGTGGCCTCGATTCGCAGAGGCGAACCCGTCAGCGCTCCCAATGCGTTCGATGAGGAGATTTGCATCGAATCGGTGCGCGTTCCGGCATGGGTGCCCAGGGTCCAAACCGCTTCGGCGAAGCCGTCGGGATCGGAATTTTTAACCGAATATCTGCGATCCGGACTGTCGAAATAGCTGTCGCTTTCTGGGTTGAGTATTTGGAAATGGACCGGATGATCCTTGACCGGGTTGCCGTTCTGGTCGACCACCTGGGCCTGCACGGCGATCGGCGATCCGGCCATTGCATCGATCAGCGAACTGCTGACGCGAACCAGGCGGCTGGCCTCGGTTGGGATTCCCCATACAAAGACGATAATCGAGGAAAAACTGTTGTTGGTTCGGTTGATCAAGGGACGACCCTGATAAAAAGATTGGATCTCGATGAGGTTTTGCCCGACAGTGGAGCCCAGTTGAAAATAGGTCTCTGCCATTCCCTGACTGTCCGTCTGCACGGTCAGCGAGGTTGGGGATGCGGCGCCTGTAAAACGACCATTGCCTGAATAGACGGAAAATTGAACAGGATGGCCGGTGATGGGATTGTCGTATTTGTCGGTGATTTTAACGCGGAGCGGGTCGGCTAGTAATTGTCCAATGATTCCCGTATCATTTTCCGCCGACACAAGTGCGGTGTACCAGGGGTCAGCCGCTACCGCCTCGGCGCTGAACTGCCGGGGAGCGTGATTCAACAGTGTTCCGTTTCGGTGAGCTTGAGCATAAATCGTGTGTTGTCCGGGACGATCGCCCAGTTCCCATGTGACCGATGCCACGCCATTGGATGAGGTCTGTACCGTAACCGTATCGCGGTTCGCAACGGTACCGCCGCCTTTGCCGACATAGAATTTGACCGGATGTTGGGCGATGGCGTTGCCGCGAATGTCGGCAATTTTGACGGCGACAGGCAATTGAGCGTGTACCGCCGCATTCCAGGTGGAATCGCTGGCAAAGAGGATTTGATCGGCCACATCGGCTGTCGCGCTGGCGTGAAATTCGATCGGCGCCACGCTGGGAAAATCGACTGCCTGGGCTTCAATCACATTGTTCAGAATGCCAGCAAGCGGTCCCAGAGTGAGAAAGACCCGGGCTTTGCCTTCGCTGTCGGTTTCGGTGTCGAAGTCCTGTGTATTGGCGATGCGGCCGTCGCCGTTTTTGATGCGAAAATGGATGCGGATTCCAGAGCGGCTGGGCAGATCGAATGCGTCTACCGCCTGCACCACAAAGGGAGAGTCCAGGGTCGTGGAAACGGTGCCTGCGAAACCATCGCCCGAGGCGCGCAGCAATCGAGCCGGATCGCCCGGGATGTAGGTGCCGGTAAATTGCAGGGGACTGCCTTGCAGATTTATTCCCGGTTCTGACGGCCGATAGGATTTGACTTCGATTCTCTCCGGGCGCAGAGGATTGGTGCCCATGGTGAAATTGACGATGGCGTTGCCGTTGGCATCCGTCTGCAGTCGCTGATATCCGGCATTGCCTTCAAAGGTGCCAGCTTCGAGGGAATAGAAATCGACATCCTGGCCCGGTTTGGGATTGTTATAGACATCCCTGACCTTGACGCGAATTGGAATCGGTCCCTGACCGGCTTTGGCGGAAAAGGATGTCTCGCCAGGGGGATCGGCTTCAATTCTAAATGCGGCGCCGGCCTCGGCAGAGAGGGTAAAGAGAGCCGGAGTGATGAGAGGATTCTCGGTATAGACGTGCACTTTATGCGATCTCGATCCGGCAAGCGTGCCCAGGGTGAATGTTGCCGATGCCCGGCCGCTGTCGTCTGAAAGTAGAGTGACGGAATCCTGCCCGGCAAAATGTCCGCCGCCTTCGATCACCTTGAACCTGATCGATTCATTTTTTACCGGTGTTCCGAATGGATCCGTGACCTGAACAACGAGTGGAGTAGGCAAGGTCGCTCCTGCGATGCCGGTGAGGTTTTGTCCGGAGACGATCGTGATCTGCGCCGCCTGAGTCTTGACTATCTTTAAATTGTTGAAAACGATGCCGCCCGATGAAAGCGGTGGGACACCGACAGCGGAAATCTGTGCTGTGCCCAGTGTGCGTCCTGCCGTTGGAAGAACAGCGGCCAGTCCCTGGCTGTTGGTGGTGTCATCTCGTGCGCTTTGGCTGGCAAAATTGGCGTCGCCGGCGGTGATTGTAAAGTGAATTGTGTAACCCGGCACGCCGTTTTGGTATTGATCCAGCACCTGCACTTTGAGCGAATCCGAAAAAACAAAACCGGCCGGCGTCTCTTGGTTGTCGCCGCTTATTTTTTTCAGCAAAACCGGGATGTCTGGATCAGCTGTGGCGACGAAATCGAGGGTGGCGGGACTAAATGGCACGCTAACCCGTACGAGTTGGTTCGCTGTTCCGGCGATATGACCGAGCGTCCAGACAACCGATGCAATGCCGGAGGCGTCGGTTGTGTCTATAACGCTCTCAAAACCGTTCACCTTACCGTCACCGTTCAACACCGAGAAGCGGACCGGAGCGCCTGTAAATGGCGCATTGTCGGTATCGAGCACGCGTACCTGCAACGCTTCCGCCAGGACCCGATTGACCGTCCCGTGCTGATTGTTGCCAGCAACATAGACCACGCTTGCCGGACCGTTGTCCTTGCGCGCCACGAATTCAAGCGATCCCAGCTCGGGGTGGTCGGGTATCGACGCCACCACCCTTACGGGGTCGGGATCGTAACCGAGCGATAGGGTGGCGCGGGCGATACCATTCTCGCTGGATGCGACCACGATCGATGATTCCCCGCCAAAGAGGCCATCGCCCGAGGTTACGGCGAATTCGACCTGCACGCCAATGCATTTGTTGCCATAGGGATCGGTCAATTCCACTGCAAAGGGTGTGGTCAGGGATTGGCCGGCCACACCGGCGATGACGATGGGGGAGGCGTATTCCATGGACTGCGGATCCTGGGCGCGTGCAAATAGATCAAAATAGACCTGGTTGTTGCTGGTCAAGGAGGGCGCTGTGGCCCTGATGCGCACCGCTCCAGCCTCTGTGCCGAAATTCACTTTGGTAAAAGCCGCGCCACTGTTGGAAGAAATATTGGAAAAAATTTCGGTCTGATTGGCATCGCCCATTCCAGACGGCGAATAGGCTGTGGAACGCGTCAGCAGCAGACGATCGATACGCGTGTCGGGTTCGCGATTCTTGATTTCGAGACGATTGAGTCCCTTTTGCAAAGAGAAAGGCTGGTTGGTTAACTTGTACCAATTCCATTTGCCATCATCGCCGAAATCCCATTGTGCAAACGACGATCCGTTGACGGAAATAAAACACGAATTGCTCGAATTGTTCGGCGGCAGCACTCGGGCCCACAATGTGTATTGCCCGGTCTGCGGTACATAGACGTCATAGGAGATCAAACCCTGGCCATAGTTGCCGGAGATTAGAGGTACATAGACGAATTTGGCACCCGAAGCATTGAGATCGCCGGAAGTCATGTAGCGATCGAGCGATTTGCCGCTTTCGGCTTCGATCCAGATATTGCCATTGAATTTGCTTTCGATCGAGTCGGTGCTGAGAAAAGCCTGACCGGATACGACGCTAAAGTCGACAAAGACGTTGCTGACACCGATGCCGTTGAGGTCCTGGGCATAGACCACCAGCGGCGAAGCGAGCTGCGATCCGATTTTGCCGGATTCGGGTTCTGAGCCAGCGACGATTTGGCTGGCTTCCAGCGGCGTCAATTCGACGCAAAAATAATCCACATTGTTGTTGATGTTGCCATAGAGCATGATGCCGGAATAGAGCGTCGGTTCATTGCCCAGCATGCGGTTGGAGTCGTTGACTTGTCCTAAATAGATATTGTCCACATAGATGGAAAAGGTGTGGCCTTTGGTCTGGGTGTAATTGTAGATGACTTTAAATTCTGAGCCTGGCGCGGGATCGAAGGACGAAGGCATGGGAGAACGCATCAGCACTGTCAGCTGTCCGCTGATATATGAATTGAGATAGATATTGTCCGGCCTGACGGTCAGAATATAGCCGTTGGCGGTGCGATAATCGGGACTGTCGAGCATCATGGCCAAACCGGTGGCGTACATGCCCCCCGATTCCTTGGTAACAGTATCGGACCATTTGAGCTTGGTGGTCAGAGCGCCGATGTTGGAGCTGTAAGAGACTGAATCGAAAACCGCCAGATAGTTACCCCAACTGGAAATGGTGCTGGTGTTGACCAATTCACACAATCCCTCGTCGATGACGAAAACCGGCGGGGCGGACCAACTGATACCCAGAGTGTTTTCACAAAAATCATCACAAAATTCGTTGCTGCTCTCTTGTGGCATTTGCACAAAACCGACGCTCAGCGGTCCCCGATTGTTCCATTCATCCCAGGCGCGAATACCGAAATAATAGGTAAGACCGGGCAGGAGCCCGGAAACGATATCGGTTTCAGACTGGCCTGCGGTGGCGGGTTTGCCCTGGGAAACAAGTTTACCACTGGAGAAATTGGATCCATCGGCAAAAAAATCAAACGCCGCATAGCGCAGCTCGCTCAGGTTCGACTGTCCGCTGTTGCCATCGTCGCCCGCAGCCTGCCAGCGCAATCCCACGCTCTGGTCGTCGAGCGGAGCAAGGGAGAGCCACTGCACAATGCCCGGATCACTGGTATCCCTGCTGTCCAATTGCACGATCAGCCGACCGAACTCGTTCGCCATACGGGAATAGCCATCCGGGCCGGGATGGATGCCGTCTGTGCGTATATCGGATGTTGTGATCACCGAATTAGCTATCGTGATTCGACTGGTGATAAATCCGGGCGGACTGTCGAAAAACATGCGGTCGATTTCCGCATTATAGTCCATGGTAAATCCTGGGGAATCCAATCGGGGCGGAATTTTGCTGATGATGATGCGCTGCAAAAAGGTGCCACGTGGGCCGTTGGCGTATTCGCACAGATATTTCACCAGCTGGCCCAGCAATCCGCCAGCCGTTTCATTGAAACTGGTTCCTCCGTCAGACGAATAGGGGCCGGCCGGAAAGTCTTCGTTGTTGGTGCCGATATGCAGGATGATGAGGTTGGGTTGATACTGGTTCATGATTTCGGGCGACAGAACTTTGCGACCGCCGTCCAGAAAATCCTCGATATGCATAGCACGCCTAAAGAATCCGGAGTTGGGCGCCGAACCATCCGGCCCGACAAAAGTAAAGCTGATTCCACGATTCTGCAAGTACTGGACCAGATTGTCGCGATACCCGATCTCCGGTGTGTCGCCGACGCCTTCGGTGATCGAGTCGCCTACCGGCATGATCCGCCATTTCTGCCCCAGTGCCGACGATTGAGTCATCAGGCAAAGTGCAAATAGAATCCCCACTGTACGATAAAGTCGATTGACCAATTGCATGCCTCCCGCTGGAATCTCTTTTATTTGGGGTTCACCTATTAATCCGCATCCAATATGCAAAAAGCATACCTCGCCGGCACAGCAAATCCGGCGGTGGCGTCAGGAAAAATGATTTTGATTATTATAGATTTAGGGGCGGGCCGAGACAGGGTGTGTTTATTCGAATTGCCGGATAGAACCAATGGGTTGTTTCAGCGCGAAACAATCCGCTTCAGCAGCATACACTTTTGGGAGGCCGGGGGATCCTGATTTCAGAACAGGTAGGCCAGTCTGAGGGTGACAAACGAACCGCTATAATCGTCGGTGGGACCGACCAAACGATCGAACTTGACATAGAGGTATTGATACTCCAGCGCCAAAGACAGGTGTGAAACAACCTGGAGATCGATGCCGGCCCCGACATCGAGACCGTTCGTCCGGCTTTGGTTGGTGCACGAATCACTATCGTCCTGCTCATGGCAGCCGCCGATCCAGGCCAGACCAAAGGTTACATATGGACTGATGGTGGTGGTGGAAAGGATCTGCTGCTTGATCTCCGCAGCCAGATGCCGAATGGTGATTTTTTCGCCAAACACCGAATGAGGCGGATCATCATACCGCCATTGAAAAGCCTGCAGTCGCAAGGCGATACCGTTCCAGGATGGGGAAACGATGAAAAATCCGAGCGCATCGCTCGCTCCCTCGATGCGCTTCAGCAGATCAGCCGGATCGGAATCGAGAGAAGAGGGTTTATACAAACCATATTGTAAGCCGATCGATCCGCGGCTAAAATATTTTTCTTCTGCAAGGCCGGGGTCGAATGACGACAACAGCAGTAAAATGGCAAAAAAAAGTCCGAGACGCATCATGAATAATCCGATTTCGGTTTCGACGGATGGATAGAGCCCGGTTAATATCATTTGACCAGGCTATTCTTTGGTCGACGATGGTTCCGGGTGAAAACCGATTGATTTTTCCGGCCTGACCTGATCCGAAGTTATTTTTATCTCGCCGAATTGGTTTTCATACTTGCCGATATTGTCTTCCAACGCTTTGAGCAGAGATTTAGCGTGCTGCGGTGTCATGATAATGCGTGCATAAACACGGGTTTTCGGCACGCCGGGCAATACCCGGGTGAAATCAAAGACAAATTCAGCGCCCGAGTGGGTGATCAGCGCCAGGTTGGAATAAATTCCTTCCGCTTCCTTTTCTCCCAGCTGAATGTTGATCTGTTGCTGATTGCCTTGGCTCATTCGTATCTCCTTATCGATTAGGCATCGTTTCCGGCTATCAAAACTGTGCTCGGATCGCCGGATGGCGATTATTTTTTTCCATCTTGTACATCACGGGTGTCCGGTTACCGGACACCAACCAATTTAACTTACTAATAAACAACGATGCTTTCGTAACATTTGATTCAGGTCGATTCTGTTTTTCGACCAAACTAATGAATTGATTATAATCACTACTGTCCAAAAAAGATTATATTGGCATGACTTATCTTCAAATAAATAGGAGCTTGCAACAAACGCTGGAATTGCAAACCTGAT
>JAFGJN010000023.1 GCA_016929055.1 Candidatus Zhuqueibacterota bacterium
ATGGGGCTCATAATTTAAAACGCTAAATCCCAGAACAGGTGGGGAATATAAATGAGCCTGGACTGGGGAATATCGTGAGCCTTGACAGGTCTTGATCCATCAACAGGTAATGATCCATCTCGCCATAATTTAGATATCTCTTTTATCCTTTCCGAATGGTCAACCCTCGTTCCTTTAGTAACTCCAGCCACCTGAAAGGGCAATTGATTGCGAATTTCTCGAACACCATGCGCAACAAACCGGGTCCATCCCGGAATATTATTTTCAGAAAATAATATTCTTAAACAACCCTCGTATATCCTTCCCAATGTAGGTGCTTCATTTAAAAGCCATTCAATAAGATTTCTGCGTTCAGGTGTCCAATAATCATTCATAATTCGTGCCATTAAAATCTCATTTAATAGTCAAATATCTACTCGCGTTCTTCTATTAAATCACAAAAAGTAGCATTTGTATCATATATAATAAAAAAACTTTTCAGCTCAGATTTGTAAGAAATAAAATTCACCTTGACAATTTCATAAAATTTGACTATTTATAAAATGGATTGGGACTTCCCGGTCGGCAAAGGGTTTCTAGGACTTTCTGGAAACCCTTTGTTTTTATGGAAAAACTTTTATCCCAAATCCGCTGATGTTTCCCAACTTGTCACGATAAAATTTACCCTTCAAAATATCAAAAGCCCGATTTGGTTGCCCCGGTCGCAACACGAACAATCCAACCGGACGAGCCGTCATATCCGCGATCTGTAACCCCTCGGAATTTGCTTTTTTATCGACTATCATAATTTCAAATGGCAGGATCTTTTTGAAATAATTGTCTCCACCGCACTTTCTGCGGAACTCGAGTTCCAATCTCTGATCTTCACTCTTGCCACGGGCTTCAAAAATAACATGCGTCAATTTTTGATCCTGGCATTTGTTTCTGATCAGTCTATAGAGCCTTTCCAGACCATATTCCATCGCCAGGTGGTAAACATGACTGGGTTGTGAATACCTTTGATGAAAAACTGACTTTTTTACAACTATAGCAATCAAGACAAATGAGGTTGCTTCAATAACATGGCTGAGTTCATTTAAAAATGACTCTCTCTGCTCCTTATTCATCCGCTCAAAAGCATCCTGTCGTTTTCTGATCGAATGCTCCCGCAAAATGACTTGATCATGACCGAAATAGTCGAATTTCAGTTTCTTTACTGCCGGGACAAAACTGCTGTAATAATCGACTTTATTAAAGATGCAAAAAGACAAAACGAATAGCGGGTAATCAGGGTCGATTCGCTCCAAACCGTGATCGCCACTTTCATCGACAAAAACAATTGCATCGCTAAACTCTGCCATCGATCGGGCTCGCGCTAGTGCAAAAACTCTCCCATTCGCAACTTGGCTACATTGCGCAAATCCGGGAATTTTGCTTATTCAAAATTTAACTTGTGCTGCTGATTGACTGCTTTAGCCTCTTTTTCTTTTTTCTTCTCCCCCTCCACCTCCTCCGCATGAATCCGATGATTCAGCAGCAACAACCGTTTGAGCACCTCTTTGCGCGCTTGCGGGGAGATGGTGTAGCGCACATTGTCGGTTTCCGGCAGGTAATCGACCTCGTAAAAATCGTGTTGCAGCTCGATGGCCGGGCCGTCGGGACTGTCCTGGTCCCAGCCGTAGGCCGCGAGCACCGCCTCGTCCATCTCTTTGTGCAGCCGACGGAGTTCGACGATGCCCTTCACCGCTTCGGCAAAGGAGCAGGTGCCGGCGGTCTGCTGCAGGTGCTTCCAGAGATTGTATGTTTCTTTGCTGTAGCGCTTTTGGATATCCTCGATATTATCTCCCAGTCGGTCTATTTCTCCTGAATTTGTAGGCAATTGTGAATTATGAAATTGAGCATATATTTTGGTTAGGCCCAATTGAGAAATAGTCATAACTTGCTTACGATGCTCATGATACTTATAACCGATATCATCAAGTTTGCTCTGTAAAGACACATTGATTTTTTGTGGGAATGGAAATTTTTCAAAAGTCGCAGTTGGCGTATAATTCAGATCTGTCTTCATGGTTGTACAGTAATTCCATGCCCAGTTATAATTGAAAGAAGACTGAAGAATGGAAAAACTTGCATAATCTTCCAGACTGTGAACAACCAGAGCATCCGCGTAAACAATATCTTTTGTTACAAATGTGAATGCCACAGTTTTGCTGATCCTCGCCACCACCAACACCCTCTCCAACGGCGCGATGGTGCGGTAGAGAGCTTTTGCTTGCTCAGCAAATTTCCACCATTGTTCTCTTCGAATTTTTCGGCTCAATTTTTGTCGTTCTGGTTTCACCAATTTTTCTATAATTTCGAGGCAATCCGGATAATCCGTCGCATAAGGCACCCCTTTGGGCTTTTTCTGTTGTTCATCCCATTCCGGGCTCAACGGCCAATCCTGAAAATTGATCACCCAGCGGCTCGGGCTCTGGTCCGGACGGCTGTTGAGATCCTCACCATTGAGGTAGGGAAAAAGCACCTCGGCGTTTTTCGCATCCTTTTCGATCAGGCGTTGGGCCTCTTCGGGAGTCAGAACAAAGCCTTTGCCCAGCACGATCGATCCTTGAAAGCTTTTTCCCGCATTGTGCTGCAAAGGATAGGGATCGCCGAGCGCCTCGCTGTCATCCAGATAAGAGGTGATGCGCTCGACTTTTTTTCCATTCAATACAAACTCGCTGCTCCAGTGCCCCTTAAATACCGTGACCAACGCCACCTCTACCGCTGCTGCACCCGGCCAGCGCATCGAGCGGACGGCGTGGTTGATTGTCCCACCCTGATCGATGATCACATCCAGTCCACTTTCGCGCGCCCCGCCCTGGGCGATCGTGTTGGTGGCCAACAGGGACAGAAATCCGTTTTTCTTGAGCAAATCAAACGCCCGGCGAAAAAAGAAGGCGACAATGTCGCAGCTGCGCGCCGGCGGATAGTGGCTCTTTAAAAATTCGAGATAATCCTTGCCCAGAAAGCCGCTGATTTTCTGTCCGCCCAGAAACGGCGGGTTGCCGAGAATGCAGTCGAATCCACCACCGGCCATGACCTCGGGGAAATGCAAAAACCAGTGAAAGATATGCCGCTGCACCGCCGTCGCGTCAGCCAGGGCCGCGGCTCTGGATCCCTGAATCGCCCGTGCCTGTAAATATTCGCTGAACCTCTGGTCGGTGACGAAATCTTTTGGATTTGTTTTGCGCATGAAATAGGGGGCGGTCTGCAGATTGGCCAGGGTTTGCAGCTGCAGGAAACGCGGACCGCGGATCAGCGTTTCGTAGGTTCGGCGTTTGTCCTCGATCTGTTCCGGGGTGTGGTCCGGCATGGCGTCCAGATCCGCAAACGCCTGAGTGAGGGTTTGCACCGTGTTCCGGACGTTGCGATACCATTTTTCCCAATTTTTATGCCCTTCTCGTTCGGCTTTGTTCTGTTTGCGCAGGTCGCGGCACACTGCCTTGTCGTCCCCGTTCAGCGCCTGGAACATCTCGTCGCTGATGCCCTCGTTCAGGTCTTCGAGATGCACGCGGCCCACCACAGCGTCACCGCATTTGATGTGGTGATCGAGAAAACTGAGCGGCTCACCCGGATTGTGCGCCTCCAGCCACAGGGAGACCTTGCACAATTCCACCGCCAGCGGATTCTTGTCCACGCCATAGATGCAATGGGTGATGACGTCGCGCATAGCCGGCCGCAACACCTCAGGGGACGGCTGCTCTTCGCCCGATCGCACCACGGCCAGGGATTGCGCAATACGCCGCGCTGCATTGAGCAAAATATGGCCGCTGCCGCAGGCGATATCGCAGACGCGCAGCGACAGCAGCGCCTCTTCCTGCGCCTGTCGGTGCACGGGTTTGGTTCTGCTGGACTGACTCTGGTTTTGCGCTGCGGCATCGCTTTGCGCATTTGCCAGACGTTCGCGTATGAGGTGGTCGAGAGAATGGCGGATCAGCGGCACCACCAGCTCGTCGGGTGTGTAATGGGTGCCGCTCGCCGAGCGTTCGGTTCCCCGAACCAAGTCGAAGCGCCAGTGGCCGTTCGCTTTTATCACCGCTGGTTCGAACTCGAGCAGACCTTCATAGACCGAGCCGAACTCTTCGACGTTGAGAGAAGCATAGTTGACCCGGACCAGCTGTTGGGTGCGGCTGTCGCGAAAAGCGCTGAGATTGCGCAGGCAATCGAGCAAAACACGGTTGTCCAGGTGGCAGCGGCCCAGCACCTCCAGCCGATCCTGACCGAACAGCTCGCCGTCCAGCGGCTGAATGCCGATTTTGCCGCCGAACCGGCTTTTTTCAAACAGCTGAAAGGTCTGTTTGAGCGAAATCCACAGGTTGGTAAAGGGCTGGTCGTCGTGTGCCGGTCGCAAGCTCTGGGCGCGCAGCCGGCTGAGGCTGTAGTAAAGACGATAAATCGAGCGATATCCTTCGACGCACGATCGGGCAAAGACGAGGTCACGTTCTTCGATGACCATCAGAAACAGCAGGCGATAGATGAGCCGCAGCAAGAGTTGAAAATAATCGCGCGAGCTGAGCCTCTGATCGTCTATCATCTGCAGCAATTCGCGGTTGGCGGGATTTTGCAAAAAGCCGTCTCCCAGGGCCAGAATCGATTTTTTCACCGCATCGCTGAGGTTGTCGCGAATGCGGGCACCGGAATCGAGCGCATCCTGGTGATAGGATTCAATCAGACTTTCGGCGCCGGCATCCTGCTGTTTGGGCATGCGGCTGGCGTGCAGCAACCGCACCAGCAGGGCGAAATCGGAGAACTGTTGTTCCTCCATCATCGCCTCGAGGTTGAACTCGAGGTAGGAGAGTTTGACCAGTCGGCTGCTGTCGCGCAGCAACCGCAGCTGCAGGCCATTGGTCACCAGAGCGTAGAGATGCTCGGTGATGTTGAGATACTCTTGCACCAGCGCATGCGGCGACAGGCGCGGCCCGCCGTCCTGCCGGCGCTCGCCCAACTTGTCGTTGCAGCCCATGATATGAAGAGGAAAGCCATCGAGATTGTTCGCGCGATGGCTGATGGCATAGCTCTTGCCGTTGACCTGTTCTGCACGGGCGACCTGGGCGTCGTAGCCGAGCAAACCCAAAAGGGGCAGCATCCAGTA
>JAFGJN010000213.1 GCA_016929055.1 Candidatus Zhuqueibacterota bacterium
TATTCTGGCAGATGTTCCGCCAGAAAATATCGTGGCGATATATGATGCAGTTGCCGAATATGGTGGATATTAATGTTGCCTCTGAACTGATAGGAAATTAAATTTTGCTGAGGTCAAAAAAATCGAGGAAATTCATCCTCTGTCAAGCGCCTCTGTTTACTACCGGCGCCGGCAGGCAAGTCGCCTCTTTACCCAATCCACAGTGACGCAGAATCTTTTCAACTATATCCGCCTGACATTTATCGATAAAGCTGATGATCTTCATCTCTCCACCACAATCAGGGCATCTCAGCGCGTCTACCTCATACACCTTCCTGGTCAATGCCGCCCAGCTTATGTGTCGCTTCTCTATAAACGCACCTTCGCTCACGATCGTATGTACATCTCTATGCCAACCGATCAAATCGCCGAAGGTCTGTATGGCGCCTCCATAACCGGGTTCCCCCTCTCTCGCTTCGCAAGCCTGGCGAAATGCATCCCGTATCGTTTCATAAGCCAATCGGCATAATTTCCCCGGCAAGCGGCGGTCGGGCCTGAAGAAAATGCGCAGCCGCTGGAGGCTCCTGGCTTGCGCTTGCGGAAGGGTAGGTCACGCTGACTCTTGATGCAGCGCGATCAGCACGAGTCTTGCAAACCCCGCGCGCAAGGCAGAGCCGAAGGCGAAATGGAGAAAGTTGCAAGTGCCAAGTGCGAAAATGCGAGAGTTAAAAAACCTATAATCATCACCAACATGTTCCGCTCGTTTTTGTAGAGCTGCGAATTTGTCAAAAAAAAATTTCCCATTTTCCCTCAAGTTGTGTATATTGATTCCTCAAAGACTGCTGATTTCCAACGAGTGAACGCGCTCACTGTTCATCCCGTTCGCTCGGCGCCTCGGAACCCGACCTGAACTCTGACCGGATCAACGCATGAATCGCTTTTTCGCCAAGAGAATTTTCACCCCCGAAACCTTTTTGCGCGATCTCGGCTTTCTGCTCGCCCATGTTCCCGCGATGATCGCTGCTCTGCGCCAACAAGAAATCAGCCGCGCCTTTATCGAAAAGATTATGATGGTGACAACAGCGGTCAACGGCTGCACCTATTGCACCTGGTTTCATGCCAAACAGGCGGCAGCATGCGGCATCAGTGATCAGGAAATTAAGAATATGCTCGAGTTGCAGTTTCACGCCGATGCGACCGACTTTGAACTGCCGGGCCTGCTCTATGCCCAGCACTATGCGGAAACGAATCGGAATCCCGATCCGAAAATGACGTCGCGACTGTTCAACTTTTACGGCAAGAAAAGCGCTCGACGCATCCTCTTGTTCATCCGCATGATAAACTTTGGCAATCTGCTGGGCAACACCTGGGACGCCGTTCTGAGCCGCTTCAGGGGACGTCCCGCCGAGAACAGCCCGGTGTTGTTCGAGGCTCTCTTTTTTTTGTTCACCGCCCCGTTTATGCTGCCCGCGATGGGATTGGCCAAAGAAACGCGGCGCAACCGGCGTGGTTCCTTCACGAATGATCCAATTAGAGAGCGGCGTCGAATTTAGCGATTTTGGTTCGATTTCTTCTTTTTCCTATCCCGCCGTTCTCGCGCGAATCGGTATGGGATGCAATTTTGAGCTGCGTTTGGGTTTCTCCGGATGGCTGCGGGAACGGATTCACCTGTCTGATCACACCCGTCGTTCAGGCTGATTTTTATCTGGGCAAAGGGTTGAATGCAAACGGCGCGGATTTGATTTTGGGCGGGGGCTTTTCATTTCGTTTCAGTTACTGATCGATCGTTACAAATAAGAGCTGTGCATGAAAAAATTCTGAGCGAATAGCTCTTTCTGCTGTTCGTTTTGCATCGGGTCGATTTCAGCAGCAACTCGATCGCACGATAGCAGATGTGGACGACAAGCATTCCGCCTGATCAAAGGAGTCGATTGAAATGGAATGGGATAACTTTATATTTGCTTTTGGTTTGACCGTTTTCGCCGGACTCTCTACCGGTATCGGCAGCGTCATGGCGTTTTTCTCAAAAAGCTTTAACCCCAAATTCCTCGCCGGTTCTCTGGGCTTTTCCGCCGGCGTGATGATTTATGTGTCGCTGGTCGAGATCTTTGTCAAAGCCAAAGACTCGTTGGTTGTCGTCTATGGCGCAAAACCGGGATATTGGGCAACGGTGATCGCTTTTTTTGTCGGTATGGGTGTGATCGCCCTTATCGATAAAATCGTTCCTTCCTTTGAAAATCCGCACGAATTGAAAAATATCGACCCCGACGCGATCGATAACGACAAGAAAAATAGATTGATGCGCATGGGTGTGTTTTCGGCGCTGGCCATCGCCATTCACAACTTTCCCGAGGGATTGGCGACGTTTATCGGCGCCCTGCAGGATCCGGCTATGGGTATCAGCATTGCCGTTGCTGTGGCGATCCACAATATTCCCGAAGGCATTGCCGTTTCCGTACCCATCTACTATGCGACCGGAAGCAAAAAACGGGCGTTTCTCTATTCTTTTCTTTCCGGATTTGCCGAACCGGTCGGTGCTGTGGTCGGTTTTTTTGTTTTGCAGCATTTCATCACCGATGCCACATTTGGCCTGGTCTTTGCTTCCGTTGCCGGCATCATGGTCTATATTTCCCTCGATGAATTGTTGCCGACAGCAGAAGAATACGGTGAGCACCACATCGCTATAGCCGGATTGATCGCCGGAATGATGATCATGGCCATGAGTTTGGTTCTGTTTGCATGAAACCAGCACCCCGGGGTGGTGGTCACTTGATGGAGGCTATGCAAATGATGAAAACAATTCAGACGGCCCTTCTGTTGGCTGCACTGATGGCTCTCTTTTGTGCCCAAAACCAAAGACGCAATATGTGGGAACCTTCACAGGTCTCCATTGGCGTCGAACCCAATGACGATGCACCGGTCAAAGCCGGCGCCGACTCGATGACCCATTTCGGCCAGGACAAAACCCTGACCGTGGCTCATGGGCGCTCTCTGTCCTATCTGAAATTCTTTATTCCCGGCTTTTCCCGTATCGATCGCGCGGTTTTGAAAGTTCAGTCCAAAGAGGTCGTCGCGCCCGGATCGGTTGCAGTTTATCCGGTTTTGCACTGCGACTGGGACGAGTCGCAACTCACCTGGAATCAGCGACCGGATATCGCTGCCGAACCTCTCGTCATATTCAAAGTCGATCAACCCTATACCCTCTATGAAATCGATTTGACCGAACAGGTGGTGCAAAAAACAGCCACAACCGATTATTTTATCTGCTTGTGTTTCAAAGCGGATGAGCAGGGGAGTGATGTCTCTTTTGCCAGCGTGGAGGACTATGACAATCTCAAACCGCGTTTCATGATCGACGGATTGACACACCGCTATTCGGCCCCGCCGGCTTTTGCTCCATCCGCCTTTGTCCATCCCGGAATTCTGATCACCGCTGAACAGATCGCCTTCGTTCGGGAAAAAATTGGATCCAACTTTTCTCCCTGGAAGGAAGCTTTTGTAGCGGCGCTGAGCAGCGAATCTGTTCAGCGCGATTATCGACCGGCAGCCCTGGATACGCTGACCTATTCCGGCTATTATGGATACAGCCAGAGCA
>JAFGJN010000214.1 GCA_016929055.1 Candidatus Zhuqueibacterota bacterium
AATGGTTTTGAAACGTCACGACCATTCCCGGGTATCCCGCTGTCGGCGTGGCGAAAAAGAGCGGTTCAACCGGACCACCCGGCGGTTGAGGAGGCGTACAGAGCCAGGGGAAATAATCGACGTTTTCGTTGACCGAGTTGTCCAGCAAGCCGGCTGGTTCCTGATTCAGCAAAGCCGCCGGCCCTGGATCCGCGTCGCCAAAAGCCACCTCGGTGACACCGATGGCATCCTCGGGACCGTTGCACGCCCCCCAAAAGTTTTCCTCTGCATCCAACAGCACCGATGTCTGATTGTCCACTGCCAGAGTGTTGTTCATGATGATATTGTTGTTCGCGGCAATCGGAAGAACAGGCGTATCGGTCACACGGATGCCGGTGGCGTTGTTTTCGATGCGGGAGTTTTGGATCAGTGTGTTGCCGCCGGCGATACGAATGCCATAGGTGGAGCTGTTGGTGATCTGGACGCCGTCGATCAGGACGTTGTTGGTCGCGTTGCGGATCGGAATGCCGCCGGAGCAGTTGTCGATTGTACCGCCCAGAACCGAGGCGTTGGTGATCGATCCGCTGCCGGTATTGTAAAAATTGACGCCGGAACTGGCGTCGTAAAACTCGCAGTCGGTAAAGGTTACATCTGTTATCGGACCGTAGGTGTAAAAGAGCACCGCATTGCTGGTCGAGTTTCCCGATCGAACACCGGTAAAGGAAGCTGTGGCAATCGGACCCAGCAAGGCGATATTGCCAAATAGTTGTGCTTGTTCGTACAGGCCGCCGTTGACCTCGAGGTTGCTGAGGGTCGCGGGGCTGGGATAGAGATAGAGGCAGGCTTCGCGATTGTTGATCATTGTGCAATTGTTGAATTGAAGGCCGTCTATCGCTGCATTGGTTCGGATCGCAAAGCCCTGCTGCGAGTTGTTGGAAAAGGTACAGTCCTGCACGACGAGGTCGCTGAGGGTGACTGGACCGGTCAACTGGGCGCCGTGTTGATAATTTTGTGCCGAGACGTTTTCCAGGGTGATATGATTGTAGGGACCGGCTCCACTGATACCGAAACCGTTATGGGATCCACCGGCATTATAGAGGTAGAGGTTTTTTATAATCAGGCGCTGATCGACTGAAGAGCCACCGGCGCTGAGGGTGATGTTATTAAAGGCCGCGCCGGCGTGAATGACGGTGTTGCTCGTCGGATCGCTTCCGTTTCCGGCGCCCTGCAGGACGATCCATTTGTTGACAGCCATCGATTCTGTATAGGTGCCGGCCGCTATATTGACAATGTCGCCCGGCGATGCCGCATCGATACCTGCCTGGATAGTCGCCTTGGGACCGTCGACACCATCCCAGACCGGGGCCAGCCCGCTCCAGTTGTTGTCGCCGCTTGCGCCGTTGACGTAATAGGGGGTTTGGGCAAGAGCAAAAGCGCTGAACATGAGAAGCAAGAGAAAGGGTCTAACGAGTTTCATCAGCATATCCTCCTGTCGGTTGTCAGTCGCGCGAGTTTGGGGTCACGAATCGAGCTTGAAAAGGATTACCTTCTACCTCCTGACCGAATAAACCGGGGTCGCCGAAAAAGCATGGGATGGAGAACAGCCATCGTTTGTAATACTTGCTTTTTCGATCCGCTATCCTGTGCGGTGCAGGTGCTTGGCTGAAAGGAAAGAGATGCTGATTCGATCCTTGTGCTGCGAGTCACGGGTTTGGCAATCTGTCCCCGGATCTATCAACCCGGAGGAGTCAATGAGAATTCGGCTGGCCGGTGTAACGGCCGGCGGCTGTTCGGTAATCGGCGCTGGTTTTTCCCTTGTGCCGATAAGCCTCAAAGACGCTCAGATAACCGGCGGATACCAGCATCGAGTCGGTTTTGCTCAGCTCGTTGCCGTCGCCCTCGAGTGTGGGCATCTGCAGGGTGATGCCGACCGCCAGCCTGTCCGGATCCTCGAGCGGCGGGCGGTTGGCAGCAAAAATCACGGGCCAACAATAGGGATTGCCATAGGTGATGGCAGCGATTTTCCACAGATTATCGCCTGGCGCCACCGAATGATCGCTTTGCTCTATTTTATCCTCGCGGTCGAGTGCGAATGTCGTCGCTACCCCTTCGGTTTGGGCCGACGCGAGGGGGATTTCCACCGCCCGGGCGACCATTGTCTCGGGTTGCGGATTCGGCGCTGGCTGTTCCTGCTTCTGTTGTGGCAAACGACAGAGCAAAAGCAACAAAATCAGGGCAGCAGCTGCGGCGGCAAGCCAGGGCAGATAGGAGCGTTTTTGCGTCTCTGACCTCGAAATGGATCGTCTGTTTTGCGGCTCGACCATCGCGTCGGGTTCCATCGGCGCGGCAAGGGGCTCGGAAACCGGTTGTTCTGTTTCTTCGGTCTGGCGATGTGGAGGCGGATCGTCGAGAATAACGGTCTGGAGATGGGCATAGGGCCGATTGACCCGGTCGCGCAGGGATTTTTCAGCTCGAAATAGCACCCGGTTGTGCCCCGGAATCGTCAATTCTTCGCCGGTCTGGGGATTGTGCCCGATCCGTTCGTCCACCCAGCGCAGGCGAAAAAGGCCCAGTCCCTTGATGCGCACCTGGCCGTCGCGCTGCAGGCCCTCTTCGATGACCGCGATGAATTCCTTGAGCAATCGGGCCACGTCCCGAATATCAGCACCGGTTTCGCGCGCCACGGCTTTGACGATGGCCTGGATCCGTATTTTTTCGCTCATCCGATTCTCCGCTCCTTGACTTTTTCCTTCAATACGCGGCTGGGGCGATAGACAGGCACAATTTTGGGTGGAAGGATGAGATATTTGCTGAGCAAACCGTTAAAGGTCTTGCGTTTCTTGCGTTTGCGCACCGCAAACGTCCCCACCTGGGGAATGTTGACAGCCCGGTTTCGCACCAGATGTGCAGTCACTGCGTTGACCGCACTCTCGATTTGCATCTGGATCTCTTTTTGCGGTTTTTCCAACCTTTCCGCAAGAATTCTGACGACCTCTTGGTAATTCATGCTTTCTCACCAAATTTGTTCGACTTGACCGCGAAAACGGAGTTTCAGTGATATCCCGACGCTAGAGACCGCTGGCGGTGTTTATAAATTAATTATTTACAAAAACAGTGCCAGAATGAACTGAAAAGTGATCGGGTAAAAGGATATTGATTATTAATGGTTTGAACGAGTTTTTCCCGCGGAATGAATTCCCTCATCTGTCCGAATTGGGCATATGACCGAATCGATGGTTATATTTCGAACAAACAGGATTATTATTATTATCTTGACTCCTCTTGCTTAAAAGAATAAGTCTGACCTGTCTCAAATAGATTTTTTGGCTTGATTCTTTTTAAAAAAATCGGAACTTGCGACAAACGCTGAAATTGTAAACCTGATTCATGCGATGACCGTTCGAGTGATCGAGGGTGGTTCGTGTTCTTGAAGAAACTGAAAGAGAAAGATGAGTGGAAAGAGGGAAAGCGAACAGGAGGACGCACGTAAAGGCCATGCCGCTGTGGTTGATGGATACAGGGGGTCTGGAGCGGTGTGCTCCATCCATCACGAGTGTTCGATCGTTCGACCGGGCGCTAATGTCCTTACAGATAGATTAAAAAAATGAGCGAGATCCGTGAGGGATCCCGCTCATATGATATTCAGACAAACACGTCAAATTGTTTAAAGAGCATGATACCGGTTACTGTAATTCCAGTTTGTTGATTCGCGCTTGCATCTGTTTGATCACTTGCAGCAGATAGAGGGAAACGCGGTCGTATTTGACGGCATCGGGCCGGCCCTGTTCATCATACTGAACCAGGTTTTGCAATCCGAGCTGATCGAGTTCTTCGGCGATCAAACCGATGTCCTGTACATTGTCTTCCTTGTAGCGGTAGGACTTGGGTTCTACGGCCAGAATTTTTGAAAAATCGTCTTGCAAAGGTTCGATGTCTGTTTTATAGCGCGCTGAAGAGACGACCTGTGGACCTCTCATCATGACTCCAGTAGAACTTATACGAACATCATATCTGGTTCCTGATTCTACAGGCAAGTTGGTTAAAGTAAGGTCGTTGATTGTGGCGGTACTGCCCACGCTAAGGGTTCCGCTCACCTTGGCATTGCCAAGGACATCGAGGACTTCGGTCGGATTTTTGTTACTGTAACCTACCCCCAGTTTGCCACCGATATAACTTTTGTCGCTTTCAACGTGGAGACCGAATTGATTTGTGCCTATATTGGGATTATCAAACGCACCACCTGCAATGACTGTGGCACCGTTTGGAAAAGAGACTCCGCTGTTGATCGACCCTGCTACTCCACAAAATCCATCATTCTTATCCCATGAATAGCCCAGGCCCCCGGCAGCGGCCCATTTGGTGCTGCTGTAGTCGAGCAGGGCGCCATGAACCGCGATGCGGGCCACTTCACCAGACGGGGTAAAGGTTTGCAGGGATTTTGATGATCCCTGAATAGCCCAATGGGAGGGCGTAGCGGTTGTGATGTTAGAAAATGCATGGATCGAGCTGGTATTCGTTCCCGGGGGAGCGTCGCCAAATGGCAAAGTTGTGGTTTCGTGGCCATTGACATAAAGTCTGGAATTGATATTTGCAGAGTTGACCGAGATATGACCATCAACCCGTGCGTTATTGCGGATATAGGTGCTGCCGTTGACATCGAGAATATAGCCGGTTGTTGGGCTGGGAGTATTGATCATGACCGTTCCATCCCCCCGGATTTCCAGGTAGTTCTGGGCAGGATTGCCGCCTACCACATGAAATACCCGATCAGTAGCCGTGGCATTGCTACCGGCATCGATTAAAGCTCCTCTGCCGTCCGAGTGGGCCAAGGCTACTTTGGGAGCATTGGAAGGGCTGCCGTTGGTGTTTTGAAAAAAAGCGGCCCAGTTGGCTTCAGCCGTCTCCACATCGAGGGTTCGTGCCGGAGATGCTGTGCCAATACCGAGACGACTGTTGGAATTATTCCAGTACAAGTTTGAATTTGATCCCAACGCGGTTGTTCCGGTCCAGAATGCGACTCGGGTGGCGACACCAGAACCCGTGACGCCGCTGCTGGCTGCGTTGATGGTAATGGATTTATTGGTGACATTTTCGGCCAGCGAGATGTTTGTCCCCGCGATCAATGTGACCTGCTCACCATCGGTAAGCGTGATATTTTTGGCAGTAGCCGATTGTGACGCGACGCCCAGAGTCTGATTGTCGCCATCCCAGGAGTTGGTTGGCAGGGATCGGGTATAGAGATCTTTTGAAGTCGGGTTTTGTACGATCACCGAAGTGAGAGTGGTCGAGGCCGGCAGGTTTTCCAGTCTGACATTGCCGACGGTATGCAGGGGCTGTTGCGGTGTCGCTGTGCCGACACCCAGCCGGCTATTGGTATTGTCCCAATACAGATTGGAATTTGAAGCAAGCGAGGTCGTTCCGCTCCAAAAGGCAACCTGCGTGGCCACACCCGAACCGGTCAGCCCGCCGCTACCACCACTGGCAGCGATGGTGATCGTCTTTTGAGTGACATCTTCGCTAAGGGTAACATTGGCACCTGCCACCAGGCTGATCTGGCCGCCATCGGTCAGAGTGATGTTCGAGCTGGTTGCACTGCCGGCAGACACGCCCAGCGCCTGATTGTCGCCATCCCAAGAGTTGGCAGGGAGCGTGCGTGTGTTCAGATCGGCATTCAGGGGATTTTGCACGAGCACGCTCGTCAAGGTGGTCGAAGGATCGAGATCCTCCATTCTCACGGTACCCAAGGTATGCAGTACCCTTTGAGGATTTGTCGTGCCGATGCCAAGGTAGCCGAGGTGGTTGAGTCGCACGGCCTCTTGCAGGTTATCTGTTTCCACGTTGGTCGGATGGGTGAAAAATGACAATCCAATCTGATTCGTTTCACCGGTTTGAACAGCAGCAATGGCTGCACGGCGCCGATTCGAGTTTGCCGCGTCGGTATAGGCCTGACCAAAACCGATGGAAGGGCCAAACAATCCCGATATTTGTTCTCCTCCACCAACAAGTTGTATGTTATCCTGGCCCATTTGCGTGCTGCTTAAATCAAAATTTTGGGGTCGAAAAATATGCAGCTGTGTGGTTGGTCCAGTGGCAAGAATACCCAATTTTCCTTCTTTTGTCATTGTCATCACAGGATTATTCTGGCTGTCTTTAACGATCATCTGTGCGAATCCCATAACCGGCACCATCAAAAGACTGGTCCAAATTGCCAATTTTAGCTTTCTATATCGCATATACCCTCCGAAGTTAAGTTGCTGGGATGTTATTCTAAAGGCTGTTTTTAGTTGTCCCCACTGAAGGCGGTTTAGGGATAGAGATCTATTGTTCTCAAAGGGCAGACATATTACATTGGAAATAGCAAGTATTATGCCGGAATTAAAATATTTATAAGATATTAATAATTAAACAATTAACTGGATTGATGTGTAGCGCAAAAATAGCGGTTGCATATAAAAAAAGCGACAAATGTCACTAAATTTTGATACTCCGTTAAAAGTCTTGCGTTTTTTGCGCTTGAGCAGCGCAATGTACCTGCCAGAGCGGAATGTTGGCGGCCCGGTTTCGCACCAGATGTGCAGGCACGAGCGGTGACCGCACTCTCGATTTGCATTTGAATCTCTTTTTGCGGTTTTTCCAAGTGCTCTAAGAATTCTGATAACTTTTTGGTAACTTTTGCATTTTCACCGATTCTTAACCACCTGGCGGCCGAAACAGTGTTTATAACTACATTGTTCACAAAAACAGTGCCAGAATGTGTCAAAATACGGCCGAGTAAAAGTTTATTGATTATTAAGAGTTTGAGTGGTTTATTTTGTTCGGCCTGAATTCCCTCATCTGGCCGAATTGGGCATATGACCGGCTCGATGGTTATATTTCGAACATCGGTTTGACAGGCCCGATTTAAGCAAAAAAAAGCGGCTTGAGTAAAATGTTTATGTCGTCACGGGTGTCCCAATCGGCCAACCCAGCCTCCGCTGCTCGGGTTATGCTCATCGTTAAAAGACAAAAAGTCATTGCATGAATCCTTCAAAATTCGTATCGTAATACGATAATCTCATCGAAGGAGGAACTGTAGCATGCATAGAGTAACGATATCTCCCAAATTTCAGGTTGTCATTCCACAACAAATCCGGCAGGCGATGAAGCTGTTTCCCGGACAAAAAGTGCAAGTCATTATGTACGGCAATCGTATTGAACTCGTCCCGGAACGTGACATAAAGACGATGCGTGGATTTTTAAAAGGAATCAACACTTGCATTAAACGAGATGAGGACAGGGTATGAATTTACTCGACTCATCTGGTTGGCTTGAGTATTTTGCTGATGGTCCGAATGCCAAAAAGTACAGTGAACCTTTGGATGAATTGGAAGATTTGATTGTACCAACAATCTGTTTATCTGAAGTTTTCAAGGTTGTGCTTCGAGAAAGAGATGAGGATAGTGCGATTCAAGCAATTGCTCTGATGAAACAAGGTAAAGTAATCGAGTTGACCTCAGATATTGCCCTTCAAGCTGCAAAAAACAGTTCGGATCTCAAGTTACCCATAGCTGACAGCATAATTCTGGCAACTGCGGCCAAGTATGAAGCAATTGTGTGGACACAAGACGCGGATTTAAAAGGGAAACCCTTCGTCAAGTACTTTGCCCAATAACTTGCCCCTTACATCCTGTTATTTTTTAACTTTCGATTGTTACGGATGGCCGCTGGGACAGTTTGCTATTTGCGATTCGGTTTTCACAGCCCTGTCTCCACCGCAAAGCCGCACTTTGGTGAAAGGAAAAGATGATATACCCCAAAATCCCTGATTTCAATCAGCTCACAGAGGAGCTTGTTCTCTATGCTCAGCTCAAGTCCGAGTATGGCGCAACAGGAGTATCGGAGCCTCTGAAAAAAGCGGCAAAGGCATTGCGCTCCGCTCTGAAGGAACTCGAGCGACTCCCAATCGATCCAGACCTCGCGAAACAGGAGCCCAATGATCTTGAACAAATACAAGCTCTTCGACCTCCGGGTCCCCGACGGATGGGGAACACCTTCGACAAGCAGGTTTACCGCGACAGACTAGAAGGGGCGCTGTTCGGGAGAATGGCCGGCTGCACACTTGGCGCTCCGGTCGAATTCTGGCCGATCGACAAGATGAAGGCGCTCGCTGACGACAACGGAGATGCATTCCCGCCCACCGATTACTGGTCCGGCGTTCCGGATCCGCAGGAAAGACGCTACCGCATGAGCAGGCGCTTAGAGTACACGAAAAGCGGAATGAAGGGGGTCCCTGTCGATGACGACATTATCTACACGCTTCTCGGATTGTTGATCGCGGAGGAGCACGGCCCTGACTTTTCCACTGCAGATGTGGGACGGACGTGGCTCAAGTATCTGCCCTATGCCTGCACCGC
>JAFGJN010000215.1 GCA_016929055.1 Candidatus Zhuqueibacterota bacterium
AACCGGACTGGATCCGATCACAGCGACAACAATCAATGCCCTGATCCGAAAAACGCAAAAGGAACTGGGTGTCACATCGATCGTCGTTACCCATGAACTGGACAGCGGATTCAGCGTGGCGGATCGCATCGCCATCATCGAGGACGGCAGAATCGTCGAAATCGGCACTCCCGAGCAAGTCGGACAAAGCGAAAATCCATTTGTACGAACCTTTTTGGCGGGTCCAAAATGAAAACCAGAGAACAACAAGAACGCAGACACGAGATCAAAGTGGGAATCACTTTGTTGGTCGGCATCGCGGTCCTCGTGTTTACTATTCTTTATGTCGGGCAAAACAAGGGTGTGTTGCGTGCGCGCTACAAGCTGCGCTGCATGATGTCCCGCGTCAACGGATTGCAAAACGGCGCTCCCGTTCACCTGGCCGGTGTACGCGTCGGTTCGGTGGTCAAAGTCGATTTTTCTCCTTCCTATGAAGATCAAAAAATTCTGGTCATCCTGGAAATCGATCAACAAGTCCAACCACGCATACGCCGCGATTCTGAAGCTTATATCGGCACCATGGGTTTACTTGGCGACAAGTATGTCGGTATCAGCATGGGATCGATCGCACAGCCCATGCTGCTGGAAGGCGATTTGCTGACAAGTTCGGATCCTGTCGATATGGAAAAATTGATCGATGAAGGAGTCGATGTTTTTGCTACCTTGCGCAAAACCAGTGAAACCTTGACCGAAATCATCAATAAAGTCAACGAGGGACGCGGTACACTTGGTATGTTGATAAACGACCCGCGCATGTACTATGATATCGATCGAATTCTGCTGATTCTGGAGAATCTGAGTGTTAAAGTCGATCAGGGCCAGGGCACGGTCGCTCGTCTGTTCACCGATCCTGCTCTCTATGATGAACTGACCGAGCTCCTGGTTTCCACTCGAGAGCTTGCAGACACTTTGCGTGCTGGTCAAGGATCGGTCGGGCGCCTCATCAGCACTCCCGATTTGTACAATGACCTGTCGACTACCATCGCCAATCTCAATACGCTGAGCCAAACCCTAAAGGCAGGGGAGGGAAGTCTGGGAAAAGCGCTGACCGACGAGACCCTCTATTACGAGCTTTATCGGGTGACCACGCAATTGGATAGTCTGGTAAAGGATATTCGAAAAAATCCGCAGCGTTATCTCAAGATTGAAATATTTTAATCAATCGAACGCCTGGAAGAAAAAGAATCCTGTTGTTTACTAAAAAGTTATGCACAAAATGAATGCCGACTCTGCTGCAAACCTCGACACTCAGCGTATCGATAGATGGCTGCACCATGTCTGCCTGTTTAAAACCCGCTCACAGGCGACCAAAGCCTGTGAGGCGCGACAGGTCAAGGTCAATGGCGAGACCATCAAAGCGGCCAAAAATATCCGCATCAACGATACGGTGACCATCCGCTATCCCAATGGGCGTTTTATCGACTATCGCGTGCTGGGTCTGGCGCCGAAAAGCATTCCTAAAAAAACAGCCCGCGAACTTTACGATCTGTGTGAACGGGAAATGAGCGAGGAGACACGAGAGCTCGTCAAGCTTTTCAATGCCAGCATCAAGCCGATCAAGAGAAAATTCAAGGGGCGACCGACCAAAAAAGAGCGCCGACGGTTGGTCAATTTCCACGAAAAATCCGACACTCGAGATGATTGACATGCTGACGTGAATTTTTTAGGTTCGATACAGGCTGTAACGAAATATTTGTCCGGTAGAGCCGATCGACTTAAATTACTATGCAAAACAGCCGCTAAATCCCGCTTGACAATGATCGCACAGTTTTTTATAGTAACGGGATCAGAATGGATCGCCGACGTGACCGATAGCCGTATGTGTTTCAACAGAACCCTGGTCCAGGGAAAGAGTCTGTCGAGACAGGTACATGGCGAAAAACGTCAACAATAGGATCGGTCTTGCGACGCGCTCCAGCAACCCCGGTCTGGGTACTCCACGCACCAGCCCATTTAACCACAGGAGTCTGCCATGTCCCAAAACAGCGTTTTCGAGATGGCGCTCGAGCAGCTCAACGATGCTGCACGAAGGCTGAATCTCGATGCCAGCACACTGCGGGTGCTGAGCCATCCCGAACGCGAGCTGACAGTAGCCTGTCCGGTAGTGATGGATGATGGCCGAATTGAAGTGTTTACCGGCCATCGTGTTCAGCACTCCAGTGCTCGCGGTCCATGCAAGGGTGGGATCCGTTTCCACCAGAACGTTGATATCGATGAAGTTCGTGCGCTCGCCATGTGGATGACCTGGAAATGTGCGGTCGTCAACATCCCCTACGGCGGTGCCAAAGGCGGTGTCCAGGTCGATGTAACCCAACTGACGCCCAACGAAATCCGACGGCTGACCCGTCGATTCACCGTCGGTATCATGCCCATCATCGGGCCGCACAGCGACATTCCGGCTCCGGATGTCAATACCAATGCGGAAACGATGGGTTGGATCATGGACACTGTGAGCATGTTTCAGGGAAGCACGGTCCTGGATATTGTCACCGGGAAATCGATCGATCTCGGCGGTTCTCTGGGGCGTCGTGAGGCTACCGGCCGCGGCGTGATGTTCAATACCCTGGAACTCTTGAAACGCAAAAAAATCAACCCGAAAAAGACCACGGTTGCAGTACAGGGTTTCGGCAATGTCGGCTCGGTCAGCGCCGATCTTTTGACCAAAGAGGGATGCCGAGTCCTCGCCGTGAGTGACGTCAGCGGAGCATACTATTGCGAAGCTGGATTGCCAATCGCCGATATGATCGTCTATTGCACCACTTCGCGCAATCATTTACTGGAAGGCTTTAGCGCTCCCGGCGTAAGCAAGATCAGCAACGATGAATTGCTCGAACTCGATGTCGATGTTTTGGTGCCTGCCGCTCTAGAAAAGCAGATCACCATCGCCAATGCCGACCGTATCAAAGCTGACTTTATCGTCGAAGGTGCAAATGGTCCAACCACCCCCGAGGCGGAACGGCTGTTGACCCAAAAGGGGAAAATTGTCGTTCCGGATATCCTGGCCAACAGCGGTGGCGTGGTGGTGTCATATTTCGAATGGGTGCAGAGCATCCAATCCTTTTTCTGGGATGAGGATGAAGTCAACAGCAATCTCAAACGCGTTATGGTCAACAGCTTTAAGGCCGTTTGGGATGTTCATGAAAGTCATGGAATCGATATGCGCAATGCAGCCATGCTGATCGCCGTCGGCCGCGTGGCGCAAGCGATCAAACAACGAGGAATCTTTCCCTGATCGTTGGTCGTTTTTATTAAAAGCCTGTGCCAAATTCCGCACAGGCTTTTTTTATTTTGTATTTATTTTTTCTGGCCTTATATTTATTAGTAGGGAGATCGGTTTCATGCTCTCATTGTTCCGATTTTAAAGGGAGGGCAATTATGTTATTTAGAATGGGTTTGTTGTTTTTTTTGGTGGGAGTTCACCTGAGTTTGGCTCAGGATAGTTCATCGCTGTCGACAATAGCAAAAGTCTATGCCGATTCGTCTTCTGCACCGGCTACGGTCAAAAATCTTCGACTCAATTATAAATTCGCAGGTTATGGGATCTATGTTCCCGGCGATTATCCGGTTGTTAGCGAGTTTAGATTGGAAAACGGTGAAATCATCTCTTTTACGAAAATCGCTCAGGCGCGATTGAGGGGTGAACGGACGCGCTGGAAACGATACATCGATCCTAAAGAGCGCGGTCAGTATGCAGAAATCGACAGCGAAGGCTATTATCAATGGAGTGATATCGAAGTGGCGGTTCATTTGCGGGATTGGGAGGGCAACGAAATCCGTTCCCGATTGCTGCGCCCGGAAAATTCAGATGTCTTTTTCATCGGGCAGACCCAAAGAGGCGATTTTTCCTTGCAAATCGACCAGGAAAACAACAAAACCGTTCTGATCGAATTCGAAGCCCTCTTTATTATGCAATGCGAAAAAGATGCAAGTCATCTGTTCCCCAATTCGAATTGGAAATTTTGCCCCCTTTGTGGTGGCCAACTGAACAGGATCGAGCGTCCCCGTCGTCCCTGAACCGAAATGGCTGCCCTGTTAGCAAAAATGATGAATGCCGGCAGTCCGTTTCTCCGCAATCATCACATCAGACCTTGCACTGCCAATAAACGCGGATTTTCGCTTGATTTTCGTCTCTGGATTGTAGATATTCATTTTTGTGTTGTGGAAAGGATGTCATGGGAAATATTCGCCTTCCCGAACCGGTTTGTCTGATTTGTGCCGTTTGTCGCCGGCCTGATTTTTCCATAGAGACGATTGAAAAGCGACTGCAAAGCCGCTATGGGCTCATAGATGCAAAAAGCGAGCCCTTTATCTTTGAACAGACACAATACTATACGAAGGAAATGGGCGAGAATCTGCAAAAACACTATCTGGCGTTTGTCGATATGATCGATCCGGCTGCGCTTGCAGAGATCAAATGTTTTACAAACGCGCTTGAGGATGAATGGCGCAAAAACGGTGACAGAGTTGTTAATATCGATCCCGGCTACATCGAACTGCCAAAACTGATACTTGCCAGCAGTAAAAATTATGCACATCGAATCTATATCGGTAAAGGTATCTATGGAGATGTGCAGCTGGTTTGGCGCAAAGGCAAATTCATTGGTAATCCCTGGACATATCCCGATTACCTGCAACACTCGACATTGGAGTTTTTCACCACAGTCCGCAATCGACTGCACCAGACACGAATGGAGTCATCCGATGGCCATCACCTATGAAGACGCCGGGGTCAACTTGTCGGCGGCAGATGAATCGACGTCGAAAATTTCCGCACTGGCCAAATCCACTTTTGGACCGGAGGTATTGCGGGATATAGGTTTGTTTGCCGGTTTTTATCAACCCGAATGGCAGGCATATAAAAACCCCATTCTGGTATCCAGCATCGACGGCGTGGGTACCAAATTGAAAATTGCCTTTATGCTCAATCGACATGATACTGTGGGGCAGGATTTGGTCAACCACTGCGTCAATGATATCATGACATCCGGTGCCGATCCGCTTTTTTTTCTCGATTACATTGGCGCACAAAAATTATTACCGCAATCGGCCGAATCGATCATCGCCGGTATGGCAAAAGCCTGTCAAGAAAATCGCTGTGCCCTCATCGGTGGCGAGACAGCGGAAATGCCTGGTTTTTATAGCCCAGGCGAATACGACCTCGCCGGTTGCATTGTCGGAATCGTTGACAAGGAAACAATTATCGATGGAAGTCGAATCCAAAGCGGTGACGACCTGATCGGCCTGCGCTCCAACGGATTCCATACCAATGGATATTCGCTAATACGTAAAGTATTGCTTGAAATCAAATCGGTTGATTTGCAGGGATTTGTTCAGGAACTGGGTGGCAGTTGGGGAGATGTATTGCTCAAGATTCATCGCAGCTATCGCTCCATTGTCGCCGTTTTGCGAGAATCCCCGGCAGTGGTTGGTATCAGCCATATAACCGGCGGCGGCATAGCAGGGAACACCCGTCGTCTTTTGCGTCAGGGACTCGATTTGGATATCGATTGGAACGCCTGGGAATGGCCATCGGAATTCCAGCAAATACAAATTCTCGGCGAGATTCCAACCGAAGAGATGCGACGCGTCTTTAATTTGGGTATCGGCTTGCTCCTGGTTGTGCGGTCGGATCAATCGGAAAAGTTACGCCAAAAGCTCACCCAATTAGGAGAGGAGTCGATTTTGATGGGCAAGGTCGTGGATCGGGAAGAATGACATGAAATCCTCTGATAAACATCGCCGGATTACTATTCTTGGTGCCGGCAGCTGGGGAATCGCCCTGGCTCTTTACTGTGACAGAATCGGTCACAGCGTCACGTTGTGGGAATATGACCCTGTCGCAGCACAAAAGCTGCATCAAACGCGAAAGCGGGAGTTGGTGATCCCCGGTGTTATTTTGCCCGATTCTATTGCAATCACCAGCGATCTGGACGTTGCTTTAACAGAGTGCGAACTCGTTTTTTTAGTTGTACCGTCACATGTGGCGCGCACGGTGATGGAACAAATCGCCGCCTTGCAGGGAAAAAAGGAGTATATTTTCATTAGCTGCATCAAGGGCATCGAAAACGAGTCGTTGATGCGCATATCGGAAATCGTCCATTCAGTTTTGACCGATTTTGACCCAGCCCGGTTTGCCGTTCTTTCCGGACCGAGTCACGCCGAAGAGGTCAGCCGCAATATCCCGACGGCGGTTGTTATCGCATCGACATCCGCTCAGACCGCGAGCGTGATTCAGAAATCGTTGACCAGTAAAACATTCCGATTTTATACCAGCCAGGATATTGCTGGAGTGGAATTGGGGGGCGCTTTAAAGAATGTCATCGCCATCGCCGCAGGTATCTGCGATGGTGCCGGATTCGGCGACAATACCAAAGCAGCATTGCAGCCACGGGGTCTGGCAGAAATCGCCCGTCTTGGCCAGACACTCGGAGCAAATCCTCTGACATTTTCCGGATTGTCCGGGATGGGCGACTTGATCGTCACCTGTATGAGCCGGCACAGCCGCAATCGCTTTGTCGGTGAACAGATTGGCCAGGGAAAAACCTTGAAAAAGATTCTCGAATCGATGGCCATGGTCGCGGAAGGTGTTCGGACCTGTCGTTCGGCTGTCGAGCTGGGCAAAAAAAACAGTGTCGAGCTGCCGATCTGCCAGGAGGTTTATCGAGTTTTATTCGAAAAAAAATCCCCCAAAGCCGCCGTCGATTCTTTGATGTCACGGGCGGTCAAACCCGAAGTTTATTGACCAGCTCTCGAGAGGAGGAATCATGTTCAAAAACATACTTCTCGCCATTGACGGTTCGCAGTATTCCGATACCGTTATCGCGCATGGTATCGAGCTGGCCAAAGCGTTCAAAAGCCGCATCTCTGTTCTGACTGTCGCGGATATCCGCATCTTTGAATGGGCAACAGCCATCGGTACGGACGGATTCGTGCCCATCGTTCCCTCCGGCATCTATGAAAAAGAATCCCGGCGGCTGTTGGAAGAAAAATGCGACAAAATTCTATCCAAATCAGCAGAGTTGATCAGCCGCGAGAACCTGCCGCATGAAACCTTTAAACTTTTGGGCTCTCCGGTTGATGCCATCCTTGACTATTCCAACACATCCGACCTGGTTATTATGGGAAAGCGGGGAGAATATGAACGCTGGAACAACAACGCTCTGGGCGCGACGGTTGAAGCTGTCAGCCGGACGATCCGCAAACCCCTGATCGTCACAAAAAAGGCCTTCAGGCCGATAAAAAAGGCGCTCATCGCTTATGACGGCTCTGACCACGCCAACCGGGCCATGCAATATGTCGGCCACATTGCCGAGACGCTGCATGCCAAGCTCATGATCCTGGTTGTCACGGATGATCAGGAATTGGGCCGTCATTATACAAAGGAAGCCGAGAATTATCTCATGAATTACAACATAACCATCCAGTCGGAGATCCGCGAAGGCAGTCCGGATAAGATAATTAGCGATTTCGCCAAAACCGAGGAAATCGACCTGATTGCGATCGGCGCTTTTGGACGTTCGCGAATCAAAGAGACGATTCTGGGCAGCACAACAGAGCATATTCTCAGATTATCAACCAGTCCTGTTCTGTTGACAAAATGAAATTTAAGCAAAAGAAAGGTTTCTGCATGGGAGAAAAGACGACGATCGCCGAAATCGGTCAATTCGAAGGCAAGACTGTAACCCTTTCAGGCTGGTTGTACAACAAAACCCACAAAGGCAAACTCATCTTTATCATGTTGCGCGACGGCACGGGCTTTATTCAGGCGGTTTTGTTCAAGGACAATTTCCAGGAAGACTTTTTTGAAGAAATCAAGCACTTGCCGCAGGAAACTGCAATGATCGTCACCGGCACGGTCGCCACAGACGCCCGCGCCAAGGGTGGATTCGAACTGCAGGCCACCGATGTGCAGATTCAGCATGTGGCACAAGAATATCCCATTACACCCAAAGAACACGGTATCGAATTTCTCATGGATCACCGCCATCTCTGGTTGCGTTCCAGCAAACAGCATGCGCTTTTGCGCGTACGCCATCGCATTATCAGCGCCTGCCGGGAATATTTCGATCAATCGGGTTTCACGCTATTGGACGCACCCATCTTTACGCCCGCGGCCTGCGAGGGCACCACGACCCTGTTCGAAACCGATTATTTCGATACCAAGGCCTACCTGACCCAGAGCGGACAGCTCTACATGGAAGCCGGTGCCATGGCGTTCGGAAAAGTCTACTGTTTCGGCCCAACTTTTCGAGCGGAAAAAAGCAAAACACGCCGCCATCTCACCGAATTCTGGATGATCGAACCCGAAATGGCCTATTGCGATCTGGATCAGGATATGGATTTGGCCGAAGGATTGATCATGCATATCCTCGATCGTGTGTTGAGCAAAAACCGCGGCGATCTGGAAGTTCTGGAACGCGACATCAGCAAACTGGAATGCATTCAAAAACCCTTTCCGCGCATTCGCTACGACCAGGCGGCCGAAATGCTCAAAGAGGCGAACAGCGAATTTGTCTATGGCGATGATTTCGGCGCACCGGATGAGACATTGATTTCCGAAAAATTCGATCGCCCGGTAATGGTCAGCCACTATCCGGCGCAGGTCAAGGCGTTTTATATGAAAAATGATCCTGCTGATCCCCAAAAGGCGCTCTGCGTCGATATGCTCGCACCGGAAGGCTATGGTGAAATCATTGGAGGGGGACAGCGCGAAGATGATTACGAAACGCTTTTAAGCAAGATTCAAATGCACGATCTTCCCATCGAAGCATTTCAATGGTATCTTGACCTGCGGCGTTACGGCAGTGTGCCGCATGCCGGATTCGGACTGGGCATTGAACGAACCGTAACCTGGATCTGCGGCATTAAACATGTTCGCGAAGCAATCCCGTTTCCGCGTACCATGTCGCGCATTTATCCCTGAGGTTTTGTCGGATGTATCAGCGCGCCGTGATCAAAATACAAGGCCGGGTGCAGGGAGTCGGCTACCGCTATTTCGCCCGCAAGCAAGCCGTTTTCTATGGTTTGGACGGATTTGTAAAAAACAATCCGGACGGTTCCGTTGATGTAACGGTTGAAGGAATGCGGGAAACCATAAGCGAATACATAAAAACCCTGCAGCAAGGACCGCGTTCTGCTCAGGTCTCTGACCTTATTGTCGAATGGAGTACTGCACGCGGGGATTTTCGGGATTTCACGATCCACATTTAATGGAGAAGCGCCGATGAATGATCTGAAATCACTGATCCGCACGATTCCGGATTTTCCCAAAAAGGGTATTCAATTCAAAGATATCACCACCTTGATCAAGGATCCACAAGGTTTGCGCCAAGCCGTCGCGCAAATGCAGGAGCGATTTGCCGATGAAACGATCGATTGTGTGATCGGTATCGAATCCCGGGGCTTTATTTTTGCCTCCATTCTCGCCTATGAATGGGGCGTGGGAATGGTTCCGGTCCGAAAACCCGGCAAATTGCCCGCAAAGACGCTGTCGGAGAGTTTTACTCTGGAATACGGCATGGATTCGCTGGAAATCCATAGCGATGCTCTTGAACCAAACAGCCGCGTCCTGATAGTCGACGATTTGCTGGCCACGGGCGGCACCGTTCTCGCAACCATTCGACTGGTCGAACGACTTCAAGCCCGCGTTGCGGGGTGCTGCTTTTTAATCGAACTGGATTTTCTCAAGGGAAGGAATCACCTGGTCGATTATCGAGTCGAATCGCTGATTCATTATGCCGCAGAGGCGTGATCGAGTATTTATTAAAAGTAATGGATCACCCGGATTCGGTTCTTTGCACCGAATCCCCAATAAATACGACAGGATATTTTCACCAAACGGTTGGAAATAGTGTCCGCTGCAACTGCAATAAAATTATAAAGATACTTTTTGTTGGATTCTGTTGGCACGGAATACGGGGATCAGCCGGATTGTGATCCAGGGTTTACGTTTGCGTCAATGGAGTACCAGTCCCCAAAATTGTTTTAGGCAGAAATGATGATATCTCTTGATTTTTATTCAATTATTGTCTATAATTAGATAAGCTCTGCTTATTTCGGCACTATATGTAGACCACGGAGCTTTTTTTCGAGAACTGCTTGAAGGAGACAAAAAAGTCGACACGTGTAATTTTTCAGTGAGCAAGGCGTGTGCAACAAAAGGCGAGCTCTGCAAATCGACGATATGAATCGGACGTGACTCGAACCCTGTCCAATTGAGGATTTGCGATGTATCGGATACTTGCCCTTAACCCGGGATCGACTTCGACCAAGATTGCATTTTTCCACGATGAAAATGAAAGTTTTGCAGTCAACTTGCATCACTCAACGCAGGATCTCGAGAATTTTTCGCGTATCATCGATCAATACGCCTTTCGGTTGCAGACCATTGAAAAATTACTTGAAGAAAAGGGGCTTGCTCTAAACGATATAGACGCTTTTGTTGGTCGGGGAGGGTTATTGATTCCGATCAGCAGCGGGACCTTTGCCGTCGACGACATCATGCTCAAAGATCTTTATGCCGGCGTTCAAGGTGAGCATGCGTCCAATCTCGGCGGTATTCTCGCCTACGAGCTGGCCAAACGGGTTGACAAGCCGGCTTTTATTGTCGATCCGGTCGTTGTGGATGAATTACAGGATTTGGCGCGGTTTTCAGGACATCCGGAACTGCCCCGGCGCAGTATTTTTCATGCTCTGAACCAAAAAGCGGTCGCACGTAAAGCGGCCACACATCTCAAGCGTCCCTACACCGATCTCAATTTGGTAGTTGCTCATCTGGGTGGCGGAATCTCGGTCGCTGCCCATGAAAAGGGCCGAGTCATCGATGTGAACAACGCTCTGGACGGTGACGGTCCGTTTTCTCCGGAGCGATCCGGTTCGGTACCGGCAGGTGATCTGGTTCGTCTGTGCTATTCTGGTAAAGATTGCCGCACTGTTTTGCAGATGATTAAAGGCAAAGGCGGAATGGTAGCTTATCTCGGCACCAACGACATGCGTCATGTTCAACACCTCGTCGCTGATGGTGACCGCAGGGCCATAACGGTCTACCGCGCCATGGCTTATCAAATAGCCAAAGAGATCGGCGCCATGAGTGTGGTGCTCAAAGGACGGGTTGACGCGATCGTTTTCACCGGTGGTATTGCCTTTGACAAGATCTTGCTCGGCTGGATCAGCGAATATTGTTCCCATATCGCGCCGATATTGATTTTTGCCGGTGAAGAAGAGATGCAGTCACTGGCACTGGGCGCCTTGCGAGTTTTACGCGGTGATGAAAAGGCTAAAGTCTATCGCCATGATCAGGAATCCTGAGATGCTGCGATCGTTTGATAGTGTTTTGGAATCTGTTCAGGGAAAACCCAAAAAAACAATCGCGCTGGCGATGGCGGAAGAAGATGACGTGCTTTTGGCGGTGGACAGAGCGCATCGAGCCGGTCTTGCCGATGCTGTGTTGGTGGGCGATCGAAAAAAGATCCGTCTTTGCGCCGAACGACACGGCATCGACCTGAATCAATTCGACATTGTTCACGCCGAGGGCGAATTCCAATCGGTCGTGCGCGCCATCCAATTGGTGCGCGAGCATCTCGCCGACACTTTGATGAAAGGAAAATGCAGCACCGCGACTCTCTTGAAGGGGGTGCTGCAAAAAGATCATGGTCTACGAAGCGGCAAACTGTTGTGCCATATGGCGATCTTTGAAACACCGCATTATCACAAATTGCTCTTCATGTCCGATGCTGCGATGAACATCGAGCCGGATCTCGGGAAAAAAGTTTTGATCGTCGAGAATGCCGTGGCATTTTATCGAGCTTTGACACCGTCGATTCCTAAACTGGCGTTGATTACGGCGGTTGAAAAAGTCAATCCCGGCGCCATGCTTTGCACCGAGCACGCCGCTATTATCGCCCAGATGGCCCGGCGCGGGCAGATTGCCGATGTGATCGTAGACGGTCCACTTGCCGTCGACAATGCTGTCAGCAGCAAATCCTGCGCGACCAAAGGAATCGACAGCCCGGTCGGCGGCGATGCCGATATTCTCATCATGCCGGATATCGAAGCGGCCAATGTCTTTTACAAAACCCTGACCTATCTGGGTGGTTCCAAAACTGCTGGATTGATCATTGGCGCTCAGGTTCCGATCGTCTTGACATCGCGTGCAGACAGCGACGAAACCAAATTTCTTTCGATTGCGCTTGCCATGGCCGCAAGCGGTCGAACGATGACAACTTGAGGAACAACCTGGCCATCTGCCAGAGAAACTGCACTCTTGTCGATTTTACCGACCTTAACAGCATCCTTGCCCTGCATTCAGTCGCTTTGCTTATGACACCCGACGCTACGAACTCTTGCCGATGTCCAGTGCGGAACGAGGTTGAATTCTAATATGAGGCAAAAGTCGAGATGAAAAAAAAGTTGCTTTTCCTGACCGCGCTGGTTTTGATCCAGGCGAGTTTGCCGTTCGGCATCTTTTCGGCCATGGCGACTGATCGATCGTGGTCGGATGGTGATCCGACTTTTACACAAACCATTGTCGTCGGTGAAGGGGTGGACATTTCCGACATCATTACCCTCCAGCCGCAAAGTGACTTTTCCGCTTCCGCCGAATCTCTTGGGGTTATATTGCATGGTCTGATGTGGCAGTGGCCGCGCGCAGACGTCGAGCTGGTTTCCGCAAAGGACGTTGACTATCGAAAAGTGGCCAATCAGGAACTTTTTCTGATCACCGACGCCCTGGCCAACCGCGTCTTTGAATACAATGCCACCGAAAGACGCGAGATTTGGTCCTTTGGTAACAACAAACCGGGAACACCCAACTATCTCGATCGCCCCGTGGACGCCGACATTTACAAGGAATCCGATTTGTTCACGATTTTGGTGACCGACCAGGGTCGCAACCGGATTCTCAAGGTCGACAAGGAATCGCAATCGATCACCTGGTTCTATGGCGATCCCAATGGCGGTGCCGGAAACAATTCCGGTCAGCTCAATTCACCCTCCGACGCTGAAAAAATCGTCGATAGCGATGAAATCGTCATCGCCGATCGCGGCAACAGCCGGGTCATTATTGTCAACGAAACTGATAATAGCGTTATCTGGCAATATGGGCCAGGCGAAGTAGGTTCGCCGGTCGATGTCGAATATGTGCCGGAACTCGAATCACTCCTGATCACCGATCAAAGCTTGCACAGGGTAATTTTGGTGCGGCGCTCCGATAAGGAAATTATCTGGCAATTCGGCGTGCAGGGCACACCTCTGAGCGGCACCGCAGGATTGAATGCTCCGATCGATGCCGACTATTTAAGCAGCGGCACGATATTGATCGCCGATGCCAACAATGAACGGATGCTCGAGGTGGATATGGAAGGAGAGGTGGTTTGGCAATTTCATCGCCCGCTGCCTGCACTGCAGGATGTCGATCGACTTGCAGACAATCGTCATCTGATCATCAACGATCTCTATCCATCGCTCCTCGGCTATACGGATTCTCTCATCGTTCTGCAGGAAATGGATCTCGGTGACGACCGCAAAGTCATCTTTGATCGAATCCATTGGTCGGCCGATACGAATGGCGAAACCGAGGTTTTTCTGCAGATGCGTTCAGGAAATTCGCTTTCAGCTCTGCGCGACGGTCCCTGGCTCGGTCCCCAGGGAGCAGGCTCCTTTTACACATCATCGGGTCAACAGCTCAATCCAGCTCATTACGGCCATTCGCTCTACCAGATCCGGGCCTTTCTGCAGACAACGGATCATCTCAAAACACCAATCCTGCAAAATATTCGTGTCGACTATCACTATTACCGCACCAAACAAACCTCGGTCTTTCGTTCACCGAATTTGCCTCTGACGAGTGGTCCCTTTCTCAATCGCTGGAAAAAGGTAACTTTACACACCAGACTGCCTGATGATCCGGCTCTGCGCAGCGAACTCGGCCTGGATTTTATCATCCGCAACGCTCAGACCGGGCAATTTCTTGTGCCCTTTACCGCGAGCCGGCAATTGAATGAAACCATTATTGTTCTCGATAGCTATCCCGAGCTGCTTAAAGTCCCTTCGATCTATATCGAGGGGCGCGTAACGACCAACTTGCCGTATGTCACACCTATCCTAGAGGATTGGACTGTCGAGTGGCAGGAAATCGTCTCTTCAACTTCGGCTCTGCGATTCGTCAACAGCGCCGGCAGCCAGGTCGATGTTTATCGCGCTACGCCGACCTTGCCCGCCACAGAGGATAAAGTGGACAGCATTCGCATTCTTTTCAGCGACCCCGATGTACAGGCGTTTCAAAATACCGTCACGCTCGGCCTCTTTTCCAAACTCAGCCGAGACAGCCTGGACGTAGAATTGGAACTGAATCCGGTCACTGGTTTTTTTGCCAATCGTCCGATACCCATCCTGATCAGCGATAAAGTTGACCGCAAGAACGGTATTCTGGAAGTTGACGATCGGGATACGCTGATCGTGCAATACATCGATGCGGATGATCCATCGGATATCTCGGCCGACACGGTTTTGATTGTTAAAAACACGACAGGAGAGCTCTTGATCGAAAACTCTCAGGGTCTACAATTGACCACGGTGCAGCCGGGTGACACGTTGTACATACGCGTCAGAGACGAAAACGACCGCAATATTCGTCCTGATGTTCAGGAGCAGATCCGCGTTGCCGTCTATGACAACACAACCGGAGATCGCGAGGAACTTACGCTCATTGAAGTTCAGGACGATGAGGGTGGCTGGGACAGCGGGGAATTCGTCCTGGCAAACGGACTGGCCGTCGTGATCGCCAACAACGGTGTCCGCAACGATGGCAAATTGCAAACTCTGCGCGGACATCGCATCACCGCCGAATACCTCGACAATGTTGCACTCATCCAGTCGGTTTTAGTGCCAGGCGATCCCAACCCTCCAAATCCGATCACGATCGAGTTTGGAGGTGAACCTTTTATCGTTGAAGTCGCACCCAATCCCTATTTTGAACAGCGTCACAGCTCCTTGAAAATGCGCATCGCAGCCGCTTTCGGTTCCATCAACATTCGTTACTTTGAAGTGTTCAACCTTGCCGGCGAGCTGGTTCGCCGGATCGATCCGGATAAAGTCTATTTCGATCAGCCTTTTCCAATGCTCAAAAACATCTATGCCCGGGCTGAAAACTGGTGGGATCTGCGCAACGACAACGGCAATCCGGTGGCCGGCGGAACCTATTTCCTCAAGGTCCATGCCGACATCACCAACGATGAAACCAACACCCACGAAACACGGGCTTTTATCAGAAAATTTGTCGTGGTCCGTTAACTCTGCCGGCGCCTCGATGAGGTGCTCGAAACGCGGATTCAGCCAATGGAGATGCCATGAAAAATACAGTTCATATATCGCACTGCCGGGTTGTCCTGTTCCTCCTGCTTCCGCTGGGGCTTTTTGCCCAGAGCAATCAGGGAGTCGGATATCACGGTGCACCATTCCTGCGCGTGTCACCTGCGGCGCGCCAGGTGGCGATGGGTGAGGCCTTTACCGGTTTGGCGGACGATATCAATCTGATGCGCTACAATATGGGCGGACTGGGCAATTTGCATAAAATTCAAATGTCCGCCAATTATCACAACTGGATCGACGACACCCAGCAGGGGTCGATGGGTTTGGCTCTGCCCACGCGATGGGGGGTCATCGGAGTCGATCTTGCTTATTTCGACGAAGGCGAAATTATCGAACTGGATCAGGAATTCAACCCGACCGGTGGAACCGCCACAAGCGATAATGTTCTTATCTCGACCGGTTTCGGCCAATTCCTGAGAGTCTATAAATTCAACCTCGGTCTGGGCGCCGGATTTAAAATGCTGCGGCAAAAGCTCGCCAGCCAGCACACCACCTCTTATGGCGTCGATCTCGGTTTACAATTGCGCCTCAAACACATTTCAATCGGCGCTGCAGTACAGAATCTCGGCCTCACCAAGGTCCAATTCGACGACTTGGAATCTTCCTTGCCCGAAACCTACCGATTCGGTACCGCATTTCGTTTGCCGCTTGGCCAGGACATGCGGGTCCATGTGAATGCCGATGCCGCGTGGCCCCGGCACGAAAAACTCCGGTACTATACCGGCGCTGAAATGGTGATCGGCGATCTTCTCGCCTTGCGCGGAGGCTACAAGATTCACGACCTGGAAGCCTCGCGCTGGGCGGTGGGATTTGGTCTCTATATTCCGATGGAATGGCTCGCCAACTCCCAAACCCGGCTCGATTACGCCTATGCACCGCTCGACGCTTTTGAAGAAATCTCGCACCGCTTTTCCATGGTTTTCACTTTTGGTGTTTTGCAACGCGTTCTCTCCCTCAATTACCAGGACAGAGAGCAGTTCGATGCCATGAACCTCCAATTACGCCAGGAACTGGAAGCGGCTGAAAAGGCGCGCCTGGCCGCACAACAGGCCGAAGAACGCACGCGCCAGCTCGAAGAAGAGATCGAGCGCCGTCTGGCCAGAGTCAAACAAATCGCTGCGGAAAGTCAGGGAAAAATCGAAGTCGAACCACAGGAAGAGAACCGTATTCTGGTCAGTATGCGCATCAATTTCGATTTCGACAAAGCTGATATCCGTCGCGAAGAGTTTCCCACAATGAGCCGCGTCGGCCAAATCCTCAACACTTATCCCGAGGCCATGGTGCACATTTCCGGCCATACCGATTCCATCGGCACCTCTGCCTACAATATCAATCTTTCGCAGCGCCGCATCGACAGCGTCATGGTCTTTCTGGCGAAAAAAGAAAGTGTCGCCAATGACCGCTTTTATATGCCGGTCGGGTACGGTGAACTTCGCCCGGTCGCTGACAACGGCACCACCGAAGGACGTTTCCGCAACCGCCGGGTCGAGTTCCTGCTCTATACCATGGATTCAACCCCGGAGATTCCGGAAGGATCGGCGATCAAGACGATCACCATTGTCGACGATCGCACGATACAAATCGTCTGCAATGGCACAGTCGATTTTAAAACCAGCACGCTTTCCAATCCAGACCGCCTGCTGATCGATTTTGAAAAGATTTTTCTGTTGACCGACAAAACCACGTGGGAAATAAACCGCGGTCCCTTTATCCGGGCCCGCGTTGGTTATCATCCGGACAAGCAATTTTCCCGCACAGTTTTCGATCTCAAACAGCCAGCTCGGATCGATGTGACCGGAGAAGGAAATATTATCACCGTCAAAGCCCGGTAATGCATCGCTGTCCGGATGATAAAAACCGGGATGATGGGGAGGCAACAAGCCATCGTCCCGGTTTTGGGTTGGAAACAATCGATATGGGAGTGTTTATGAAACCTGTTTTTGCTGCGTTGATGGCTCTTTTACTCTTTTTGGCGGCGCTTCTCTTTGCTCAGGGCGCTCCTCGAACCGATGACAGCCGCGTGACTTTTTACCATTCCAACGATATCACCGGCTATCTGACCCCGTGTGGGTGAAAGACGGCGCGCTACGGCGGGCTGGCTCGGAGAGCCACCATTCTCAAACAAGAAATCAAAACCAGCGACTTGCATATTCTCGTCGATGCCGGCGGTTTCAGCCGCGGCATCGGAGAAATCAGCCGCTTGAAAACCGATTATCTCGTCCGTGGATTGAGCGAATTGGGTTATCGAGTGATCAATCTCAGCACCAAAGACCTGACCAATGGTGTTGAACTGTTTCATTCCCTGCAGGATCGATACGGTGTGCCGTTTGTTTCCGCAAATATTCGGCGTGCCGGTGAAAAGAAGTCGGTTTTTTCTCCCTATCATATTGTCAAACTCGAAGCGCAAAAACCGCGAAAAGGCCAAATCAAGGATCTTCGTGTCGGCTTTTTGGGTCTGACCGAGGGCCGAATCATTCTATCGGCAGAAATCGATGAGCCGGAACTGCAAGTGGCCGATCCGCTTGAAACAGCTCAGGCGCTAGTCCCCGAGTTGAAAAAGAAATGCGATCTGGTCGTTTTGCTCTATTACGGCAATTATGGAACGGTGGAGCAGATTTTAAATGGCGTCGAGGGAATCGATGCGGTCCTGATGGGCGGCGACTATTCGCGAGCGCGATCCCGGGCCGCTCTGGAACGACAGCCGCCGGTAGCTGCAGGCCTTTCGTTGGGCAAGTATCTCGACGTACTGACCCTGACACTGAACAAAAAGAAAGCGGTTCAATTCGCCGAACGCCGGCAAATCGCTCTCAAGGAAGATATTGCCGACGATCCAAACTATCTGCGGCTTGTGGATGAATATGAACAGGCTGCACGAGACCTGACAAACCGATCCGAATCCCGGAGCAGAGTCGAGAGAGATAAGCAATAAACCTCGCCGTTTTTTTTCGGATCTTTTATTGGACATGGCTCCGATCCCGCACTTTGACTTTAGCTGTCGGGATCGAACGCACCTGTGAAAAACAAAGTAAACCGCTTGGGCATCATATCCGATTCTCCGTCTGCGCGGACGACAGAGGTATCCATGACAATCGACCAGGTTCTCGATATGCTGCGGCGGGATTCCGCCTTTATGCAAAATGTTCAGGCCTGGAACACGCTGCCCGCCCAGGAAGCAGACTATGGCGATTTCCCTTCGGAACTGGATCCGCGCCTGCTCGAGGCGTTAGAAAAGCGGGGGATCCGCCGCCTCTATAGCCATCAAACCGAAGCCGTTCGTCTGGCTCTGACCGGATCGAACACGACCGTTGTCACACCGACCGCGTCAGGAAAGACACTGTGTTACAACCTCCCGGTTTTGCAGGCTATACTGCAAAACCGGGAAAGCCGTGCACTCTATCTTTTTCCCACCAAAGCGCTTTCCCAGGACCAGGTTGCCGAATTGCACGAGCTCGTCGGTCTGCTCGAAAATCAAATCGACTTTGACATCAAGAGTTATACCTTTGACGGCGATACCCCGGCCAGTGCCCGACAGGCAATTCGCTCGTCCGGACATATCGTCGTCACCAATCCCGATATGCTGCACACCGGAATTCTGCCGCACCACACCAATTGGATCAAATTATTTGAAAATCTGCGTTATATCGTCATCGATGAAATACACCACTACCGCGGTGTATTGGGCAGCCACGTGGCCAATGTCCTGCGCCGGCTCGTGCGCATTTGTCGTTTTTACAACAGCCATCCGCTCTTTATCTGTTGTTCGGCGACCATCGCCAATCCACGGGATTTGGCACAAGTGCTCACCGGTGAATCCCACGCCCTTGTCGATCGCAGCGGAGCGCCGCGTGGCGAAAAGCATTTTCTCCTCTACAATCCGCCTGTTGTCAATCGCGAGCTGGGCATTCGCCGCTCTTACGTCAAAGACGCCAACGAAATTGCCGCAAAATTTGTTCGTCAGAACATCCAAACCATCGTCTTTGCGCGCAGCCGAATGCGGGTCGAGATTCTCCTGACCTATCTCAAAGATATGATGCGCCGGGCAAAAAAATCAGAGTCGCTGATCCGCGGCTACCGCGGCGGCTATTTGCCGCTGCAACGCCGTGAAATCGAACGCGGCCTGCGCGATGGAAGCATTCTCGGCGTTGTGAGCACCAATGCGCTCGAGCTCGGTATCGACATCGGCAGCCTTCAAGCTGCAGTAATGGCCGGATACGCCGGGTCCATTGCCAGCACCTGGCAACAGGCGGGCCGCGCCGGACGCAAAACCGAGAGTTCAGTGGCGATTCTGGTTGCGTCCAGTTCGCCTCTTGACCAATATATCATTCAGCACCCGGATTACCTCTTTGGCCGCAATCCAGAATCCGGTATCATCGATCCGGACAACCTCATCATTCTGCTCAGCCATATCAAATGCGCCGCTTTTGAACTTCCGTTCGATATCGATGAAAAATTCGGCAGCAATGCCGCAGGTGAGGGCGGTGTGGATGGGACCGGGGACATACTCGAATTTCTGTGCGAAAACCGCGTTTTGCATCGGTCGGATCGCACCTATCACTGGATGTCGGAAATCTATCCCGCTGAAGCCGTTAGCTTGCGCCACGCAGCTGAAGAAAACGTCGTCATTATCGATTGCACCACCCCGCAGGAAAAAGTCATCGGCGAAATCGACCTCTTTTCCGCACCGCTGATGGTGCACGACGATGCTATCTATCTGCACGAAGGCAAGCAGTATCACGTCGATCGACTCGACTGGGAACGGCGCAAGGCCTATGTCAAACAGGTCGAGGTGGATCATTACACCGACGCGCAACTGAAATGCAACTTGAAAATCCTCGATATCGACCAGGAAAAAACAACAGCGGATCATTCGATTGGCTATGGAGAAGCTGCCGTCAGTTGTCTGGCGACGATGTACAAAAAGATCAAATTCAACTCCCACGAAAACGTCGGATGGGGCAAAATCCATCTGCCCGAACAGGAACTGCACACCATGGCCTTTTGGCTCGCGTTGCCCGAAAATGCGGCCCAGACCTTCGAGATCGATCAGCAGGATCTGGCCGATGGACTCAAAGCGGTTGCCAATGTTTTCGGCCGGGTGGTGCCGCTTTTTGTCATGGGCGATCCAGGCGACATTCACACCCTGCCCATGGTTCGCGCGCCTCTGTGGAAACGGCCGACACTATTTGTATGGGAAAGCTACCCCGGCGGTGTCGGGTTCAGCCGCAAACTGTTCTCAATTTATGCGGATGTTGCATCAGCCGCTCTCGATCTCGTTGCCTCTTGTGGCTGTGCTTCGGGGTGTCCGTCCTGCGTCGGACCGGTGCTGGAAGTCGGCGATCGGGGAAAAGAGATCGCCCGGCTGTTGCTTGCACGGTTCCGCGATTTGCCGAATCTCGACTCTTTGTCCGCCTGACCACATCCATTCGAGTCGCAACGCACCATGGCGAACCTCAAAGAAAAACTCGCGTCACTCTATCCGGTTAAAAACACTCACATCGACCGCCGCACAGCCGTCGATGTCCAGGTTTTATCGGATCTGAATGCCTCGATTGCTGAAAACGATCGGGGAGCGTGCATCAAACGAACGCGGATTTTTTCCGAAAAGCCTCTGCCCGGTCTTGCTATCGCTGCTTTTGGTGACTTGAGCGGTGAGGATTTTTGTCGTCTGGGCAAGGATTTCCGTTTCAACAGGATTTCTCCCGAGGGTGTCGCTATCATCGATACCGAGACCACCGGGCTGGCCGGCGGCACCGGAACACTGCCGTTTATGGTCGGCGTTGCCCGTTTTTCCACCGGCCAATTGATTGTCAACCAATACTTTATGCGCGACTATTCAGACGAACCCGCGGTGCTTCGGTTTATCGAAACCGAGCTGCAAACGGCGGACGCGCTGATCAGCTACAACGGCCGCTCCTATGATTGGCCGCTTTTGCGCAATCGGTTTATTCTCAATCGCTTTGCAGTCCCGGCGATTCTTCCGCATCTGGATCTGCTACACACCGTCCGCCGACTCTATCGCACCCGGCTCGGACGCTGTGATCTGCAATCGTGTGAGCGATCGGTACTCGGATTTAGCCGCATCGGGGATCTGCCCGGAAGCGCCATACCGCAGGTCTACTTTGATTATCTCGCCACAGGCGATTTGCGACCGGTACGACCGGTTTTCAGACACAACGCGCTCGATCTGGTCACGCTTTGCGCCATCGCCAGTCAAAGCGCGCCGCTTTTTCGGCCGGATACCTGGAAAAAGGAGCTGTTTTGCGACATCGAGGGCGTCATCAAAACGCTGCAAAGCCTCTCGCTGCATGCGGAGGTCGAAGCCGTTTTTCAAAATCATCTCGAAACCCGGCGAATCGAAAACGAAACGCACCTCTATTACCGCTATGCCGAAACGCTCAAGCGGCAGGGACGCGTCGGCGCTGCCGCCGAAATCTGGCGCAAACTGGACGAGCTCGCGAGCGGCTGGTCGCCCCTGGCAGCGATCGAATTGGCCAAATACTGTGAACACCATCTGCGCGACCCGCAGACGGCCCTGGAGCGGGTCGTTCGCGCTCAGACGCGTCTCGATTTTCGCCAGCAAATGGGGAGTGCAGATCGATTCGACGACGCCTGCAGAGATCTCGCCCACCGGCACCGACGTCTGACCACCAAAATCGGTAAAAGGAAAAACGACCATGACCACGCGCCTCTATCTTGCTGACAGCACCCGGACGGAATTTATTGCCACGGTTGAAGAGAAAAAAACAATCGATGGCCGAACAGCCGTTCGTCTCGACCAGACCGCCTTTTATCCGACCAGCGGCGGCCAGATGAACGATCGCGGCTGGATCGATGACATAGCCGTCGACGACGTCCGTTTGCTGGACGGCGAAATCTGGCACCTTGTTGAGAAGACTTTGCCAGAAACCGACACCGTTCATTGCAGAATCGATTGGGATCGCCGTTTCGATTTTATGCAGCAACACACCGCTTTTCATCTGCTTGCCGGGGCTTTTAAGCATGCGTTCGATTTTGAAACCCTGTCGTCGCACCTGGGTGAAGAATTTTCGACTATCGACGTCGACTGTGCCGATCTGTCGGAGCAGCAGATCGATCGGATCGAAGTGGTCGCAAATCAGGTGGTCTGGGAAGATCGGAGTGTCTCCGCCCGTTTTTGCCCGGTTCACCAGTTGGCGGAGCTCAACCTGAGGAAAAAAACAGATCTGCAGGATTCCATTCGTCTGGTGGAAATCGCCGAATGGGATCTCGATCCCTGCGGCGGAACCCATGTCAGCTCTACCGGACAGGTCGGGATGATCAAGATCATGGGAAAGGAACGAATTCGCGGTTCGATGCGGCTCCGCTTTTATGCCGGAAAACGGTGTCTGCGCTTGATTCAGCAGCAGACAGCGATCCTGAGCGACCTGAGCCGGCAGCTGACCACCGGTGTCGCCGATCTTCCGCTGGTGGTGGAAAAGAATCTTGAGGAAGCAAATCGAGCCCAGAAACGCATTCAATCGCTACAGCAACTGCTGTTGGATTTTTGGACAAATGACATTGTGCTTCAGGCACAGTCGAGTGCCGTGGTGGTGAGGGTGACAGGGGATCTGGGGCCCGAGCAGCTGCGGGCGTTGGCGAGCTCGGCGATGAAAAAAAGCGATGCGGTTTTTATCCTGGCTGGAGTGCAGGAACGCACGGCGCTTGTTGTCGCCAGCGGCCGCAGCGATATCGATCTCGAGCCTCATTTCCGGCGCCTGGCGGAACGGATCGGCGCAAAGGGGGGAGGCCGAAACAACTTTTTTCAGGCCAGCACCCCGGCACCCAGCGCGGATCTGCAGGCGCTGCTGGAAAAAACAGCGAATGAAGTGTTGAGCAGCGGAATAAAAACTTGACTTTTATGCCTGAATTGGTTATCTTTTCCAACTTTCGGGGCTATAGCTCAGCTGGGAGAGCGCTTGACTGGCAGTCAAGAGGTCTGCGGTTCGATCCCGCATAGCTCCACAAATAGAACATATCAGGGTTCGTGCCGATAAGGCATGAGCCCTTTTTTTATGCTGTCGGGGCGGTTCGCGAACCGCTCCGACCATCGCTGCTGTTAACAATCGCCCCGGGCGCAATATATGGCAATATTTTTTCGTCCAACCATGATCTCCTTTTTATATAATCCTTGAAATTTCCTTGTTTCCGCATCCTCTGATTTTTCTGTTTGCAAATAAATTGGTTTTTCCGTATATAGATTTATAACCCCCGGGGGGGTGCTGAACGCTGCCCAGGGGCCGGGCAAAGCCTGTCATCGATTCAGATTTAAGCACCTAAAACGGATCAAGGTAACCCATGTTTGAACAGGCGTTTCGCAACATCGACGACGTACTCTGGAAAGAGGCGGGCTGTACCACCGAGCTCGATTACACCGAACAGACCTCCTGGCTGCTGTTTCTCAAATATCTCGACGGCCTGGAACAGGATCGGTCGGAAATCGCAGCTCTGGACGACAAGCCGTACACCTATATCCTCGATGAACCCTATCGCTGGCAAGTCTGGGCCGCGCCCAGGGACAGCGACGGCAAACCGGATCACAATCTCGCCCTCACCGGCGATGACCTCTGCGATTTCGTCAATCAAAAACTCTTTCCCTATCTGCAGGGTTTCAAGCTGCGGGCCACCGGGCCGAACACGATCGACTACAAGATCGGCGAGATCTTTGGCGAGATCAAGAACAAGATTCACAGCGGCTACAACCTGCGCGAGATCATCGATCACATCGACCAGCTGCGGTTCCGTTCCCAGGCCGAAAAACACGAATTGTCGGCGCTCTATGAGGAAAAGATCAAGCGCATGGGCAATGCCGGCCGCAACGGCGGCGAATATTACACGCCGCGGCCGCTGATCCGCGCCATCGTTCAGGTTGTGACGCCGCAAATCGGCGAGACGGTCGTAGAGTTGGTTCGGTTTGGCAAGAGGTATCATGACTGAGATACCCCTGCCGCCAAAAGTGACAAAAGATATTCCGGTTCAGGTGCAGTATCGAACCTAATGATCAAACCGTTTGGACAGATGATTTCACAAGCACAACGGGTATAAGCTGTTGGCTCATTTTCAGCCAATGTTACCGGCACGAA
>JAFGJN010000216.1 GCA_016929055.1 Candidatus Zhuqueibacterota bacterium
CCGGTGAGCGGGAAAACGCCCTCATCGTCGGTCATGACCGACTCGACGCCGTCGCCGCTGAGATCCTGATAGACCATGCCCTCGGTGTACATTTCGAACTGCGGCCGTGCTTCGACCACCCAGAACTTGACTTCCTGCCGGCCGCCGGATATCCGCCCAATCACGGATATCGATTCACCGACCAGGGAGGAACCGCAGAGATAAGTGCCTTGGGCGTCGGTGATATTGAGATGAAAAACCGGCAGTTTGTAATCCTTGAGATGAAACGGCAACCGGAAAATCTTCCATGGCCGATTAACGCCGGGCTGCAGAACGTGCACCATGTAATCGCCCTCTTCCACATTCTCTTCGGGCTCTTCATGGCCGACATAGTACCAGATCGGCAGATTGACAATGCGGCCGTATTCATCGGAAATCACCACCAAGCGCTTGACGATTTTTTCGTCGCGCAGGCGGATGACCTGAATATCTGTCTGCTCAAGGGGATAGAGAATATCCAGAGAAAAATAGATGGTTTCGTAGCGATAGAACACATCTCTGGCCCGGCCATACAGATCGCCCAGTTTTCCGGCCCGAGCGATCCGCATTTCGCTCACCGACAAGGGGTCGTCGATCTGCTCGCATTGAATCACTTGCAGCAGCAGCATCAGGACAAGCACCCCCCCCATGGCCCACTTTTTTTGTCTGTTGAGCTTCATGATCATTCCTCCCAAAGGTTCCTGGTTGTCGTGCGGTTTTCTATCTCCGCAAAACCCAAACCAGATCAACTATTTGATGGCCTTTTTTCATACGAAACAATATTTTTTCTCGATTCGGTTCTCAGAACAGACCCGGATCGATATAATTCATTCGGTTTTCCAGACCTCGATCCTTTCGGCGATTGTCGACACCGTCAGGCGTTTGAAAAAATCGATTAGATCAAAGCCGGTTTGCACGCTCAAGCCGGTCTGAATGGGTTCGACACGTGTATAAACTCGAGTGGTTGCGCGATAATCGAGTCGATAGGCTTCCGGTACCGTGATGCGAAAGCCGGCCGGCCGCGCCCGCCGCGCCGGAGGGATGGGAATCCGCAGTTGGAAGCCGCCGAATTTGTCCAAATCCGTGCGCGCCGCATAGAATCCAATCTCGGTTTCTCCAAAGGTACGGCTAACCATCACTCTTGGCCCCGAATCGCCCATCAGATGGAGCGAATAATCCGCTCCCACCATCAGACCGATTCCAGGGAAAAAAAACCGGCCATAAAGCTGATAGGTTTCGGTGCCAGGAGCGGAATAGATCCATTTGCCCTCCTCATAAAACAGAAACCCGGTCGAACTGTAAGATCCTCCGATCAAAAATCTGCGGCCGGCAAAAAAACGCGCGGCCTGTATCGCAACGCCCCAGCGTTCCGGCATAAAGGCGCCTGCCTCGATCGCTGTATAGACTCCCCGAGGTAGCAAAAAAACCTGACTCAAGGTCAAGCGTCCCAGGCGTGAATCCTCACCATAGAGACCGATATCGTCGTAAAACGGCGCAATGGCCTCGACGAGTGCCGCACCGCCTCGCCAGGGCATGGTGGTCAGACCCGGACGAAAGAAGCCATAGAGTTTGAACCGGTCGTCATAATTGCCGAACCGGATCTGATGACCGGCATTGACGATAAAATCGACGCGGCGCAATCCGGAGGCGTGTCGCTCCCGAAAACGCGTGCGTTCCCGCTCGGTCGTTTCGCCGATCCGAATGCGCCCGGCAAACGTCCGTCCCTCGAGTTTGCCGTCCCTAAACGCATCATAGTCGCTGCGCCGCACTTCGATGCGGGCGACAGGCACGGCTCGATTCTGCGGCACCAGCACCAGATTCCGGGCCTCGGGAGCCAGGCGGGCGACCCATGCGAGCACCACCCCGGCGGCGCGAATTTCACAGCGATAGACCCGGTTTTCATAGCCAACACAAATTTCAGAGTCGCCGGCGGCGACAACAAGATTTTCAAAACCCTCCCGCTCCAGCGCGACGATCAGGCTGTCGGATTGAAACAGTTCGGCAGGCAGCGCCAAGCCGCAAACCGTCAAGAGAATGACCAGAATAATTTTCCCGCCGTTCGCGACCACCGCCTTTATCCGTTTATCTCCTCTATCCCGAGCCGCAGCCGGCACCCTTGTGGCGCTTGCAGCCGAGGCAGCAAAACGCTTTTCCCGGCCGCTCCCGACTAGTTCATTCGAGTTTTTTCCGCCGTCGCTTTTTTCGCTTCGTAATAATAGTGATACTTGTAATAGCCCGAACCGCGCGTCACTTCGATGCCGTTAAAAACCAGACCGACGACATCGGCCCTGCTCTTGCGCAGATAACCGATCGCCTCCTTGATGTAGCGTTTTTCGGTATGCCCAAAGCGAGAGACGAGGATCACGGTCTGGATCATAGCGGCCAGTACTTTGGAATCGCTGACCGACAGGAGCGGCGGCGAGTCGAGCAGCACATAGTCGAATTCCCCCTCCAGACGCCGAATCAGATCCGCCATCTTTTGGCTGTGAAGAATTTCAGTGGGGTTGGGCGGAATGCGCCCCGAAGGGATGACATACAGCAAATCATCGCGTACCGGGCGAAGAATCTCGTCATAGGTGGCGGTATCCATAAAATAATCGGTAAATCCGGGCACCCGTTCCAGCCCAAAGACGCCGCTTTGCCGGGGCTTGCGCAGATCGGCATCGATAATGACCACTCGCTTTTTCAATTCGGTCAGGGACAACGCCAGGTTGGACGTGAGCACGGTCTTGCCCTCGCCCGGAATGGAGCTGGTGATCAGCACTTTTTTCAGCGGTTGGTCGATCTGATAGAACTGCAGGTTGGTGCGCAGATCGCGAAACGCTTCTGAAAAGGGCGTATCGGCGCGCATGCGGGCCGTTACCGGGTAATTTTCCAGGATGTGCCCATTGGTCGGCTGTTTGGCCTGGTGCAGCCGGCGCAACAGGGCCGGCAGCGTCGCAAGATGGCCATTGGGTTTGGCTGCGGCGGTACCGTTGCTCAGATGCGAATCGTGCTGGGGAATCTGGCCGATGACCTGCAATCCGGTCAGGCGCTCGAGTTCGTCGCGGTTGCGCACCGTCTGATCCAGATAGTCCAGCAGCAGCGCCAAACCGAATCCAAGTCCGAGGCCGAAAAAGATGCTGAGCAAAATGTTGCGCGCTGCCCGGGTTTGCAATGGCTCTTGCGGAATGCCCGCCGGCGTCACCGTGCGCAATCCGCCCAGGCTCGAAGAGGCCTTGATCTTGGCCTCTTCGTGGCGTTCCACCAGATAGTTGAGCAGATTCTGGTGCACGATCTGGGTGCGCTGCAACCGAGCGAGTTCGATGTCGCGATCGAGCATTTCCGGACTCTGGCGACGGTATTGGGCCAGCAGCTCGCGATAAAATTTTTCCCGGTTGCGCAAAGAATTGAGCGAGACCTGCTCGGTCACCAGACGCTCATTGAGCAACACGCGCAACTGATTGTTCTTGCCACTGGATTTGTCTTCGTTTTTATCAAAGACATCGAGAATTTTCCGCCGCAGAGATTCCTTTTTTTCGGCGATCGTATACTCCAACCGGAGCATCTGCAGGCTGTCGCTACTGGCTTGCAGCAAAAGCTCGTCGCGCTTGGCTTCCAAACG
>JAFGJN010000217.1 GCA_016929055.1 Candidatus Zhuqueibacterota bacterium
CCGGCCGTCGCAGTCGAATCGCATATCCGCCATCAAACGCCCGGCCAGATGAATCCGGTTGGCCGAATAGCTCTCATACACTTGCCTGTACACCTGGCGAAACCGCGCCCCCAGGGAGAGAAGTCGAGCGGCATTGCGGTGCGTTTTCGGCGTGGTATTGGAAAAACGAAAAGAACCGGTATCGGTCAGAATACAGGTGTAAAGCGCATCCACCACGTTTTGATTCCATTGACCATTGGATCGATCGATCAGATCGAATATCAATTCTCCCGTCGAGGAGGATCGGGTATCGACCACCTGGACGTCGCCGAGATGGTCGGTGGGGATGTGGTGATCGATGCAGGCCAGAGGCAGACCATGTGTCTGTACGGCCCGCCCGATATCAGCCAGACGCGCCCAATCATTGATGTCGACGACAATTCCACCGTGCAAACGGGGCAAAAGCCCGGCAAAAGAGGCTGGATCATAGACCCCGATTTCCTGCTCGGGATCGAGAAAGCGAAAAAATTTAGGTGTCGGATCCGAGTTGATCACATGAACTGTTTTGCCCTGTTGGCGCAAAAAATGCATCAAGGCGATTTCACTGCCGATGGCATCGCCGTCCGGATTGCGATGCGTGGTGATCAAAATCCGTTCTTTATCCCGAAGAAAGGCATGGAATACTGACCAATCGCGAACGCGCATGGTTACGGGTTCCTTATACGCTTGTGTTCGACTTTGATATTTCCGGCGCTGTCGACGGCGCGCAGAGCCAATATCGCGGTTTCATTTGCGGCAAGTGGGATCAGCAGCCGAAAAGACTCGCTCGGACTATCGATCAGGCCGTCCTGTGAATCCAGAGCGGACCAGCCGTCGGCATCCAGACTGTAATGCAGGGATTCAAGTGCAGACCACGCGTCGATAAATTCAAACAAAACGGTGACCACGCCGTTCCCCGCTTTGATCTCAAAGGCTGTCAACTCGGGAGCGCTGTTGTCTACAATAAAAGGATCACTTTCCTTTTCTGCGGCTAGAGTTTCATCCGCTGAATTGCGGGGTGAATCCTTGGCAATCAGCTTTAGCCGGTAGCGGCCGTCAGCCAGTTGAAAGGAATCCCAGGAATAGACATTCACTGCGGCATCGCGCAAAAAAGAAATACAGGGCCCGTTTGGCAGCAGCTGGCAATCGAGATCAAAAACCAGAGGATCGAGATTGGGATCGTCGAAAATCCAGTCGGCGCTGCGCGCGCCCTTTTTCTGCGAACTCGAGGGCAGGCTTTCAGGATAGATCAACCCTGAAAAATCCACCAGACTGTTATCGGAGGGACGGCTTTTTGTGTTATCCGATTCATAATAAACACCCGGTTCGTGAATAATCAGAGAGGTAATCCGAGGAGCCAAGTTCAACTGCTGATAGGCCAGAACGACTTTGTTCAGCATCGGCGCTACCAGGCCAGAGGTTTGAAATACCGCTTTCCACTGGACAAAACGGGCTTTGGGGCTGATAATCTGCAGGTGTTCGACGCGGCGCAACGGTTGCCAGTCACTCCAGTCGGATCCGGGCTGCTCGGTATTGCCGGAACGGGTGAAAAAACGGATGTCACCGTCTCCGAGTTCGCCCTCATATTCGAACACGCCCCATCTCGCTTGTGATCCGGCGTCGATGGTTTCGGATTCAAAAACGGCTTCGGCATAGGGCTGGGCTGCAAGCCGAAACACTTTGGCCATATTGGCAGTGGCGACAATCCAGCTGTCGCCCGCATTTAACAAAGCCGTCACCGGCGATTCGTGAAATCGGCACAGCAGATCCGATCGATCTTGCGCGTCAAGGCGATAGATTTTACCTTCACTCCCGGTTCCGACGAGCAATCCTTCATCGGTCATCAGCAGGCTTTGCACCGCGTCGCGGGGAAAATCCCAGATTTCACGCGCATATCCCGAGGGATCGATGCGCAGAAGCGAAGCCTGGGCCTGTGCGGGTTGACCCTGGGCTTCGATGAGAATCGATTGAGCGGCGAGCGAGACTTCATCGCTTGCATCGGAGGTTGTTGCGGCCTGACGGCTCAATTGCTGGGCAAGTTGATCGCCTAGACCGGAAGTCGGTTCGGTCATGGTCGCGGCATAGACCGTTCCATCCGGGGCAATCGCCAGGGCGTGAACTTCGGTCGCCAACGGGTCATGAAGGGCAAAAGCCTTGCCGTCACTGTCAATACGATAAACAACGCCTTTTTGGCCGCTTCCGGCATAAAGCCGTCCCGATCGATCAAAAACCAGACAGCGGATATGTGCGTGTCCGCTGTCAAAAAAGAGCCTCGTTTTGCCGTCAGTCCCAATACGGTAGATGCGCCCGGGATCACCCGTGGCTACGTAAACCGCATTGTCGGAATCGACAGCCAGATCCCAAATATAGGGTTCTTTTGTCGCAAAGATAACATCCGCCTCACCCGCGGCGGAGAATCGATAGACCTTGCCTCGAGGAGAGGTGGCGGCGATCAACCGATCGCGCCGGTCGAGCGCCAGAGCAAAGACCTGCAGCTCCGGAGCGTCGAAAAACAGGGTGCTGTCGCCTTTGGCGTTGCGCCGGTAGATTCGCCCGTCATTGCCGGTGGCGATATAGAAATTGCCGCGGCGATCGAGCGCCAAATCCCAAACATGGGGATCACCCGTGTCCATCCACAGTTCCTGCTGTCGCGCCGGGGTCAGTTTTCCACCGTGGAGGATGGAGATTCGATCGACAGTCTTGCCGCGCTCGAAGGACGCGAACGAGCTCTGCTGCATCTTGCGGGTTTTAACCGCCGGCGCCTGCGTCGCCAGGCTAAGCAACAAAAGGGTCGAGATTAGAATCGTTTTTTGCATGTTTACTTTCCTAAAAATCAGTTCCCGCACGTGCGGCAGGCATCGCTGGCTTGCCAAAACGGGATATGAATGATCAAAAATTAGAAGCGGATCGCATTGTTTTTATCGTTTTGCAAAGGCTGGGCGGCTTTGCCCGGCTGTTCGATGCGCACCCGCAGCTGTCGGGCACCACGAATCTGAGCTTGCCGGGCAATTTCATATTCAGCCAGAACACGATCGGCGGTCTTTTTTTGTCCCGCAAGCTGATCCTGAGAATCCATGATTTCGAGAATGGACGGCGGCAAAGCCGTCATCTCTTCACCCCGCATATAAAGTCCCGAGTCCTTGACTCGAACCTGCACGTACAAACGGTCGTTGCGGCGACGGCCACGCACCAGGGAAATCAGGTGATCAAAATCATAGGGCTGAAACTTTTGCGGCGAGCTTTGAATCTCATAGCGAGTCAAAGCCGGACCGCTGCCGATGATAATGCGCAGTTCATCGGCCTCGATGCGTTCCGGGACGGGAATCGCCTTGTGCAGTTCGATTTGTCGCCCGCGTCGCTCCTGTAAAGTCATCCAGATACTCAAGGTATCGCCTGGAGTGAGGGTCTTGCGGTTTTGCCGCACCGATTTGAGACGCAGAATCTGTTCTCCGGGAGACGATTCGGCCGACAATTGCACCCGCTTGATTGCCGGTGTTTGAAATTCGTTGACCATCAAAACACCGAGCACCGAAGCGACGAGGTTGCTGGCGTTGGCGACGTCGCTGCCGGTCTCGAGCATACCGAATTCCTGGACGGTAGAAAAAAGATCCTCCAGCTGCAGCCGCATGCCGTTCTCGAGTTCGAAATCGGCCGTAAAACGGGTGGTGACCGGTTCGGATGCCAGACGCGCAGCCACCATGGCCTGAAAGAGAGCGATGTGCAAAAAGAGCGGTGTCAGATTGTTCAGAGCTTGATCATCCGCCATGCGAAAAGAGTAGCGCTTTTCCGCCATGCCAGCGTGCCGCATCGACAGATCGACCGGAATCATTCGTGGTAAAAGGTCGAGCTCGCCCAGTGCGCCCGGCAGGCGATCCTGGCTGAAAACACCGGCGATCGCGGTGGTTGAAGCCATCTTGCTCGATCCCATCAAACTCGGCAAAGTTGCCAGGATACGGGCATGAGCCAGAGGCACACGAACCGGACCGAGATTGAAGACCTGATGGCCGAAAGCGAGCAGAAGATTCTCGTGAACCCCGGTCACCGTACCGACGGCGCTGATACCGACGTCGCCGTCCACAAAAAGCTGCGCCACCGCCGAACCGGGTTGAAACGGCGGTTCTGGATCAAAAGTGGCGCGTGCCGTCCCTCCGGCCATGGCGACAAAACCCAACTGCTGAAACAGAGGTTGAAAAGAGCCGACAACCTCGGATTGAACGCCGCTAAAGACCAGCGGAAGGGGGATCGGCTGCAAGGCGGCCGTGGAGGCCGGTTTCGATAGCGGCGATTGTCGCACCACCTGAGACCAAAAGTCGGGTTCCGCGCCGCACAACACTGTATGCAGATAGGGCTGCATCCAGCCACTCTGCCGTTCGCGCGGCACCGAATCGACCGAAAAAGAGCGGTAGTCCAGCAGTTGCAGCATAGTTTCGATCGGCATGACCGCGCCTATCGGTTCCTTCATAAATTGACCGAAACGCATGGCCAGAGCACCGATCAGACGGCCCTCGACATACATGGGACTGCCGCTCATGCCGCTGACAATACCCGACTTGTCCGCCTCGTCGCCCAGCAGGCGCACCAAAATCACATCGAAACGGGGGTAGAGGTTCTCAAGTATATCGATGACCTCAAAGTCGAATGATTCGATCGCGGTACCGCTATAAACCGTCAGGCCATGGCCGGACATGCCGGGCTCAACCTCGGATAAAGGCAGGATCGGCTCCGACCACTCTGCAGCACCAGCGACTGCGAAAAACAATATCAGGGAAATTCCCAAATATCTGAATCTGTTCAAATGTCTCCTTTCGACCGCACAACACCTAATCAATATGCCAAACCAACAGTCTCGATCACCGCACGGTTGAGAACCTGTTACTTGTGTCCAGATCCTATTGGAGTTCCTTGCGATCCCGATTCCGATAGCGACACCGACCCCGATTGCTGGCTCCCTATCACTAGAATAAACCACTGGTGTCCGGTTGCCGGGCACCATCCCACGCAAACTTAAATAACAAGGGTAATTTTCAAAACAATTGGGGTCAAATCGATCCAACGCTTCACAACATCATAAGACACTGTTTCAATATGACATGGAATCTAGTGTTCGGCTTGTCAACCGGACACTAGCGAGAATAAATAGTTTAAAGATTTCTTTTCAGGGAAACAAGATAATTCTTTTTGTCGATTTCCCGTAAAAGTGGAATCGAATTACAATCAAAAACGCAAAGCAGTGCCGATGTCAAGAACCTGCGCGTGTTTTCCAGCAGCTTGCACGCGACGAACGAATTCAGCCGGATCGGAACGAATAACATCAAAGGTGTTATAGTGCATGGGAAGGGCCAGTACCGGATCGAGAAATTCGACCGCCTTGACAGCGTCGTCAATGCCCATGGTGAAATTATCGCCGATGGGCAACAGGGCGACATCGATGCAGTTCATCTCGCCGATCAACTTCATATCGTAGAACAGGCCAGTATCGCCGGCGTGATAGATCGTCTTGCCGCCGAGGGTTACGAGAAATCCGCAGGGATTGCCCATATAGGCGAGCGCCTTGCCGCCGAGGTCGGCGCCAGAACCGTGATGGGCGATGGTCAGCTTGATCCGGCCGAAATCAAAATCGTGCGCGCCGCCGATATGCATCGGATGCACCCGGCAGCCCATATTGCCGCAATAGACCGCCAGTTCATAGGGCGCAATGATGACGGCGTCATTGTTTTTGGCGATAGCGATGCCGTCGGCGCTGTGATCGCCGTGGCCGTGAGTGATGAGTACATAATCGACTTTGATGTCGTCCGCTTTGACCGTAGCCAGCGGGTTACCGCTGAGAAAGGGATCGAAAATCAAGCGATGCGAACCCTCGACCAGCAAAAACGCGTCGTGCCCCAGATAGGTCAGTTCGGGCATGGTTTGATCCTCCCGTTGTTCGTTCAACGGCGGCCGGAGATCAGAGATCTCCTCCCATCGGTCGCAGCACCACCTCTTCGATCATGGCGGAAGCGGGAGCACAACAGATATCCGCCAGGCTCTGAGCGACCTGCTCGGGCTGCATCATTTTGCTGCGATCGACAGTGGCGGAGCCCCAAATCGCGGTGTCCGTGGCACCGGGCAAGAATGCAGTGACCCGAATACCGTGCTTTCGTGTCTCCATCCTCAGCACCTCGGTGAACCCCAGCATGGCGTACTTGGAAGCGCAATAGCCGCCGCAGTTGTAATAAGGCTGCCGGCCGGCGACCGAAACGACGTTGATGATGTGGCCGTCGCGGCGCTCGATCATGTCGGGCAAAACCGCTCGAGTGCAGAGAAAAGCGGATCGGGCATTGACCGCCATCATGCGCTCCCACTCGTCCAGATTGGTTTGCATGATTTTTTTAAAGATACCGAGGCCAGCATTGTTCACCAGCACATCGATCGGCCCCCAGTGGCTGCGAACCGCCTGCTGCAAATCGTTGACCGATTTTTCATCGGTCACATCGCAAACGCGGGCGAAAAGCTGCGATTCAGATTTTTCCGCCTCCCGCTCCACTGTTTTTATTTCTTCCTCGGTGCGACTGCTGACGACAACATGCGCCCCTCGGCGGCCCAATTCCAGAGCGATCGCTCGACCGATGCCGCGGCCGCTGCCGGTAACCCAGATGATTTTTTTCTTGATATCGCTCATTGCAGATCCCTGTGGTTGATCAGATTCAGAAATTCCATTCGCGTCATGCGTTCGGTTTTAAAGGCGCCCAGCATGGCGCTCGAGGTCATAAAGCTGTTCTGTTTTTCCACCCCGCGCATCATCATGCAGAGGTGTTTGCCGTCCATCACCACCGCAACGCCGTGGGGCTCCAGCACCTTCCAAAGGGTATCGGCAATCTGGTTGGTCAGGCGTTCCTGCACCTGAAGACGGCGGGCGTACATGTCCACAATGCGGGGAATCTTGCTCAGACCGATGATCTTATTTTTCGGCAGATAGGCGACGTGGCAGCGGCCAAAAAAGGGCAGCATGTGGTGTTCGCACAGACTGTAATACTCGATATTGCGCACGATGACCATCTCGTTGCACTCTTCGTGGAACAGAGCGTCGTTGAGGATCTCTGCCAGCTCCATTTTGTAGCCTTTGGTCAAAAAACGATAGGCCTGGTCCACCCGATCCGGCGTTCGCACCAGCCCTTCGCGCTGTGGTTCTTCGCCCAGCTCGGTCAACAGCTCGCGAATGATTCGCGGGATTTGGCTTTCCATTTTCTATTCTCCTCGGTAAACCGCAATATTGCGCGGCGTTTCATAAAGCTTGAGTTCAACCAATTCATTTCCGGGAAACTTTTCCCGCAGAATATGCCAGAAGGCCAGGACAATATTTTCCGCGGTGGTGACAGTGCCGCGCAAAAAATCGACATCGGCGTTGAGATGGGTGTGATCGACTCTGGAGATGATGTGCTGTTCGACGATCTCTTTGAGTTCCTTGAGGTCGATAACCATACCGGTCAGGGGATCGGGCTCGCCGCGCACGGTTACCTCGAGTTCATAGTTGTGGCCATGTCCGTTCGGATTGTTGCACAGCCCATAGATTTCGCGGTTCGTCTCTTCATCCAACTGCTCGCAGTGCAGGCGATGAGAGGCGCTGAAATGGAGGCGGCGGGTCACATAGACAAGTGGCATATTCGCTCCTTTTGGCAATCACGGATGTCCCAACGGGGATACCACCACAATACCGATCGACAATCGTTGTGGCGGCGCGATTTATCCGATAAAACACCCCGGGCGGCCCGAATTCATCCAATTGTTTGCAGATTTGCCAGAATACCGCTGGTTTCAACCGCAGCAGTCGCGAAAAACGCGGAGAAAATTTTCCCAGCCGATGCGCTGCAACCGCTGATGCGAATAACCGCGGTCGACGAGCAGCTGAAAGAGATCGGTAAAAGCGCCGCAGTCGTGCACGCCGGCCGGCAGAGCGGGCAGACCATCGAAATCGGATCCCAGAGCCACCGCTCCATCGCCAAATCGAGTGACGATATAGTCGATATGTTCCGCTACCCGCTCCAGCCCGACGCCATCGTTGGGAATCAGACGCTGATAGTCGGATTTGAAAACGTGAAAAAGGCGATCGATTTCGGCCGTGTCGGTTCCGGCCAGGCGTTCGAGGCGACTGAGTTCGGCAAAGAGATCACCAGCGTTTTCAAAGGCGAGTCTGCTATAGTCGGCATCGAGGAAACCGGGGAAAAAGTTGATCCCAACAACCCCGCCACCTGCCGCGATGCCGGCGATCAGCTCTTCGCGCAGATTGCGGCCGATCGGGCAGATCGCGTGCACACAAGAGTGGCTGGCCACCACCGGTTTGTTCGAAAACTCCAGCACCCGTTCGACGGTTCGATCGTGCGCATGCGATACATCGACGATCATGCCCAGATCGTTGAGGGTGCCGATCACGCGGCAACCGAAATCGGTCAGCCCGTCAAAAGCCGGCGCAGCGTCGCCCGAAGAGATAACCCAATCGTTGCTCTTGGCATGGACGATGGTCAGCAGTCGCACACCAAGCTGGTAAAATTTCTCCAGGTTGTCCAGATCGTTTTCGATGGCGTTGCCGTTTTCCACCGCCAGTACGGCGGAAATGCGGCCGGCGCGAGCGTTTTGCTCCGCTTCATCGGCGTGCGTGACGATCCCGATCGCATCATCATAAGGCTCGATTTGCCGGCGAAATTTCTCGATCATTTCGGCCACAACCCGAAAGCGATGCCCCGCAGGAAAAGACGGGGGAATGTAAAAGGCAAAAACCTGCAGCAGCACGCCGCCCCGACGCATGGCCGGCAGATTGACTTCCAGACGGGAATCGCTGAGATCGGCACCCAGAGCGATCTGTGTCGCCGTGTCGCAATGCAAATCGCATATCGGCAGGAGCACGATTTTTATCCTTTCATATCGACGGGTTGTGTGGATTAATGAACAAAAATCGGGTCAGGAATGCAACTAAAATTCTCGCGGCTTTGTGAAAATTGAAAATGGAGAAAATGGGCCTTGGAACGCAAAAATGCCCCCAAAACCGCATTATGAGGAGAGCTGGGCGGCAGAACAGCTGAAAACTAAAATGCGAGATGCGATCGAAGCGGGACCTTTTGGATCGATCGCTATCATGTAACTGCCAACGATAAAGAATTGTATATTTGGAAGTGCATGATCTATATTCATCTCAATATGGTACACCCCGGGGTTGTACCTCGCGCCGATGCGGTTGGTTTGGCTGAATCTATTTGATCAGCAGAATCTTGTGGCTGACCACACCAGTCTCTGTCCACAATCTCGCCCAATAAAGTCCGGACGCCAGCGATTCAGGCGATGACCAGTGCACTTGAAATGTACCCGCTTCTTTTTCCTCCTCGACCAATCGTTCCACCTGCTGTCCTCTGGAATTGTGAATGGACAACACGACTCTTGAGCGTTCCTCAAGGCTGTAACGAATGATCGTCGCATTGTTAAAGGGATTGGGATAATTGTTCAACAAAGCGTAATCCCGAGGCCGACTCTCAGCTCTGATAGGGGGACAGATACCGGTCGGGTGACCAAACTCGATCAGGTAATAAAGCGTGTTCTCGGGATCGATATCGTTCCATTGCCCCGCGGTTCCCAAAGGCCAATCGGTAATGGCAAGTCCCAATGCATCCTGATTGTTGTAATTATCCGGTTCTCTGCCCCAGTTGGTAAAATGGCCGTCGACCGCACTGCCGTTGCGCGTGCCCTGCCAGAATTGAGGGCCCGTGCCGTCGTTGTCGCCATCCCAGATCCATTTGCCCTCCACAGCCAGATCGTTTCCGCCGATCCAGACATAGGAAGCGCGCCCGCCATCTGGCGCCACAGTCTGAGCGACATCGATTCCCGCCTGCTTCACCTGATAAAAAAGGGAATCCTGCTCTTCCTGAGAGTTGATCTCAGCTAAAAAACCACCGCGTTCCACAGCACAGGCAGCGGCATCGCTCCAGGTTTTGTTTTCCTTGACCAATTCATATTTGATATCGCCGTAATAAAAGGTAAAAATATTGCCGGGGTCGGCGCAGTCCTGAGCGACAGCGGAGAACCAGAAACTCTGGAACACTGACAGTAAAACAAAAAATCCGCGCTTTCTTATCAAATTCCCATCCTCCACAAGTGAATGACCTTGGTTTTGTTGGTTGCTCTCCGCTCGTTTTTTTTCGCTCACAAGGTGATACCGAGCCTGGGATGAGTCGGCTGGATTGCAAACGATTCCCTCCATCGCCCCGGTGATCGCAATTTATGGTGACTCGAAAATAAAATGTCTACCGTTGTCAATCAAGAAAAAAATGCCCCGAAATCACATCTTAAAAAGAGTTGGAGAAACCACGAGAAAACCTCAACTCTGCGCCCGGCTCTATTCAACCTGTCACCCATCGCTTATCTTTTACGCTTTTCTCCTCAAACACTGCGTCGCTCGGGATCGCCAAACCCAGGAATTCGTCGAGGTGAAACATCGATAATACTTGCGCTTTGTAAACCAGTTTGCCAAATTAATCAGAAAAACTCGATCGACTGGAATGGTTGGCAAAAGGGTTTTAGCTCCTTAAAACGCATTTGGGGAGGGGTTAATAATGCATTCTGAGAGCCTTTTTCGAGAAAAAAAATAAGGCGCAATACAATTAATAACCGAAACTAAATTTGCTCCGACCCCTATTTGACCTATATGATAGATGTGCGACCCTATTGCAACCTATTTTTGGCCTATTTGAACCAATTTGAAATTTGAAGGAATCGAATAATGAAAAACCGACCCAATATCCTCCTTTTCTTTACCGATGACCAGCGGTTCGATACGATCCGAGAACTGGGCAATGACCAAATCCATACTCCCAATCTCGATGCTCTGGTCAGGCGCGGTACCGCCTTTACCCGCGCCCACATTCCCGGCGGCACCTGCGGAGCCGTGTGCATGCCCAGCCGGGCCATGTTGCACAGCGGCCGCACCCTTTTCCATATCGACGGCCTGGGGCAAGAGATCCCGCCGGAACACCTCACCCTCGGTGAACACGTGCGCTCTGCCGGCTATGAAACCTTTGGAACCGGCAAGTGGCACAACGGGAAAAAATCGTACGCCCGCAGCTTTTCCTGCGGCGACGAAATCTTTTTCGGCGGCATGGCCGACCACTGGAATGTTCCAGCCTACCGTTTTGATCCCACCGGCGAGTACCAAGCCACACGCCCCTACATCGCCGATCCATTTCATTCCAACTCGGTCAGCTACCGACAATGCGATCATATTCATGCAGGCACACACTCAACCGATCTCTTTGTGGATACATCGATTCGTTTTCTTGAACAACGAGACGATTCAACGCCGTTCTTTCTCTACGTTTCCCTGATGGCGCCTCACGATCCGCGCACGATGCCGCACGAGTTTCTCGACCTCTATGATCCCGACACAATCAAGCTGCCCGACAACTTTATGCCCGAGCACCCCATCGATACCGGAGCCCTGAGAATACGGGACGAACAGCTGGCAGCCCATCCGCGAGATCCTGCCGAAATCAGGCGCCATATCGCCGAATATTATGCCATGATCTCCCATCTCGACCAGGCGTTTGGGCGTCTCGTCGACGCACTCGAGAAAACAGGCGAGCTCGAGCAAACCCTTTTCGTTCTTGCCGGCGACAATGGTCTGGCGCTGGGGCAACATGGACTGATGGGCAAACAAAACCTCTACGACCACAGCGTACGCGTGCCGCTGATTTTCGCCGGCCCCGGGGTGCCCGAAGGACACCGATCGGAGGCGCTGGTTTATCTGCTGGATATCTTTCCCACGCTCTGTGAGCTCGCCGAGATCGAAACGCCGGCTTCTGTCGAAGGCAAAAGCCTCAAAGCCTGCTTTGGAGCAGACACTTTCTCGCCGCGTTCCGCGCTCTATCTCGCCTATGGAGAGAGCATTCGCGGCGTTACCGACGGTCACCATAAACTCATTGAATATGCATGCGGTGCAACTCAACTTTTCGATCTGAAAAACGACCCCCGGGAAAGAGAAAACCTTGCGGATAGAGACGCTTCCTCCACCCTCCTGCGCCGCATGCGGCAAACCCTGTGCACTCTGGCGCAAGAATGGGAGGATGCGAGCCATGCTACGGGACAAGCGTTTTGGAGGGAACGTAGGGATCTTGAAAAAAGCTGACCGCCAGCATTTCATAGCCGGATGGCAGGCTCATCATTCGGAACGCTGTGATCGGCTACAACCAGCAGAATCACATGCCGAACAGCTGTCGCAGCACCCTTTTCAACGGCGACAGCGCTGTTGGTCTTTTGAACTGGGACAGATATCAACAAGCAGCTCGTTCGATACGACAAAAAATCGCTAGAGGGACAATGCATTCGAACAATGGCACATCCCGACAATTTCCTGTTTTGCCAGACTTTCTGGTTTACGAATCGGCGATCTATTTTAAATAGAGAATTTTTCGCATCTGCACCGTTTTTCCCGCTCGCAGCTGCAAAATATAGGTGCCGCTGGAAAGAGGCCTTTGCAATTGATTCGCATCGAAACGGTACTCATAGACTCCAGGCGGCATCGGCCCATCCACCAGCACCGCCACTCGTCGTCCGCCGATATCATAGAGCGTTAAACTCACCTCTCCCTGTTCCAAAACGCGATAAACAATCCTTGTCGCCGGATTGAACGGATTCGGATAACTCGCCAGAAACTCGTACCCGACCGGTTTTTGCGGTTCTGCGATACCGGTCGGCGATGACCCGATCTGAACATCCACATTGTTATGGTAGGTTCGATCGGCCAGTTCTGCAATGGCAGCGCCCATTTTCATATTCAAGGGAATCGTATTGGGTTCCAGCCCCTGGCGAATGCTCTGGTGATCGAATAGCGCAAAGGCATCGTTATCGCTCGCTTCGGGCAAGGGTCTCCCCATCAAAAGTTCCACATAAAACCGGTCCGGGTTCAGGCGGACAAAATAGGCGCCGGCGGCGCGAAACCCTTCATATTGAATCAAAACATGGGGATGATCCGCTGCTTTTTGCACATGATCCGTCTCATTGGCCTGCACCAGAAACATCAGCCGGGGATTGGTCTGCACCACCTGTTCGATCCATTTCTCACCGTTGCGAAACGCCCAAAACGACTCAGTCTCCACCAGAGTAGGCAGATGTAAAGGCGGAATCGGCGCCAACAAACTGCGATTTTGCGCTTCCCCTGCAACCCGACAAGAATAATAGGCTTTTCCTCGAAACAAATAAGGAAAGAGCTGAAAATCAATTTCCCGATCAAAGGTCTCATTTTCATCACGATCGAAATAAAACCCGCCGGAATAGACCATCGCCGGATTGTCGCTGTCGCGAATCTCAAGAGTCGGCTCATAGGCGAGGAGATTCATCGCCCAGGTACCCGAATCGGCATCATAGGCCGGATTGACCTCACCGCTGCCGCCGCCGGCTTCGACAGTGGGCATCCCATCCCCTATCGGCGATTCATAATTGACGATCCATGCCAAGCCCTCCAGCTCGTCTCCGAATGCGCCGGCTGCTGCCAGCGCGGCATTGCCCCCGTTGGACCAACCGACCATTCCAACATTGTCGTATAGAGGCAGAATCGAGCTGTATTCGTCAAGCCTGTAGCCACCTTGATCGGCGATCTTGCCCAGAGCAAAACGCGTGACATCGCACAACGCTCGCACGCAATTTTCACCGCGCTCGTCATAGCTGCCGCCGCTTCTTTGATCGGGGTGACCGCTTCCAGGGAAATTGAAACGGATTTCGATAAAATCGTTCAGCGGCCATTCACTCCTGGCGGTGCTGATCCCTTCGCCATTCCATCCACCCGGCACATGAACGAGAACGGGCGAACCGTTTTCTGAATAGCGCGCTTGCTCAGGAAAACAGATCTGTGCAAAGATTCCCTCTTCGCCGGCAACGGCCGAAGGAATCGTGGTATAAAGCGTATCGGGCCGATCAGCCGGAGCGTTGTAAACATGGGCATGCCCATCATAATCGCTTTCCCAGATCTCAACCAATTCGACAAAATCGACGATGCGGATCTCGCCGCGCTCCTGCATCTCGACCAGGGGTTTGACCACCGTCTCTTCATATTCCTCGATAGCGCCGGACGGAAAAGATTGACCGACATAGATCGATGCGGTGAGTATCTTTTCCGGAGAGACAAGCCCGTTTTGATAGAGTTGCACGAGCTCGACGACACCGGCGACATCGCCGGTATACTGACCGACACAAACAATGTTGCCATCGGGATCGTCGCTCCAGTAATCGTATTTTCCCCTGGGGCGCCAGACTCCCGATGGAGCCGGATCGGCAACGTGGTTCGGGGTGCCGGAACCGATGAGGATCCGTCCAGGCCAGAAGACCTCAGGGTATTTTTCTCCTTGCAATGGCGAACGAAAACGCTCCCAATCCTGATACTTTTCTGAATAAGGATCATAGATGTGACCGCCGATGACATCCGTCGGCTCGACCCCCAGCGAATCGATGAGATGGGCCACATCGGCATAGTTGTAGCCATAGTGCTCGTGTGAGTGCGGGTCTATGGACATGCCGATATCCTCTTTGAGCCAGCGCACCAGATTCTTGCCGTTGGTCAAAGCCATCAAATCGGCGGTTTCATAGCGCAACACGCCCTCGAGAAAGACCCAATCCGACTGCCAGCAAAACGGAATGCCCTGCTCCCGGATCATAGTGCCAAAGCGAACCAGACCGTTGCGCTGAACACTATAGCGATCGCGGGTCTCCGCCTGGTCAAAGGGACCGAGGGCGCTGTCTTCATTGTGCATAAACAGAGAGACATAAACGACGCCTTGCTGTGGCTGAGCATATAGATGGAGTACGGTTCCCAAGAAAATGATCCCTGCAAAAATCGATACCGAGCAACGCATGATCGACTCCTCTGTTTTTTTGAATACCTGCAATTAACATTACAAAAATCAAGCCAAAACTGAGGTTCTTACGTTTGGACATTCTTTGCCTGGCTTACAAGCCTTGGTGCGTTTGGGTAGAACGAGCAGGTGCACTATCAGGTACACCCGGTGCACCTGATAGTGCACCTGCTCACAGTCGACACGTTTTTCCGTATCGCCTTGACTTTTATGGCCCTAATTCTTATTTTGCGTTGCATTTTGTGCCACAGCTATACTCTTGGGTACGGCCATCTCTCTGATATCGAATAACCACACCCAAAATCCAGTAACCAGGATTAAAACCAATCGAACAAATCGGAGACTTTTACCATCAGCCAACTCAATATGGAGCAATGATTGGTTTCGCCAAGTAAGAATTTTGGTTCTTTCAGAACGTTATATCAATCGTTGAATAAAAATGGGATGGAAAGTAATGAAAATCAAAAGAATCAACAAATCTAATGGTATGATTACTCTTTTTCTCGTTTGCGCTTTGGTTTTCGGCTGTTCGGTTCACACCCCCCAATGGGCGTTCGACAATCCATATGCCGAGGTCGATTGGCAAACCTACCAGGCCTACAAAGCCAATCTTCACACCCACACGACGATGAGCGACGGCAAAGGCACGCCTGCTGAGGTCATCGACCGTTATGCCCGGCTGAAATACGCGATTTTGTCTTTGACCGATCACGATACCCTCGGCCCGGAAAGAGACCGCGACCACCCCGAGCAACATCGGACCACCTGGCCGTGGCAGACATTCGGCCGGGATCCCGATTCTCTGGGCATGATCGCCATCGAGGGAAACGAGATCTCGAGGCGAGACCATATCGGAAGTTTTTTTAACGACTATGGCAACCCGAATATCGACTCGGAACAGGAGGCATTGGACGAGATCGGCCGCCGCAACGGTCTGGCCATCCTCTTTCATCCTGGCCGCTACAATAAATCCGTCGAGTGGTATGTCGATCTGTTCCGATCCTATCCGCACCTGATCGGTTTCGAAATCTATAACCAGGGCGATCGGTACTCCGGCGACCGCACGACCTGGGACGCTATACTGAAGGATCTCGCAGGCGAACGCCTGGTCTGGGGATTTTCCAATGACGATATGCACAATCCCGAAACTCAGCTCGGCCGAAACTGGAATGTGCTGCTGTTGCCGGACTTTTCTGCGGAACAGGTTCGACTGGCCATGGAAAACGGCGTCTTTTTTTACGTCTACTCAGTTGACGGCCATCAGGGCGAAGCGCCGCCCGAAATTCGGCGCATCGAAAGCGACCCGCGCAAGGGCGTCATCCGTTTAAGCGCCCATGGACATGAACGAATCGATTGGATCGTCGAAGGCGAGATCGTCCATCAGGGTGATCGGGTTCAATTGTCGAAAATCGACACCGCAAACGGAACAATTCGCGCCGTGGTTTACGGAGCCGATGACAAATCCCTCATCGGCACACAGCCAATTCGCTTCCAACGCCTGTCGGACTGACATTCGCCACAGATCCTGGTCGAGCCAGCGGCTCAAGACCGATGCACCGTCCTGACCAGCGCCCCGGCGTTCATTGTTTTCTTTTCCATCCCTGCCGAGCCTTGCGCCTCCGAATTCGCTATAACCACAGCAAATCCGGAGGCGTATTCTTTGCTTGTTTCTTGCCTTGGGTTTTCATATCTTGCTTTTCAAATCCGGACGACAGACAATGGACGTCGAAAATTTGACTTTTAATTTTTTGGGACCCAAATCATGCCTTCTCTGTGGCAAAAAATCTGGTTGATACCGCGTCCCACCATTCGCCACATCGTCGACAGCGATCCCAATCAGCAGCTGCCTCTACTGGTTTTTTTAGGCGGCATCTCGCATGCGCTCAGCACCGCTGCCAGTCTGGGGATGGGCGAAACCTTGTCTTTGGCTTCTCTCGTTGGCTTTTGTCTTATTTTTGGTCCGCTCAGCGCTTTTCTCACCCTGCGCATCGGTGGCCGAATTTTGCGCTGGACTACCGCTAAATTCGGCGGTACGGCCACGGTGCCGGAAACCCGGGCGGCTCTGGCCTGGTCGTGGGTGCCGATCATTTCCATTCTTCCCCTATGGATCGTGCGCTATATCCTTTTTCGCGATGAACTGTTCAAGCTCGAAACCCCGCATATCGATAGTGTACCACAACTGTCATTTCTCTACAACACCATCAACCTGATCGAATTCGCTATAGTGGTATGGGGAGCATTGATCCTCTATTCGGCTCTTGCAGAAATCAATCGCTTCAGCGCCTGGCGCAGCTTTTTTTCCGTCGTTCTTTCCATCCTGATCGTGCTTTTGCCGCTGCAGATCGTCGCTGTGCTGGTCGGGCAATGGATCGGTTGAGCGACAGCGACTCCCCTTCCCTTTCTGCAGCCGAGCCGTTTTGCAGGTAGAGATATGAAGAAAAAAAATCTCGGCAAAAAGGGGCCGCCGCTTTCCGTGATCGGTTTGGGCACATGGAGCCTTGGCGGACCCTGGCGTTATGGCTGGGGCAAGGTGGAAAAAAGCACCGCTCTTGGCACAATCGAAGCAGCTCTGGAAAGCGGCATCAACTGGATCGATACCGCTCCGGCTTACGGTCTCGGAAGGGCGGAATCCCTCGTCGGAGAAGCTCTTCGCTCGATCGGACCGATGTTTGTCGCAACCAAGTGCGGCCTCTCCTGGAACAGCAAAGGCCGGCTGCGCCACGATCTGGCGCCCGGACGCATCCGCCAGGAAATCGAGGAAAGTCTGGAACGCCTCAAGGTCGATTGCATCGACCTCTGCCAGATCCATTGGCCCGATCCCAAAACGCCGATTGAAAAAAGCTGGCGCGAGCTGGTGCGGCTGAAGAAAAAAGGCCTGGTTCGTCGACTGGGGGTCTGCAATTTCGATTTGCAGATGCTGCAAACCTGTCACACCATTCATCCGGTGGATTCGCTGCAGCCGCCGTTGAGCCTCTTTAACCGCGACTGCCGGCAAGACCTTTTGCCGTTTTGTCGCCGGGAACAGATCGGCGTTCTGGGTTACAGCCCGCTCTTTTCCGGACTGCTTTCCGGCAGTTTTAACCCGGAACACCTGCAAAGCGACGATTGGCGCCGCCGAGACCGGCGCTTTCAGCAACCGTTTCTGTCGATCTATCTCGACGCGGTGGATCAAATGCGGCCAATCGCCGACCGCTATTCGGTCACGACCGGTACCCTGGCTATTGCCTGGGTTTTGCACCAACCGGGGTTGACTGCCGCCATCGTCGGGGCA
>JAFGJN010000218.1 GCA_016929055.1 Candidatus Zhuqueibacterota bacterium
GGGGCGTGGTGCCCACCTCGACCGCCATCCGCGAGCAGTCTGTCGACTCGCTGATCGTCCATTTTGAAAAAATGATGGACCATCTCGCCGCCACAGGCATCGACAAAGATCTGATCGTCGAACAGGCCGTGATCACTCCCTCCTGTGGCACCGGTTCCATGGATCCGGACGATGCGGAAAAAGTGTTCGAGATGACCGATCAGCTCTCAAGGGCGATGCAAAGCAAATACAGATTCTAATCGGAGCGTGGAATGAAACTGGCGATATCCGGCAAAGGCGGCGTAGGTAAATCGACGGTGGCCGCGGCACTGGCTCTTTCCCTTGCCGACAAAGGTCATCGAGTTCTGGCTGTGGACGCCGATCCGGATGCCAATCTGGCGGCGGCACTCGGTGTTCCCCGCGATATTCAAAACGCGATCGTGCCGATCTCCGAACAGATGGCGCTGATCGAAGAGCGTACCGGTGCCAAGGTCAAACAGTACGGACAGATGTTCCGTCTCAACCCCAAGGTGGACGATATCGCCGAGCGTTATGCGGTGGAGCATCGAGGTGTGGCTCTCATCGTCCTCGGCGCGATCGAAAAAGGCGGCAGCGGCTGCGCCTGCCCGGAGAGCGTATTGATACGGGCTTTGGTCAGCGATCTCGTTCTCTATAAAAATGAAACGCTGATTATGGATATGGAAGCCGGGGTCGAGCACCTCGGCCGCGCCACTGCGCGCGGTGTGGATGCCATGCTGGTGGTGGTCGAACCGGGTCAGCGTTCCATCGACAGCGCCCAACGGGTGCAAAGAATGGCCGGTGAAATCGGCCTCAACCGCCTCGTCTATGTCGGCAACAAAATCACCCACCCCGATGATGAAATGTTTATCCGCGCGGCCCTGCCCGATCATGAATTTGTCGGCATGCTGCCGTATTCCGAATCCCTGCGCCGGTCAGATCGCGATGGTGTATCGGTGCTCGACCTTGTCGAACCGGATCTGAAACGGCAGTTCGTCGATATTTTGGGACGGGTATCCGATTCGTTCTGACTGTCACACAACAATCATTTTTTTCGAATGATACGCTTTGAACATTCACAAAACCCATCAGATCAAATGTCCCGAATTATCGCGATAACCGGCAAAGGCGGCGTGGGCAAAACTACCCTAGCCGCTCTCATCATCACTCGATTGATCGACCATGGCTGCAAACCGGTCCTGGCCGTGGATGCTGATCCCAACGCTTGCCTCGACGCCGCGCTGGGCGTGCGAGTGGCCAAAAGCCTTGGAACCGTGCGCGAGGAAGCGCGCGAAATCGCCGGCAAGGGACTGGCGGTTGGCATTGCCAAACAGCAACTGCTGGAATTGAAAATCGCCGAGAGCCTGGTTGAGGCGACGGATTTCGATCTCATCGCCATGGGGCGGCCGGAAGGCCCGGGCTGCTATTGTTATGCAAACAATGTGTTGAAAAATGCCCTGGCACAAATCGCCGCTGCGTATCCCTTTGTGGTGCTCGACAACGAAGCCGGACTGGAAAATCTCTCCCGCCGCATCGTGCAGTCGGTGGATCTGCTGGTTATGGTCGCCGACCCCTCGCAACGCGGCCTCGAAACGGTGTTGCGGCTGACCGAATTGGCCGCGGAAATGGGAATCGTCTACCGCCAATGCGCGCTGGTCGTCAACCGATTGAGGCGAGACGGCATTCCCGAACGGGTCGATGGTCTCGCCAAAAGCATCGGGGCCGACTATCTGATGGCACTTCCCGACGACGATGACCTCGCCGTCCTGGCAGAAAACGGCGCTGCGGTGCAAAACCTGTCCAAAAATAATCCTGTCGTTATCAAGATTGATCACTTTCTCGCCGCTGCGGGATATTGAAACCGGCGCAGAGCCGGCTATTCCGCGAGGCTATTGCGCGAAACATCAGGAGAGAGAACATGGCACACGAACCGATCAAGGTGCAGGAACGGGTATCGGATCCGGCCTCGATGGAAGCGTTGCTCAAGGCGGAAAACGAATGCATCGAAACCTGCTTTACGCGCGCAGAACTGCAAAAGATCAGCTGTAAATTCGGCACTGGCGGTGTCTGCTGCCGCATCTGCCATATGGGCCCGTGCCGGATCACGGCCAAAGCGCCCTATGGGGTGTGCGGAGCGGATGCGGACACCATCGTGGCGCGCAATTTTCTTCGCGAGGTGGTCGGTGGTGCCGCCGCCCATTCAGACCACGGCCGACATCTTGTGTTGCGTCTGAAAAAGGTAGCCGAGGGCAATGGCAACGGTTACACACTCAAGGACACAAAGGCGCTTCATCGCGCTGCACGGGACTGGGGCGTCGAAACGGAGGGCCGCAGCGATCGGGAAATCGCCTTGCAGTTGGCTGACCTCTTTTTTGCCGAATTCACCAGCCAGGAAAAAGTTCTAGCCACTCTCGCCTTGGCTCCGAAAAAGCAACAAACGCTGTGGAACACCCATCACGTCGCACCTCTAGGCATCGATCGCATGATCGTCGAATCGATGCATCGTACCCATATGGGTGTGGATCACGACTATCGTCATTTGCTGCTACAGGCGTTCCGCACCGCTCTGGCCGACGGTTGGGGCGGATCGCGAATCGCCACAGTGGTTTCCGACATTCTCTTCGGCACACCTTCGCCGGTGCGCAGCCAATCCAACCTCGGCGTGTTGGGCGAAAAGACAGTCAATATTCTCGTCCACGGCCATGAACCCGAGCTATCGGAAATGCTGGCGGTGGCCGTTCAGGATCCCGAAATCGTTCGTGCCGCTCAGGCTGTCGGCGCCGAGGGCATCACCCTGGCCGGCATCTGCTGTACCGCCAACGAGATCCTCATGCGTCACGGCATTCCGGTAGCCGGCAATTTCTTGCAGCAAGAACTGGCCGTCATAACCGGTGCGGTCGAGGTGATGATCATCGATGTGCAGTGCTGTATGCCCAGCTTGCCGCAGGTGGCTTCTGCCTACCATACACGCATCGTTTCGACTTCCGAACTGGCCATGACCGCCGGCGCCGATCATCATCCCTTTGACGAAAACGACGCATTGGAATCGGCCAAATCGATCATTCGGTTGGCGATCGAAAATTATGCCAACCGCGATGCGAAAAAGGTGGCTATACCCACCGCGACCCAACCGCTGGTAGCCGGATTCAGCGTCGATGCCATCAAATACATGCTCGGCGGCCGATTTCGCGCTTCGTTTCGACCGCTGAACGACGCGATCATTCAGGGCCGCATCAAAGGTGTGGTTGGCATAGTCGGCTGCAACAATGCCAGGGAAAAACTCGATGACTATATCAACACCCTCACCGAATCGTTGATTCGTGAAAACGTTCTGGTTCTCAAGACCGGTTGTGCGGCCATCGCTTCGGCCAAACAGGGACGCCTCACTCCAGAGACCGCACTGCAGCAGGCCGGCGCCGGATTGCGCGAGGTCTGCGAGGCCGTCGGCATTCCGCCGATTCTGCATATGGGCAGCTGTGTGGACAATTCCCGTATTCTCGAAGCTGCAACCGAAATCGTTCTTGAAGGCGGCCTTGGAGACGATCTCTCCCAGATCCCGGCAGTGGGCGTGGCGCCCGAATGGATGAGCGAAAAAGCCGTTTCCATCGGCTGCTATTTTGTCGCCTCCGGTGTGGACGTCATTCTCGGCCATCCGTTTCATATCTCCGGATCGGAAAATGTCACGCAGTTTCTCAACGATCAGGCGCGCGAATTCTTTGGCGCGTCCTTTCACGTTTGCCCGGATGCACACCAGGCAACGAAAAAAATTCTGCAGATTCTCGACGATGCGCGAGCCAAACTGGGGATCAATAAAAAAGCCGAACGCAAGCTGTACGACATGAAAGATAGGAGAGCGCTGGATGTCTAAGCTGATCTGTAGCAGTGCGATTGACGGAGCGGTGGAATGGGTGGCCCGCGCGGAAGCGAAACTTGATGAAACGATTGCTCTGAAAGGCGAATCGCATACAGTCGGTTTTCCAGATACCGCCTATTATCTTCCGGTCATCTATTCCTTCACTGGCGAAGCGGTGACCACTCTGGGAGATCTGCGGCGCATTCTGATTCAGGCCAAGGAATTGCTGCCCGCCCGGCCCTCCGAGAACGTCTGGCTCCCCTATCTCGGCAACACCCTGGACGCCGGCGTGGCTGCCCTATTTGCCTGCGAAATCATCGAGGCGTGCAAATACCTCGTCGGTCCCCATCCGGCAGAGGATATCTGGCTGGGTGCAGCGAGCGATCTGATCATGCGCGAACGCGGCATCGAATTCGTCGATGGCACAGCGCCTGGATTCGCCGCTATCACCGGAGCGGCGCCGAGCAACGAAATCGCGGTCAAAATCGCCCGTGAATTGCAGGAAAAGAACCTCTATGTTTTTATGGGCGGCGGCCTCAACGGCAACCATTTTGCCCGCCAGCTCGCCGACGAAGGGGTGCAGCTCGGCTGGGAAACGCGACTCGTTCCCTTTGGCAACGATGTTTCAGCTTTGATCTATGCGCTCGGATTCGCCAATCGCGCCGCACTCTCTTTTGGCGGTGTCAAGCCAGGCGACTATGTCCGAAACCTCAAATACAACAAAAACCGCATATTTGCATTTGTGCTGGCCTTTGGCGAGGTGACACCGGATAAATACGCTGCGGCGGCCGGAGCGATCAATTACGGTTTTCCGGTAATCGCCGACACCGATATCCCGCAGATCCTCCCTACCGGCATCTGCACCTACGAGCATGTGGTCTCCAGCGTGCCGCATGAAAACATGGTGGAAAAAGCCCTCGAGGTGCGCGGCTGCAAAATCAAGATCACCAAAGTTCCGATTCCCGTCCCCTATGGCCCGGCATTCGAAGGAGAACGCATCCGCAAGAGCGATGTCCAGGCCGAGTTTGGCGGCAACCGCACGCCGGCTTTTGAATTCGTCACCTCGGTAGAGTTGGACGAAATCGATGACGGCGACATCCGCATCATCGGCCCGGATATCGATGCAATCGAACCGGGGTCGGCCCTGCCGCTGGCGATCTGGGTCGAAGTGGCGGGCCGAAAAATGCAAACCGATTTCGAGCCGATCCTCGAACGCCAGATCCACCACTTGATCAACGGCGCCGAAGGAATCTGGCATATGGGGCAGCGCGACATTGTCTGGACCCGCGTTTCTAAAGACGGCTTTGCCAAAGGTTTGCGTCTCAAGGACTATGGCGAAATCATTCACGCCAAATTTATCTCGGATTATCCGGCTATCGTCGACAAGGTCAAAGTCACTCTCATCACCGAAACCGCCGAGGTCGAAAAACGCCTCGCCGTGGCTCGAAAAATCTACGATGAGCGCAACCGGCGACTCGAAGCCATGACCGATGATTCGGTGGACACCTTTTATTCCTGCCTGTTGTGCCAGTCCTTCGCACCCAACCACGTCTGCATCATAACGCCCGAACGGCTGGGATTGTGCGGCGCTTACAACTGGCTCGACGGCAAGGCCGCGTTTGAAATCGACGAAACCGGTCCCAACCAGCCGGTTAAAAAAGGCGACTGCCTGGACCCGGTCAGGGGAATCTGGCAGGGCGTGGACGAATACGTTTTTACCAACAGCCACAAAACGGTCGAAAGTTTTTGCGCCTATTCCATCATGGATCGGCCCATGACCAGCTGCGGCTGTTTTGAAGTGATCTGCGCCTACCTGCCCGAATGCAACGGCATCATGGCGGTCAACCGGGAATTCCAGAACGACACGCCCGTGGGCATGACTTTTTCAACCCTGGCCGGGAATGTCGGCGGCGGGCAGCAGACGCCCGGATTCATGGGCTGTGGTAAAGTCTTTCTCACTTCCAAAAAATTTCTCTTCGCCGAAGGCGGCCATCGCCGTCTGGTGTGGATGACCCGTGAACTCAAAGAATTGCTGGGGCAGGATCTAAAAAAACGATTTGGAGAACAGGGGGTTCCGGATCTGCTCGACAAAATCGCCGACGAAACTGTCGCCACCGACGCCCAGGCTGTTCTCGATTACATGAAAAAAGTCGGCCATCCAGCCCTGGAAATGCCCGACATCGCTGCTGTGGCCGAAGAAGCCCAAAAACCCGCGGATCAAAAAACGACGACGACAGAAACCGAAATCGAGCCGATTTCGGTTGCAGCGAATCAAGAACCGGTCACCCACCGTACCGACAGCGAGGATCAAGCGATGACACCCGACCAGATCGATCGACTAAAGGAATCGATCAAAGCCGAAATCGCTCAGGAGATCAAGCAATCCCTCACCCGTGATATTGTCCGCGAAATCATCCAAACGCTGGGCGCAAAATTCCTCGGTCAGGAAATCACGCCGCCTGCAACACCGGGTGCGGATGTTCCGAGCGGCTCCCCGAAAGCGCTGCCGGAGAACCCGAGCCCTGAGCAGCCGCCAGCCCCGCGTGCAGCTGAGCGCATCGGAACGGTCAAATCGTTTCAAATCCGCAAAGAGAGCTGTGAGCTCCCGGTCTGGAGCGTCAAACTGGGTGCGACTCAAAAAGAGGGCGGCACACGCGGCCGCACTTTAACCATCGGCGGGGAAACGGCCATGCCCTTCCATCTCTGGGAGGGAGAAATGCCCAATCCGCCGCTGCTGGCCATGGAGGTCTTTGACAGCGTCAGCGATAAATATCCGCAGGTCTTGCGCGAGATCTATGGCGAGGCCCTGAATCGTCCGGCTGAAATGGCACGTCTGTGCGTCGAAACATACGGAGCCGATCTCATCAGCGTGCGTCTGGAAGGCACCCATCCGGAAAAAGGCAACCGCAGCGCTGAACAGGCTGTAGAGGTGGTTAAAAGCGTGTTGGCCGCAGTGGATGTACCGCTGATCATCACCGGCCACAGCCATTTCGAACGCAACAACGAGGTGCTCAAAGCGGTGGCGCAGGCTTGCGCCGGAGAAAACCTGCTGCTCAACTGGGTGGAACAGGACAACTATCGCACCATTGCCGGTGCAGCGATCGCCTATGGGCATGTCCTGGTTTCGCAAAGCCCCATCGACGTCAATATCGCCAAGCAGATGAATATTCTGCTCACCAACATGGATATCAAACCCGAGCAAATCGTCATGGATCCGATGACCGGTGCAGCCGGTTACGGCATCGAGTATACGTATTCGGTGATGGAACGCATTCGCTATACCGGGCTGAACGGCGACAAGATGCTCGCCGGCCCGATGATTGTTTCTCCGGGACAGGAATGCGCCAAAATCAAAGAATTCAAAGCGCCCGAGAGCGATTTCCCGGCCTGGGGTGAACTGGCCAAACGCGCAGCGATGTGGGAAATCAGCACCGCTCAAAGCTTGCTCTATGCCGGAGCGGATATTCTGATTCTCTATCATCCCCAATCTGTCAAGACGTTGAAAAAAACGATCAATGATTTGCTCGATCGACCCTGATGGCGATTGAAAGCGATGTGCATAAACAGTCGATAATCCGGATGCGTCGAACGGCGCACCCTGAACCTTGATGAGGAGCTGAAGAGATGGCACTGACCGGTCTGCAAATACAGAAACTTTTGCCCAAGACCAACTGCAAAGAGTGCGGCTCCAATACCTGTCTGGCATTCGCCATGAAATTGGCGGCGAAAAAAGCGGATCTCTCCCAATGCCCTTATGCATCGGATGAGGCCAAACAGGTGCTGGGTGCAGCGAGCGAACCGCCGGTAAAGGCGCTCGAATTGGGCGAAAACAAAACCATCAAACTGGGCGACGAAACCGTTCTCTATCGCCACGAAAAGACCTTTGTCAACCCAACCGCTCTGGCGATCAATATCGACGATGGCGACGATCCGACGCGCATTGAGACGACCCTCAGTCGCGTGCGCGACTATGTGGTGGAACGCGTCGGCGAATCGCTGTCAATCGACCTGGTCTGCGTCACCCAAACCGGGAGCGACGACGACCATTTCGTGCGCATCGCCCAAAAAGCCCACGAAAGCGCTGGACGCCCTCTGGTGTTGCGCAGCGCCGGATTTGAAGCGCTGCAAGCCGCTGCCCGTGCTCTTGCCGGCTCGCGCTGTGTTCTGGTTCCGGCCGACGCCAAACAGAGCAAAAAATTGGTGGCCGTGGCACAGGAAAACGGACATGTGTTGGCGGCAACCGCGGAAAACCTGGATGAGCTGACGGCGATAACCAAAGAAATCAAACAAAACGGTTTTAACGACCTGCTGCTCCATTTCCAAATCCAGTCCTTCGCCGAGGGCTTGCAAACCCGAACGATCGCCCGTCGTGCGGCCATTCGGGAAAACTTGAAAGCCCTGGGCTATCCCGGGATTCACTTTGTCGCATCAAGGGATCCTTTTCAAGGAACGGTAGAAGCGGTGGACCAAATCTGCAAATACGGCGGCATTTGCGTATTGCCTATTTTTGATCCGGCACAATTGGCTACCCTCATGACCCTGCGTTTGAATATCTACACCGATCCGCAAAAGCCCATTCAGGTCGAGCCCAAACTCTATCCCATCGGCGAACCCAAAACGGATTCACCGGTCTTTGTCACAACCAATTTTTCCCTGACCTATTTTATCGTCTCGGGCGAAATAGAAAACAGCGGCTGTAGCGCCTGGCTGCTGGTACCGGAATGCGAGGGTATGAGCGTTCTCACAGCCTGGGCTGCGGGCAAGTTTTCCGGCGCCCATATCGCCAAATTCGCCAGGGAAATCGACCTTGAATCCCAGGTGAGCACCCGATCGCTGATCATCCCCGGCTATGTGGCGCAGATCAGTGGCGATCTGGAAGAAAGCCTACCCGGCTGGAAAGCGGTGGTCGGCCCACAGGAAGCAGCCGATCTGGAAAGTTTTATCAAAGCGAAATTGAACTGATCGAATACAAACACGGCGATACAAGCTATGCCCTTGATAACCTTTCAACCGAGCGGCAAAACCGTCGAGTTGCCCCGGGGGAGCGACCTTCTCGAGGCAGCCCGTCAAGCCGGCGTTGAAATCGAATTTCCCTGCGGCGGCAAGGGGACCTGCGGTAAATGCATCGTGCGCATCATCTCTGGCGATGTCGACTCGGACAGTCTCGGCGTGCTTTCGGCCTCGACTGTTTCAGAGGGCTATATGCTCGCCTGCCGCACCAAAATTCTCGATACACCGGTCACGGTGGAAATTCAGGAACCGTTGGGACGTGAAGGCGGTAAGTTCAGCGATGAACTCGAGGATATTCAGCTGATCCGCCACGAATTGCTGCCCGAGGACTATCAGTTCGATCCATTGGCCTTAAAGTGGGTGCTGGATGTTCCACCGCCTCAAAAGGATGATGGTTTGTCCGATCTCGATCGATTGACCCGAACCCTGCAAAAGGAATGGGGCAAGACACCCGTCTCCTATACCCTTCCGGTTCTGCGCTCTGTTGCCGATGTCGTGCGACGGGAAAACGGCCGCGTCACCGTCACACTAATCCGCTCCCCTGAACGCTATCAGGTGATCGGCATTGAACCCGGCGATCGCACGACGCGCCATTACGGTATCTCGGTAGATGTTGGCACCACCACCGTGGCGGTGCAGCTCGTTTTCCTGCCTATGGCGCAGATCGTGGCGACTCGAACGGCCTACAACGACCAAATCGAATGCGGTCTGGACGTCATCAGCCGTATCAATTATTCGCAAAAGCCGGGGCATCTGGAGGAGCTGCGCACACGGGTTTTGCGCACCATCAACCGTCTGATTCAACAGGTGTGCAGCAGCCATGGGGTGGCGCCGAATGAAATTTGCAACGGCGTCGTCGCAGGCAACACCACCATGATCCATCTTTTGCTCGGACTCAATCCCGAATATATCCGTCTGGAACCCTATACCCCAACGGTGTTGGAAGCCCCCTATCTCACAGCCGATCAGGTCGGGATCGCCATCAATCCGCAATCGTGGATCTATATCGCGCCCTGTGTGGGCAGTTATGTCGGTGGCGACATCACCTGCGGTCTGTTGTGCACCGACCTGGCCGCTCCCGGTGATGAAATCAACCTCTTTATCGACGTCGGCACCAACGGCGAGTTGGTGGTCGGCAATCAGGATTTTTTGCTCACCTGCGCTTGCTCTGCCGGACCGGCCTTCGAGGGCGGGGGTATCGAATGCGGCATGCGCGCTGCTGTAGGCGCCATCGAACGGGTGGAAATCGATGCGGAAAGCGGACAGGCGCGCTGCCAGGTTATTGGCGATGTGAAACCGCGAGGCATCTGCGGTTCGGGCATGATCTCGCTGCTCGCGGATCTCTTGATCACCGGCTGGATCGATGCGGCTGGCAAACTCGATCGCAACCGAACCTCTCCGGCGATTGAAATCGACGGCAAGGGCAGTCGCTATATCATTGTACCAAACGAACAGAGTGCCAGTGGAAAACCCATCGCCTTGAGCGAAATCGATATCGAAAACATTATCCGCGCCAAGGCCGCCATCTATTCCGCCTGCTCTTTGATGCTGGAAAAAATCGGACTCGAGTTCGCCGACCTGGCCACCATTTATATTGCCGGCGGATTTGGGCGCTTTCTCGATATCGAAAAAGCCCGGATCATCGGACTGGTACCCGACCTGCCACGTGAAAAATACCGCTATATCGGCAATTCATCGCTCATGGGCGCCTATATGGTGCTGGTATCGCAGGATTTTAAAGAGCGCCAGCTCGATCTTGCCCGGCGAATGACCTACATCGACTTGAGCAGCGAAGCGAATTATATGAACCACTATACCGGCGCCCTGTTTCTGCCGCATACCGAACGCAGCGCTTTCCCGACGGTTCATGCGCTCATCGAGGGTCGCCCATCGCCGGGCTGAAACGGGAGGAGCAGAAACTGTCCAAACAGCAGGGACTCGCTTCAGCCATTGAAGCGGCGATTGTTAAACTGCAGCAACGGGATGTGAACCTCGCCTGTCGATATCTCGGGCTGCCCGAACCCGGGCCCGATGGCCTGCACGTGCGCTTGCTCGGACAGGAGCGGCTGCTCAAGTTGCCGACTTTTGAGCTGATCGATCGGCAGAGTGAGCAAAAAGCCAAACCTGCGGATCACCTGCTGTTGTTACACCTGCTGCTTTGCGAGGCTCCGGTGCGGATGAGCGATGAGTGGATTTCCTTTCGCGATCTGCCGGGCGGGCTTTTTTACTGGCACCCCTTTCAATCCCGATCTCTCGAGCCGCTGGCGCGCCATTTTGGCAATGAGCTGAGGCGGCTGGAACGATGCCTGCAGTGCTTTGACACGCAACCGCTTGGCATCGGCGATCTCGGCGCCCGCATCGCGGTGCTCGGCACGCTGCAGACGGCGTTGATCTACCGGCTGGGCGATGCCGAGTTTGCCCCTGCTGTCGATATGCTCTTTGCTCCGGCCTTCAGGCACATTCTTCCCACCGAAGACGTTGCCGTGCTGGCCGAACGGATCTGTTGGATGCTGATCAGACAACAGCAGGAGGAGGAACAGAGATGAATGCACCGCGTTGTCCGGGACAGGATCAGCGCTTTTGGAAGCCCGAAGACATCTATGATGTGATCTGCCCATCGTGCGGCACCGAGATCGAATTCTGGAAAGACGAACCGACGCGCACATGTTCCTGCGGACAGATCGTGCGCAATCCGAGAATCGACCTGGGCTGTGCTAAATGGTGCGTGCATGCTAAAGAATGCCTGGGCGCACTCAAAAACACTTGATTTTTAACCCCAAGGTGAGATGATGCAACCGATTCGCATGGTATTGGACACCGACACCTATAACGAAATCGATGACCAGTTCGCACTGGTTTATGCGCTTTGCTCTTGCGAAAAATTTAAGGTCGAGGCCATCTATGCCGCCCCCTTTAGCAACGAACGCTCCACTGGTCCCGGCGACGGAATGGAAAAGAGCTATGAGGAGATCTTGCGTTTGTTAGAACTCTTGCGCATCTCTTCGAATGGATTCGTCTATCGCGGCTCAACGCGATATCTGAGCGATGTGCCGGAATCCAGCCCCGCAGTGGTGGATCTGATCAACCGAGCCCTGTCGTCTCCGCAAGATTCACCACTCTATGTTGTTTCCATTGGAGCGATCACCAACATCGCCTCAGCACTCTTGATCGAACCCAAGATCATGCACAAAATCGTCGTCGTTTGGCTTGGGGGCAATCTGCCATGCCTGCCTCATACCAACGAATTCAATCTCAAACAGGATGTGGCTGCCGCACGCCACATATTTGATTGCGGCGTTTCGCTGGTGCATGTTCCCTGCATCGGCGTGGCCTCACACCTGTTGACCACCAAAGCGGAGCTCTCTGAACACCTTGCTGGTCGCAATGCCGTTTGCGATTTTCTCTATCAACGCTTTTGCGAATACAGCGACGATCACTTTGCCTGGGGCAAAGAGATCTGGGACATTGCGCCCATCGCCTGGCTGCTCGATGAAAGCTGGGCGCCATCGCGCCTCATGCCTAGTCCTCGACTGCGGGGTGAATGGGATATGAAAAAAGGCGGTCATCTCTATTTCGAACCCGCACCAGAGAGGCATCTCATTCGTCAAGTGTGGTATGTGCAACGAAACCCGATCTTCCGCGACCTGTTCACAAAACTCAAAGCCTTGCCTTTCTAGAGGATCGAGTCTCACCGTAAACCCGCAGTGGATTCGGGTCTCATTCTCTACGAATTCCGCAGTACGGGTATTAACGCTTATTTCATCAGCAGCATCTTTCCGATCCGGGCGCGATCGCCGCACTGCAGGCGATAGAGATAGACACCGCTGGGCACATCCGCCGCATTCCAGACAATCCGATGCTCACCTGCCGGCCGCCGGCCATGCGTCAAAACCGCAATCTCTTGTCCCAGGGGATTGTAAACTGCCAATTTGACCTGTGCTGTCCTGGAAAGCGAAAAAGAGATCGTTGTTTGAGGATTGAAGGGATTGGGGTAATTGGCAAAGAGCGTGAAATTCTCGGGATTCTCCAAACCATTTTCCGCCACCACCGCTGAGAATCGACCGATTTGGTAGAGATTCGCACCTCCGGGCAGGAACTCCGCCTCAAAAGACACGAGTTCGCCGTCGGGGACAATCGAAACAGGCTGCCATTCAGCGGTTTCAAGATCGAACAGCGATAGTTTCTCGATGCCGGGGTCTATCTGAATACGAGCCGACTTTACTTCACTGTAATCCTTGTTCATCATCATGACATAATCGTTGCCGCTGCTGTCGCGGAACATTCCGAGCAACAGGTCAATCGCCGGTGTGGCGGAGCGAATCCAGGCGTCTGTCGGTAGGGAGCGGGTACCGGCTGGCACACCGTTGAGATGATAGACTCTGGTGGATTCGAGCTCCATCAAGATCGGAGCAAAAGCCATGATTTCCGAATTGACCTGCCGGACAGCTGAATAAACTTGCTCGCGTTCCGGACAATTCATAAAACCAAAGGGGCCGCTTCCCCAGGAAAAATAGATCAGGCTTTTGGCTCCATAGGCCAAGGAGGAATGAGCCAGCCACCGCAACTCGCCTTCATGCAGGGTTCGCCACACCTGCCCCTCTTCCGCCAGACTGCCGATGGCCTGGATGATATTGCAAAAGGGAACATCATACAAAAGCGCATATTTTCGAATGATTTCCAGGTTCATAAAATAGTCATAGCCATCCCGATTGTTGATGAAAAAATTGTAATGGTCATAGGAGAGCAGTTCGGGCTTGACGATCTCCATAAACAAGCGCACGTGTTCGTCGTAACGACTCTGCGGATCATATCCCGGAACACCCAACTGCGTCGACTGGGCATAAGTTGGAAACAGATTGATATAGGCTACCCGTAGCGGATTGCGCTGACGAAGATAATCGACTACTTTTCCCAGATTGGCAAAGGCTTTGGCATTGGGCTCATCGGTGATGTGATAGCCAATTATATGGGGATAATCTCGAAAAGAATCGACAATCGGATCCAGGCCAGATAAATCGGCATCGGTAATCTCTGAAGGAACTTTATCTTCCGGCGCTCGAATATCGCCCCTGATCACGTGGCTCACATTCAAAAAACAAATCATGTTGTGGTTGCCGACAAAATCAACTGCCGACACAGATGGAGCAGTATAGGCGATGGTATTAAAATAGGCGTCGCGGTACTCGGTATATTCTGCTTCGTTTTGTTCCGGCGGGCCCCAGGCGGAAAGAATAAAGCGATCCTGGCTCCAAAAACAGTCGACAAAACTGGCCTTGAATCCGGCTGTGGTACTGTCTGTTGTGTCAGAAAAGACAAGCGTTTGAATATCAAACTCTCCGGTGACGGTGGATCGCAGCACCCAACGCAGGGTATCGAATGCTTGCACAGCCAGCCCACTGCGCGACTGAATTCGAACGCCCTCGACCAACTCGACCGGATCAGGCAGTTTCAGTTCGATATGATAGCTGTCACTCGACCGGTCGCCGCTGTTTTGCACAACAGCAATGACTGGAATCCGGTCGTTTTGTTTCAGAACCGTGCGCAGCGGAATGGTTTTTATGTTGAAACGGGTTCCGATGGCGACGATGCGGAGATAATCGATACAAAACGACGACGGCGGAGGCGCATTGAGCAAAAGCTTGCTGAGGGTCACGATACGGCCGCGCCAGCTTTGCCGAGTCAAAACCGGTATTTCATAGTCGTGAAAGAGGCTGTCGCCTTGCAATGCTACGGCAATCGACCCGGACTCATTCAGATCGTTTATCCAGTAAATCTTCACGGAAGACGATCCCGGGGCTTTGATGCGCAGATCGATAAACCCGAAATCGGCTGCATCAAGAGAAATTTCGGGGCCGGCCAAAGTCGGATTGTAGCTATTGGTCACGGCACAGAGCTTGCCATTGGCGACCGTCAATTCGGCGATGGAACGGTGCGCCTGCCATCCCTCGGCATCTCCGTCCTGGTTGAATTCCCAGGCGGCACCGATTCGCTGTGCAACAAGAGGATGCGCAGAGCATAATACGATCAGAACGAATAAAAGTGACTGGACGCGTGCACGCATTTGGACAACCCTTCACTTAAATAATTAACCCCGGGGTTAAAGTTTGGAAACACCTCGTTTCGACCGTAACCACAGGAAAAACGTCAGGATCGTGCCCAGCCCCGCTACAGCCAGCAAAAGGCTAAAGATCGGTGCCAGAGCCTGTGCTCGGGTTTCGTAGAGCCAACCGATAATCTCCTCCTGAAAAATGGGACCGATTGAACCGATACCGTTGATGATTCCCGCAGCCGCCAAAGCTCCTTTGCGGGAAGTGACATCGATGGCACCAACGCCCGAAAGCAGGGAATCCGGCCCATACAGCATAAACCCTGCCAGCCCCATCGAAACGGCGAAAAAGACCAGGCTGGTGGAGCCCAGGGTATACATGAGGAGAAAAGAGAGCGTCATCAAGCTCAGCATGAGCAAGGCGATCATCGAACGTTTGCCTTTAAAAAGTTTATCCGAGACTGCGCCGGCAAAGATCACCCCTAAAAACCCGGTGATATCGAATATGGTGGACAGGTAACCGGCATAATCGCTTTGCAGGGCAAAATTCTTGTTGAGAAAATAGGGTGCCCAGCTCCACAGGGCATACCGAAGAAATTTTATACAAAAATAGACCAATCCCATCAAAACGACGGTCAGGATCACATCGAGCGACCAGCGTTCTTTTCCATCCGATTCCTTTGGTGGGGTGTCGTTCAGCTCGCTTTCTTCGTCATCCAGAGGCGCGAGTCCGACATCCTCGGGCCGATTGGGATGGATCACAAGAACGACTGCCCAGACGACCAGCAGAACCAGGGAAGCTCCGAAAAAAGACCATCGCCATCCGGCCAATCCCAACAGAAAAGCGGCAAACGAGGTGGCTGCGACAGAACCGAGCTGATAGCAAGTAGCCCAGACGCCCAAAACTGTACCTCGCTGTTTGCGACGATACCAAAAGGCCAGGCTGCCAATGCAACCCGGCCAGCCGGTACCCTGGGCCAGGCCGTTGAGGCTTAAAAACAAGAGAAACGTGGCATAGCTGTTGGCAATGCCGAAAACCAGATTGCATACCAGGGATATGGCCATTCCAACAAGCAGCAAAAGCTTGGGTCCCAGTTTTCGGCCGAAAAAAGCGCTGGAAAACTGTCCGACCATATAAAAAACCAGATAAGCGGTACCCAGGTGCGCCAGATCGATGGCAGTCAAACCCAAGTCGAAGGCCATCGGGCTTTTGACCACATAAAAAGCCTTGCGGCAAAAATAATAGCCGGCATAGGAAAGCCAGGTGGCGGCAAATATTTTAACTTGCCACGGCCGATAGGCATTGAATTCTCCTTTTTTCATCCGGTACCACCCGATTTTGCCATTAATTCCGATTTTGCTTGCGCAAGAGGTATAACCAGTTTGTACAACCAATTGACAAACTCGATTTCTCGAATCCCATCGTCCAGCAGATCCTCATCGATAGCGTATTTCCATTTCAGATCTTTGCGCGAGGGATCCGCGGCAAGGAGCTGGAAATCGTTCACCATCGTCAGCATATCTTCATGAGCTCGAAAATAGCCTTCGCGGGTAAGTTTTTCTTCACGCGCGACTATGAGTCGAGCCACTTCCAACAGATTGTATTCCGGATGATACTGAGTTGCCCAGAATTCGCCTTTTTTATAGACGACGCTAACCGCCTGAATTTGAGTAAAGCTGTTTCCGGCGAGGTGCTGCGCACCGGGGGGCAGGACAGTGATGTGGTCATCGTGACTGATAAATCCATCAAAAACCCACGGTTTACCTGTATACATCGGATGAATTCGACCCGCTTCGGTCAAATGGACCTTGCGGGCAACTCCCATTTCCCGACCTTTGGGATTGGGTTCCACTGTGCCTCCGGCGACATAAACCGCCAGCTGTGCCGCCCAACAGCTGCCGAATTGCGGCACACCGCTCTCGTAGCCCATCTCGGCGATACGGATCATACGGGACACTCTTTCGTCGTGGCTGTGATAGACGGTGAGGTTGCACCCGGGCCAGAGAATACCATCATAAGCATCGACATCAGTCGGCAAGCTGTAATCGGGATCGCTGGTATAGTGGATATCGCAACAGGCGTTTGGCAAATGCTTGAGCAAAAGATCGGCATAGAGCTGGCCCGCCAGAGTCATGCCAACCTCGTCAAACTGTCGACGGCTGGGTTCCGGATAGCCGTCAAGGATCAAAAACCGCAAGGAATCCGCCATAGTCCTCTCACGTTTTAGAAAGAGTGGCGATAATGTCAGTGAGTTGAGAGTAGCGATAGAGTTTCGCATCCGCCTGTGTGTGATCGCTGCCGCGGTCGAGAACGGCAAGGCACAGAACCGTTGCAAAACCGGCCTTCTTGGCGCCGAGGATGTCGTTGTGCTCGCGATCGCCGATATGGGCAATTTCGGCCGGTTCGCAGTCCAATGCTCGACAAGCGGCAGCATAGACCTCTGGATGGGGTTTGGAAAATCCCATCTCGTCCGAAAAAATAAAAACATCGAACAGGTCGGCCAGGCCTTCATCCGCCAACAATTGCCGCAGAACCCGTCCCGGACTAAAGATCGCATCGGAAATGACCCCCAGCCGGTGCGTTTTCTTTAATTCGCGCAAGGCCTCGTGTACCCCGGGTACGAAATCCGGTCGAAATTCCAGTTCCATCTCTTCGTGCAATCGTACGAGTTCCGCCATTTCGGCTTCCGGCAATTCTCGGCCCAATCCCTTCAGCAGAATCTGCAGCCGTTCCTGGACGCTCCAGGTAACGTGCGAATCGTGCCAGACCTTTCGAAAAGCAGCATCAGCGGTGTCATAGACGCGGTCCACCACCTCCCGCGAAACGCCACCTTTTGCAGCGACGAATCGCTCGACCCATTGTCGGCGTTCCACCGCTTTGCTCGGGCGTCCCGCTTGCTTGCGCTTGGCTTCATCCGAATCATCGATCAACACGGTATCCCATAGATCAAAAGTCACGGCTTTAATCATCGTCGTTTCCCTTTAAGGAATGATGCGTTCGAGCAGACTGACGATATCGCCTTTAGCCACTGGACGCGGATTGAGGGAACAACAGGGATCCTTTAAAGCATAGGCCTCGATTTCCTCCAGCCGCTCCCTGGGGATATTCAGAGCGCCCAAATCGACAGGCATGTCCAGCGCCTGCAGCCACTCGCCGAGTTTGTCCAAAACCGCGCCGCTCTGGTTTTGCGTCTCAAAAAGAATTCCGAGCGAAGCCAATTTGCGATCGACTTTAGGATCGGCTGCATTGAATTTCATCACTTGCAGCAAAACGGCTGCATTGGCGAGACCGTGATGGGTATCGAACAGCACGCCCAGAGCATGGGCGATAGAGTGGTTGATTCCCAGTCCTTTCTGGAATGCTGTGGCGCCCATGGCAGAGGCCACGAGCATGTTGCCGCGGGCAGAGATATCCTGTCCATTTTTGACCGCACGAGGCAACTGCTCGATACAAAGGGCGATGCCTTTCCAGGCGATGCCATCGGCAAAGGGATGAAAAGCGTCGATGATATAGGCTTCGAGATTGTGCACCAGGGCATCGACACCGGTGGCCGCCGTGAGCTTGGGCGGCATAGAGACTGTCAAGTCGGGATCCAGAACCGCGATGGTTGGCATTAAAAGTGGAGAAAAGATAATGGTCTTGGTGCGCGTGCTGCGAATGGTGATAACACCGCTACGGCCGACCTCGCTGCCCGTCCCTGCGGTGGTGGGAACCGCATAGAGCGGCGGCATCGGATTGACGATGAATTTGTCGCCGCCTTTCATGTCATCGTATTTTTCCAGAGGGCCTTCGTGGGTCACCAGGCATTTGATGCATTTGGCCGCATCGATCGGCGATCCGCCGCCGAGTGCGACGATAAAATCGCAGCCCGATTTTTTGTACACCTCTGTACCCTGGTAGACATTGTCATCGGTCGGATTGGATTGTACCTCATCAAAGGTGGTCAGAGCAATTCCGGCCTTTTTGAAAAGCGATCGCACTCTCTCCGGTGTACCAACCCTCTCCAGCCCTTTGTCCGTTACCAGCAATCCGCTGCGCCCGCCGTTGCGGCGGACGATTTCGACGAGATCCTCTAGTGCTCCCGGACCGTATTCGATACGCGTCGGGAACGACCACGTGTGTCGGGATAGTGGCATAACCCTCTCCTCGGTTTTAAATTTTTGGTTTCCTCAGAACTGTTTGACGATATCTGATCGCCAGACGCTGGTTTTTCCTGTGTCCGGGCGATTGTTGTCGAATTGTCAACCGATTTCAACGCGCAGGTGAAACGATTGGGGCCGCGTCAGCTGCAAAAAGCCGAGCGACGAAAGGGTGCAGCCGCGCCCGGTGTCCTTGACGCCGACCCACGGCAGATAGGGATCGAGATAATCGCAGCGATTCATGAACCAGGTGCCGGTCTCGATGGTATCGCCGATGGCCAGAGCTCGATCCGAATCGGACGTCCAGATCGAGGCGGTCAATCCATAGGGGCTGTCATTCATCAGCTCGATCGCTTGCTGGTCATCCCGGACCTTCATGATACCGACGA
>JAFGJN010000219.1 GCA_016929055.1 Candidatus Zhuqueibacterota bacterium
CATTCTGCCGGCTCTGCCGGCAAATCTCATCACGCCTGCAGGATCGAAAAAGGCACACCACAAACGCGATCTGAAATTTAAATCTTTTCTTTTAACTTTCGCACTCCGCATTTCGAACTTCGCATTTGCCACTTTTTCTCCATCTCACTATTTTTTCCTTGCAATTCATATACTAAATCTCTATATCATTTTACCGCAGTTTTGCAACCTTCTTTTGTTCGGCATCCGGTTGTCAGCTATTTTGAGTGTGGGGAGAGGTCTTTTTAAGCCCGTAGACGGGGTGTGGGTTCCGTTTGAGGGCTTTTTTTGTCTGGACGGAAAAAATTAAAAAATCCGCCAAGAATTCGAAAATGGCCGGGATTACGACCGGCACCACGGAAACCCGCTGGTGGTCGTGCCGGGGATGGAGCTGGAACGGCCGGCGGGGGAGTTTTTGAGGTGGCATAATGAGAGGGTGTATAAGGGATGATTTGATTTTCTAATCTCTGATATTTTTATGCATTAAATAAATCGTGCCTGTACAAGTATTACAGATTTTTGTTCTATCGAAAAATTTTAATTTACAAGAGACCATAATGTTTTTTTTGTCTTTTGTTGCGCAATTGCTTTTCAACACTCTTTTTCCTGTCTTTTTCATAGGGGTTTTCCGAATTGTTCTGTAGTATTCTAAACAGCAACCCAAAATAGGCGACCTGCTCAGATCGAATTTATCAATGTATCTCAAATGCATAAGGATCAGGGAATGCCATCATTCGATATCTTTGAGCTACACCGGAATGTGATGCAGGATTATGAGAATTTTGTCCAGAGTTTTATAAAAATCAAAAATGATTCGATCAGCCAAAAAGTGCAGAATGAGATCAATAGCGGCAAATTCTGGCCCGAACCGCTGATTCAATTCAATCCATCCTTTCAGATCGAAACGGCACTTGGCGCTCTCTGCCAGCCGCAAGGATTTTTACACCCCGCTTTGGAACTGATTTTTCAGGGCTACACTCTCTACAAACACCAGGTCAAAGCGCTTGAGCTCGGAATTGCGGGTCAAGATTTTGTCCTGACATCCGGTACCGGCTCGGGAAAGTCTCTCACCTATATCGGAACCATTTTTCACCATCTTTTGACTCAACCCACACGTCCCGGAATCAAGGCGGTGATTGTCTATCCGATGAATGCCCTCATCAACTCCCAAACCGGCGAGTTTGAAAAATTCAAGAACAACTATGAAAAACACACAGCAAGTCAGTTTCCGATATCATTCGCCCAGTACACCGGTCAGGAAAAGCAGGACGAGCGAAACAGAATTCTCGCCGAGCTACCTGACATTATCCTGACGAATTATATGATGCTCGAATTGATCCTTACCCGGTCACGAGAATCGGTGTTGCGGGATTCGATATTTCAAGAGCTCCGCTATCTGGTTTTTGACGAAATGCATACCTATCGAGGCCGACAAGGTGCAGATGTTGCACTCTTGATCCGTCGCATCAAAGCGCAATGCCAAAAACCGATCACCTGTATCGGGACCTCGGCAACGATGGTGTCGGGCGGGTCGGTAAACGAACAAAAGGATCAGGTGGCGCAGGTCGCCTGTATGTTGTTCGGCTCGGATTTTACCCGCGATCAGGTCATTATCGAGTATCTGCAGCGATATTTTCCCAACAAAAAGCCACACGACACCTCAAAATTGTTTGCGGCTTTGCAACAGCAGGTCGATTGCAACGCATCAAAGCAAGCGCTTGTCGACCACCCTTTTAGTCAATGGTTGGAAAATCGGGTTGCATTGCGAGAGAGCGAGGGTTTCCTGATGCGAAATGCCCCACTCTCGTTGGGTGAGATTGTCGCCCTGTTGGCGGAAGAATCGGGTCTCGATAAACCTTTCCTCGAGAGCTTTTTAAGGGATTATTTAAAATGGTTGGCTTTAATTAATCAAGATGCTGCTGATGCCAAAGACGCGATTCTGCCTTTTCGTGTACACCAATTCATCTCCCAGACGGGATCGGTCTTTTCTTCACTGCATTCCGACGATGAAAACCGCATCATCACCCTGGATCCTGCGCACCATAAAATGGTCAACGATGAAAAGATTCCCCTCTATCCGATGGTTTTCAGTCGCGCCTCGGGACATGAATTTTTATGTGTTAGGCTGGATATGGAGTGCATGCAGATCAAACCACGCGATTTCCAGGAATTGACGGATGAGCAAGAGGACAGCCTGCTTGGGTATCTGATCTTTGGCGAGGATGTGTGGAACCCGGAGGAGGATTCCGACCTTTTACCCGAAAACTGGGGAAAAATCGATAAACAGGGCAAGTTCAAAGCGGCTTCAAAATACAGCACCCGTTTGCCGCAACTCGTGCACTATGACAGGCATGGTAACTTTTCTTTTGATGAGCCCAAAACCTATACGGGCTATTTTATGGCAGCCAAGCTGCTTTTTGATCCGACCAGTGGAACGATTTACCATGGATCGACCAGCGAAGCAACCAAGCTGGCCCGTTTGGGCAGTGAGGGACGAAGCTCATCGACAACCATTCTCGCTTTTTCCACGATCGGGCAGATGAGTCGATTGAATTTTGCCGAGTCGGATCAAAAAATTCTCAGTTTTACCGACAATCGGCAGGACGCGGCGCTCCAAGCCGGTCATTTTAACGATTTTATGCTGGTTGCCGAACTTCGTGCGGCGATTAACAAGGCTGTCGACCAATATGGGTCTCTGGATTTTCGCACAATCGATCAGGCCATTTTTGATGCGTTAAAGTTGCCCTTTGACGCTTACTCTACGAATGCGGATCCTTTCCCGAGTGTAAAGAGAGAGACCGATAACGCGCTCAAAGATTTTCTCATGTACCGCGTTCTCTATGATCTGCGCTATGGCTGGCGAGTCAATTTGCCCAACCTGGAACAATGCGCCTTGCTGGAAATTCACTATCAATACTTGAGCGAAAACTGTGATGATAACCCGCACTGGCAGGATGTGCCGCTGATCGGGCAGCTCGATTCAAAAACACGTGCAAAGGTGGTCTATCAAGTTCTCGATTATTTTAGGAAAAGCTATGCGATTCATAGCGAACAGTGGCTGACGCCGAGAAAAATAGAGGAAAAATATCGCGAAATCCAGGCAAAACTCAAGGACCCCTGGCGTTTTGCTGATCATGAGCGAATCGAAGAGCCCTGCTTTATGCGAATCGATCCGCTTCAGCCCTCAAAAAAAAGAGCAAAAACCACCAGTATCGGGCGGAACAGCGCTTTGGGACGCTATTTGGTCAGAATCGGCAAGCAGAACAATTTTGTGTTCAAAGGCGATGCGTATGATGGATTTATCCGCCGACTTTTAGAAACCCTCGAAAAGGCAGGCTGGCTTTACAGCGAGGCATCAAAAAATGCTCGGGATGAGCAAACGCATCTCTATCAGCTCAGACTCGATCGAATCATCTGGAAAAGTGGCGATCATCGAACCATCATTCCCGATCATGTGCGCAGTCGATCTTATCGAGAGGTGGCGCAATCGCCCAATCTTTTTTTTCAGGAGCTTTATCAGAATGATTTTAGCAAGCTCAAACGTGTTGCCGGCGGCGAACATACAGGACAACTGCAGACGGAAGCACGGCAGAAAGCGGAAAAAGAGTTTCGCGCCGGCGAGTTGAGTGCTCTTTTTTGTTCCCCGACCATGGAATTGGGTATCGATATCGCCGATCTCAATGTGGTTCATATGCGCAATGTTCCACCCAATCCTTCAAATTATGCCCAGCGCAGCGGGCGAGCCGGGCGCAGCGGCCAGGCGGCATTGGTTGTCACTTCCTGCTCCAATTTCTCGCCCCACGATCGGCACTATTTTGCTCACAGCCGCGACATGGTGGCCGGTGTGGTCGATCCGCCCAAAATCGATCTCAGCAACCGCGAGCTGTTCGAGGCTCATGTCCATGCTCTTTTTCTGGCACAAATCGGAATGGATGAGCTCAATTTTTCTCTAGCCGATTTGGTCGACAGAGCGGACGGACAAACGTCCCTCAGAATCGCGGTCAGGGAAAAGCTGGAAAACGGGATCAGCAACCGGCACAAAGTGGTGAAAGCGTTTGAATCGATTCTGAACAATCTCGGTCAAACGATGGTGTTGCCTGATTGGATGAACGTCAACTGGGTCGATTCACATGTGCAGGGGATCGTACCCCGATTTGAACGCACTTTGCAGCGGTGGATTCGTCTGGTCGAAGCCGCTGAAAAACAACTCGAGGAAGCCCGGCGAGTTATCGATGGCGGCCTTTATAAAAACCATTCGCAGGAAATGCGCGAGGCTCTGCGCAATCAACAGCAGGCCATCACACAACGCGCATTGCTGCTCAATCCCCTGCAGTATGGCGGTACGTCTGAATTCTATCCCTATCGCTATCTGGCATCCGAAGGATTTCTGCCCGGATATAATTTTACCCGTCTGCCGATTCGCACCTTTGTGGAGATAGGTGATTCAGGTGACTATATCTCGCGTCCGCGTTTTATCGCCCTGTCCGAATTTGGACCGCGCAACATGATCTATTACAGCGGAAACCGCTATCAGGTGCGGCAGATTCTCGTTCAGGATTTGGCCAATAACCTGACCAAAGCCAAAGTGAGCACCACCTGCGGATATATCCTCATGGGCGAAGAGTATAACAACAACGTCTGCCCTCTGACAAAAATCGAGTTGAGCAACGACGCCAACCGAACGATTTATACCGACCTGCTCGAATTGTCGGATACACGGACCCGACAGGATCAGCGCATTTCCTGTGAAGAAGAGGAACGCCTGCGACAGGGATATGAAATCCAAACCTTTTTTTCAGTGCCCGGCGGACTGGAAACGATCCGACTGGCTGAAGTCAAAGACGATGATGAACTCTTGCTGCGCATACGCTACATACCCGCAGCCAAATTGGTCAAGATCAACAAACGCTGGAAAGTGACCCGCGAAGAGGGGTTCTGGGTCGGCTTGAAAAGCGGACTGTGGACGAGCCAGACTCAGGTGGAAAAACAAAGCAATGAGGAAAAACACCGCCGAATTAAATTGTATACGACAGACACAGCGGATGCGCTTTATCTGGAACCCATCAAAGCTCTGGGATTGAACCTTGCGGGTGTCATCACCCTTCAGTATGCATTAAAGCGCGCCATCGAGGAGGTTTTCAAAGTCGAATCATCCGAGATCGGCGTTGAACTCTTGGGAGATCCGCTTCACCCCAATATTTTTGTCTATGAGGCTGCTGAAGGAAGTTTGGGCGTGCTGTCGCGATTCATGGACCATCTATCCGTTTTTCGGGATATTGTCAAAACCGCCTATGAGATCTGCCGCTTTGATGACCCGAATTATAAAGAACTCGCTTCTTACGATGACCTTTTGTCCTATTACAATCAGCCGCATCACGATGTGATCGACCGGTTTTCGATTAAAGAAGCTCTGCTGTTGCTGCAATCGTGCCGAATCGAACTCAAAAACAGTGCAACAGGCCCATCCTATCAGGAACAGTATGAACGGCTGCTTCAAACCTATGATCAAACCAGCGTCACGGAAAGAAAATTCCTCGATGAACTCTATAAACGTGGCTTGCGCTTGCCAGATGCCACGCAAGTAAGGACGGATGATATCTATTCACAGCCCGATTTTGTCTATCGTCCGGACATCTATATCTTTTGCGATGGCACGCCGCATGATGACCCGGAGACAAAAAAACGCGATCAGCGCATTCGGGATGCTCTGCGGGCCAAAGGCTTTCAGGTTCTGGTTTATTATTATCGGGACAACCTGCAAGAGTTTTTTGACAACCGGCCCGATATATTTAAAAAGGTGTGCTGATGGATTATTGCGCAGGTTCACTGGTACGCGTCCACAATCGCGATTGGGTGGTGCAACCCTCAACCGAAAAAGAACTGCTTTTGCTCAAACCCCTGGGCGGTTCGGAAGACGAATTGACAGGCATTTATCTGCCCTTTGCTTTTCCCGACGACCAGATCGAATCGACTCAATTCCCGCTGCCGACAGAAAACGACATCGGCGATCTCGCTACCGCTCGCCTTCTTTTCAATTCTGCCCGCCTGGCTATTCGCAACGGAGCCGGGCCTTTTCGTTCTTTGGGTAAACTCTCGTTTCGGCCCCGCTCCTATCAGATGGTGCCATTGATCATGGCGTTGCGTCAACCCAGCCCCATCCGCTTGCTGATTGCCGATGATGTGGGGGTGGGCAAGACGATCGAAGCCTTGCTGGTGCTCAAAGAGCTGTTGGAGCGGAGGCAGATCGAACGTTTTGCCGTCATCGCCCTGCCGCATCTCTGCGATCAGTGGCAGGCTGAATTGCAGCAGAAATTCGGTATCGATGCGGTGGTCATCCGTTCAAATACCCAGGCGCGCCTGGATCGGCAGATTTTTGGCGACACCAGCGTGTTTCAATACTATCCCTTTCAGGTGATCTCGATCGACTATATTAAATCCGATCAGCGCCGCCAGGTTTTTATCAATGAATGCCCGGAATTGATCATCGTCGATGAAGCGCATTCCTGCGCCAATCTGGTCGGCAGCGGATCGTCCGCTCAACAGCAGCGTTATGCTTTGATCCGCGACATTGCTGCCAAACCCAAACAGAATGTGATTCTGTTGACCGCAACACCGCACAGCGGCAAACAGGAGCAGTTTCAATCGCTGCTCGGGCTGCTCGATTCAAAATTCGCCAACCTGGATGTGCCCAGCGCCGACCGCCAGAGCCGCGAGCGCCTGGCCCGCCATTTTATCCAACGCCGGCGCAGCGATGTGGCCAAATGGCTCGAAGAGACTCTTTTTCCGGAACGCGAATCGGGAGAGGTCTCTTATCAATTGTCGGTTGACTATAGCGAACTCTATGACCAGGTCTTTGATTTTTCCATGGCCCTGGTACGCGGGATCCACGAAGCGGACAGCAAAGCCCGCATGCGCTATTGGTCGGCTCTGGCTCTGTTGCGCGGAGTCATGTCCAGCCCCGCGGCCGGAGCCGATATGCTTGCCAACCGCTTACTCAAGGCTCAGAATGACGACGATCAAGCCCAGCCGATCGACAATCCCATTCTTGACGAGGATTTTGACCAGGAAAAGGATTTTCCCTCTTCCGGAGTGATCAACAAGACCGACTGGAATCGCAGCGAAGTCGAAAAGTTGCAGGCACTGTGGAAAAAGCTGCAAGAGCTGCAAACCCTGCAAAAGGATCACAAGGCCGCTACTGCAGTGCGGTTGCTCAAAGAGTGGCTGGAAAAAGGATTTCACCCCATTGTCTTTTGTCGTTATATCGCCACAGCCAACTATCTCGGCCAAATCTTAAAACCCGAACTTGCCGACAGGGACGAACTCGACGTCCAGGTGGTGACCAGCGAGGACGACGATCAGGTACGAAAACAGCGCATCGATGAAATGCTGAATCATCGGCAGCGCTTGCTGATCGCTACCGATTGTCTGTCCGAGGGGATCAACCTGCAGGACGGATTCACCGCTGTGCTGCACTATGATCTGCCCTGGAATCCCAATCGCCTCGAACAGCGCGAAGGCCGTATCGATCGGTTCGGTCAAAAAGCCCCTCGAGTTTTGGCTTATCTGTTATACGGACAGGACAATCCCATAGACGGGGTGGTGCTCAAGGTCTTGCTGGAAAAAGTGCGGCAGATCCGCAAAGACATTGGCATCACCATTCCTTTTCCCGAAGACAGCAAATCGCTGATGGATTCGGTGCTGCAGGCGGTCATCCTCAAGGGCCGTGTGCGGTTGGGCGAAAAGCAGATCGGTTTTGATTTTTTCGATCAGGCCTATGAACAGGCGCAAGAGCTGAAAATCAGCAATGAATTTAATAAAGCCGCGGAACGTGAAAAACTCTCGCGCAGCATCTTTGCTCAACACAGCATCAGGGAAAAAGAGATCGAACAGGATCTGAAACAAGCGGACCAGGCCATCGGTGATCCACGGGCGGTCGAGTCTCTGGTTACGCAAGGTGTGCGAATGGTGTTCGGCGTCCAGATCGATGCCTGCCAACAGGGATATGAACTCTATACCGCCAATTTGCCGGATGGGCTCAAGCAGCACCTGCCGGATGAACGACGGCTGCGGGTGAGTTTCTATTCGCCCACGCCTGAGGGCTTTGTCTATTTGGGTCGAAATCACCCCTTTGTGGAACAGCTCTGTCGAATGATTTTCGCCCGGGCCATGCAGGCGGTGGACGAGCAGAACAAGGTTGCGCGCGCAGCAGTGATCCGTTGCCGGGATGTTGAGGAAAAAACCACTTTGCTGCTGTTTCGCGTGCGCAACGTCATCGAAGACAAACAGAGCGGCCGGCAGATTGTGGCCGAAGAAGTGCTTCCCTTTGGCTATACGGGCAATGCCGCTCAATTTCGGCTGGTGGAGATCGCGCAGGCTGAAAAACTTCTCTTTAGCGCCAAAGCGGCGGAAAACCTGACCCCCGATTCCGTTCGACATTTTTTCCGAACCGAGCTCAATAGCCTCGAACAAATTGCACAACAACTCGGTGAGGTTGCGTTTAGCCGGGCTGAAATGCTGGTTGAAGCACACGAACGCTTTCGCCGGG
>JAFGJN010000220.1 GCA_016929055.1 Candidatus Zhuqueibacterota bacterium
GCTGATGCTTGAAGAACCGAAAGAAATCCTCTTGGGTATTCAGATCCTGCGCAAAATTCTCGGAGCGAAAACAGTCGCCATCGGTATCGAAAAGAACAAACAGGATGCGATCAAGGTCTTGCGCGGTATGATCGCTGAATTGAAATTGCCTGTCGCCGTGCACGCTTTGCCGGTCAAATATCCTCAAGGCGCGGAGAAGCAGCTGATCAAAGCCATTGTCGATCGCCGGGTTCCAGCAGGTGGTTTGCCCATGGCGGTGGGATGTGTGGTGCAAAATGTCGCAACCGCCGCAGCAGTCTATAGCGCCGTGGCATATCGGCGTCCTTTGGTGGAGCGGGTGGTTACAGTCAGCGGCAATGCGCTGGATAACCCGCGGAACTTTCGGGTTCGCCTCGGAACCTCCTATCAATTCATTCTCGATCACTGCGGCGGCAAAATCGAATCCGTTGCCAAAGTGATTATGGGTGGTCCGATGATGGGTTTGGCCCAGAGTTCGCTCGATTTGCCGGTAATCAAGGGGACTTCGGGGCTGCTCTTTTTCAATGAGAAGCAGGCCCGCCGCGCCGATGAGTCGGTGTGTGTCTCGTGTGCCCGGTGCATCGATGTCTGCCCGATGAACCTGATGCCTAAAATGTTGGGCGCTCTGATTCGCCACAATCGCATCCAAGATGCGGAAGAATATCATGTGCTTGATTGTATTGAATGTGGTTCCTGTGCCTTTGTCTGTCCCGCCCATATCAATCTCGTGCATTTGATCCGTTACGGAAAAAGCGAAGCGATAAAAAAACGCAAAAAAGCCGGCTGAACGCAAACGGTTGTAATCGGTTATTCGTCTACCTACAAAACGAGAGCTGCTTCTGATGGACCAACCCTTCTATGTCTCGAGTTCTCCTCATCTCTCCGACCGGGAATCGATCCCCAAGATTATGTATGCGGTCGTCTTGTCGTTGCTGCCGGCTGCACTGGGGGCGATCTATTTTTTCGGTATTCGCGCGCTGTGGATTATGGCGATCAGCATGGCTGCCGCTGTTTTAACCGAAGCGATAATTCAAAAAGCGATGAAAAAACCGATCACCGTCGCCGATGGCAGCGCCTTGCTCACCGGAATGCTTTTGGCTTTTAATGTTTCCGCCCAGGTGCCTCTGTGGATCCCGGTCGTCGGTTCTGTATTCGCCATCGCGGTTGGCAAACAAGTTTTCGGCGGACTCGGATTCAATCCGATGAATCCGGCTCTGCTCGGACGCGCTTTTCTCCTTGCCTCCTGGCCCTCCCATATGCTGGTTTTCGACAAAGTCATTCCCCGCGGAAGCGCCTTCAATTCGGTTTCCGGTATCGATGTCATAACCTCGGCTACACCCCTAAACGTCTTTAAACAAGTGCGGGAAATATTGGCACATCCGGATCTTTATCCCACCGCCAAGGTCACCCAGGCGGACCTTGCAGTACACAGATTGTACGATTCGTTGGACACTCTCTTCATCGGTCGTATTGGCGGGTGTTTGGGCGAGACGTCGGTGCTTCTGTTGTTGATCGGAGCCGCTTTTTTGATGTACAAACGCTATATCGGTTGGAAAATCCCCTTTAGTTATATCGGTACTGTTGCCGTGCTCAGCTGGATTTTCGGCGGCACCGAAGGCTTGTTCAGTGGCAATATACTCTTTCATATCTTTTCAGGCGGATTGATACTCGGCGCCTTTTATATGGCGACCGATATGGTAACATCTCCGGTTACCTACAAAGGCCGTATTTATTTCGGCATCGGTTGTGGTGTGATCACCGTTCTTATCCGTCTTGTGGGAGGGTACCCCGAAGGGGTATCTTATTCCATTCTGCTGATGAACCTGGTCGTGCCTCTGCTCGATCGCTATACCCGGCCCAAAGTCTTTGGAGGATCGAAAAAGCAATGAAGGATATCGTAAAACTCGGCCTGACTCTGATGGTGATCACGGTTTTGGCCGCGGCCGGACTGGCAGCGGTCTATTCCGTTACCAAACCGCGAATCGACGCCCAACGGCAGATGGAGACCGAAAGAGCGCTGACCGTGGCTCTTCCCCAGGCTGACCCGGAATCGATCCAGGCGGTTAAGGACGGCGAAGAGGTGCGCTACTACCAGCTGGTCGATGACGACTCTCAGGTCGTCGCCTATGCTTTTGTGGCCAGAGGAACAGGTTATTCCAGCGTTATCGAGACGATGGTCGGAGTGGATACCAGCGGCCGGGTAATCGGAATGAAGGTTTTGTCCCAAACGGAAACTCCTGGACTCGGAACCAAAGTCGAGGAGATTCGATACGGTGAGACCGATCCGTGGTTTCAACGCCAATTCATCGACAAACCCGCCGGCGACCTGGCCGTCAAAGCCGATGGCGGTGAAATCGTCAGCATTACCGGAGCCACCATCTCTTCGCGCGCGCTGGCCAATTCGGTGATCGGCGGATACAAGAAACTGATCAAGGAAATCCAATCCGATTCATCCGGGTTAGCGCTTAAATCTGAAGCGCAATAGGGTGTGCACCAGTCTTATTTCTTCTCTCGCCTGCTACGATCGAAGAAGATGGATCGCTCTCGAAGGGTCAGGCGTCGGTACGGTTCTATAGGGAGGTTTTATGTCGGCCTGGAAAGAATTCAGCAAAGGCTTTTATAAACAAAACCCTGTTTTTAAACAGGCTTTGGGACTCTGTCCGACCCTGGCCGTTACCAGTTCGGTGGAAAACGGATTGGGCATGGGCCTTGCTGCCACCTTTGTGCTGATCTGTTCGAATGTACTGATCTCTTTGATCCGCAAAGGCGTGCCCAACAAGATACGTATTCCGGTCTATATCGTCGTCATTGCCACATTCGTCACCCTGGTCGATTTGGCTATGGCCGGTTTTATGCCCGATCTTCACAAGTCATTGGGTATTTTTGTTCCGCTGATCGTCGTCAACTGCATCATTCTCGGCCGCGCCGAGGCATTTGCCGGCAAAAACAACGTCGGATTATCCCTGCTCGACGGATTGGGTATGGGATTCGGTTTTACCGCTGCGCTCTGTCTCCTCGGCGCCATACGCGAGGTGATGGGCAACGGCAGCCTGATGGGCTTTCCCGTTCTGAGCGCTTCTTTTGAACCCGTGTTGATCATGATCCTGCCTCCCGGCGCATTTCTGACGATCGGTTTTGTGCTCGGGTTTTTTAACTGGCTCGAAAATCGCAAAGACGCAAAGCGGTAAACGGCGATTGCAAACGCCCAAGGATACGAGAGAGGAACACCATGGAATTCAAAGCTCTGATGATTATCGCTCTGGGAGCCATTTTTATCAACAATTTTGTCTTTTCCCGATTTCTCGGGATCTGTCCCTACATCGGCGTTTCCCGTCAACTCGACTCAGCTGTGGGTATGGGCGCCGCAGTGGTTTTCGTGATGACGTTGGCTTCTGCCGTCACCTGGTTGATCTATGAGTATCTGCTGGCGCCATCGCCGGCCAACATCTTTTTTCGTTTTTTTGCCCTGACCGAACCGCCGGACTTGACTTTTTTGCGTACCATCGCCTTTATCCTGGTTATCGCCTCTCTGGTGCAATTTGTCGAAATGGTCATTCAAAAAGTCAGCCCGTCACTCTACAGCTCTTTGGGCATCTATTTGCCCTTGATCACAACCAACTGTGCGATTCTCGGTGCCGCCATCCTGAACATCGATGAACAGTATACGTTCATCGAAAGCGTTGTACACGGCCTTGCCGCCGGTGTGGGCTTTACCCTGGCGTTGATTCTGATGGCCGGAATTCGGGAACGTCTGGAACTGGCGGAAATTCCACGCTCCTTACAGGGAATACCGATTGCTTTTATCATGGCCGGATTGATGGCGATGGCTTTTCTCGGTTTTTCAGGTCTGAAACTCGGAATGTAGGCCATCAAATGGTACCAAGAAAAGAACAATCGAACGCTTCTTCTGCCCCAAACAACTCGTCCGGTACGACGCCGGCGGAGCGCAAGGAAAAGATCATGCCCTTTCTGGATCACCTGGAAGAGCTTCGAGGAACTATCCTCAGGAGCCTGCTGGCCGTTTTTGTCGCTTCGTTGGTTTGTTATCTCTTTTCCAAACAAATCATCACCTTTTTGCGTCTTCCGGCGCCGGAAAATTTTAAACTCATCTATCTCGCACCGACCGAAGGTTTTATGATTCATATCAAGGTCGCGCTCTTTGCCGGACTGGTGGTTGCTCTTCCCTATGTCGCTTTTGAATTTTGGCGCTTTGTCGTACCCGGATTGCTTGAAAAAGAGAAAAAACTGGTCCTGCCCATTGTTTTGTTTACCGTCCTTTGTTTCCTTGCAGGTGCAAGTTTTGCCTATACGATCGTGGTTCCATTTGGTTTGCGCTTTTTGCTCGGTTTTCAAACCGATTATCTGGAAGCGACGATCGCTATTGGCAAGTATCTCGGTTTCATCGTCACCCTTCTTTTGGTTTTTGGCCTTGTTTTCGAGCTCCCGGTTCTCGCTTTTTTTCTGACCAAAATCGGAATTTTAACTCCCGGGTTTTTGCGCAGCAAAAGGCGCTATAGCATCGTCGTTATTTTTATCCTGGCTGCACTCTTGACGCCACCGGATATTTTTACCCAGCTTTTATTGGCCGGTCCACTCTTGTTGCTGTACGAAATCAGCATTTGGGTTTCCTCTATCGTACACAAACCTGCCGAAAACAACGCAGAATAGTTGCCGACCACCCTTGCGAAAAACAACCGTCCAGAGTCATCCGGGTATGGCCGAGGCGATATTTCGCGATGAATTCAATATAAATCAAAGGACAAGATCCGCTTGATCGATAAAAAAAACGCATCAATCGATTTGCATATTCACTCGCATTTTTCCGACGGTTTGTTTTCACCCAAGGAGATTGTGACTATTGCCCAGGAACGGGGTCTTGTCGCCATTGCCATTGCGGATCACGATAATTTTTTTGGCCTGATAGAGGCCGTTCAAGCCGGCAAGGACAGGGAGGTGCAGGTCATTCCAGCGGTCGAACTTTCCTGTACCTGGAAGCGTCAAGAAGTGCATCTGCTGGGCTATCTTTTTAATCCGCAACATCCCATGCTGCTCAACCATTGCGAGCAGGTCTGTCGCCAGCGGGAACAACGCGCGCTGAAAATAGTGCGCTTGCTGCAAAAGCAAGGTATCCGCATCGGCATCGAATTGGTCCGCCAGGCTTCAGGCCAGGGGTGCATCGGCCGTCCCCATATCGCCCAGGTCCTGGTAGACGAGGGCTTTGTTTTTTCCATTCAGGAAGCCTTTGAAAAGTATCTCGGAGATAATCGTTCGGCCTATGTCGAAGAGTCGCATATCGATTTAGCGGCAGCGATCCGATTGCTGCAAGAAGCGGACGGACTAACTGTTTTATCCCATCCGGGACTATATGATTGGAATGAATTGATCCCTTATGCTGTTGGTAAAGGACTGGATGGACTTGAAATTGTTCATCCCCGGCATGACCAGCAGCAGCAGGCGATTTTTCGCGGGATCGCTTCGTCGCAAGGGCTACTTATGAGCGGCGGGTCGGATTATCACGGCCAGAAATTCCGCGAGCCGACCATCGGGCTTTTGGAGGTTCCCCGTTCCTGGTTACAGCAGATGATGGAAAAGGCGATGATCAAGCAACCACAACTCGACATCGAAAAAGGAGAAAAGCCTTTTTGAACGATCGTGTCAAGATTTCATTTTTGCCTGGACGGCACAGCGGATGGTTTCCGAGGCACACCAATCTTTTACAGGCAGCTCAGGAGCTGGGCGTGGAGGGATTGGAGGCCTATTGCGGTGGCAATGGAACCTGTGGCAAGTGCGGCGTGCGTGTTGAAGACGGTCAAGTGGCTGTCAGTGAAGCCGATCGCCAAACCTTTAGCGCGGCGGAATTGACAGAAGGATATCGCCTGGCCTGTCAGGTGTTTGTCGATGAAGATTGTCTGGTTTGGGTTGCTCGATCGGACGAAAAAGATGTTTCGACCATTTTGACCGAAGGGCTGCCGCAACAGGCGGTCTCACTCGACCCGGTCATCCAAAAGACTTTTGTTCGCGTACCCACGCCTGAACTCGATGACAATCCGTTTGATCTACGCAATACCCTGGCCGAGGCCGGACTGACTTCGGTCGTGCCCGCTCTGCCGGCGCTGCGCAAGCTGCCGGAACTTTTACGGCAGAGCGATTACGCGATCACCTGCGTTAGCGGATACGGCGCATTGATCGATTTTGAAGCAGGAGACACGCGGAGCCGGAGCTTTGGCATCGCCGTGGATCTCGGTACCACCACCCTTGTCGCCAAGCTCATCGACGCCGATGGAATCGTGCATGCTGTGGTTTCTCGTCTGAACCGCCAAAGAGTCTTTGGCGAAGATGTCATCTCGCGCATTGGGCATGCCGCCGACCCCGCAGGGCTGGCAAATCTGCAAAAAACGATAATCGATTTGCTCAACGTCATGATCGAAGAATTGCTCCTGACCGCGAATGCCCAGGCCGAGCAGGTCTACGAGATGGTCATCGCCGGAAATACGGTTATGGAGCACCTGCTGCTCGCCATTCAGCCAAAGTATCTGGCAGAGATGCCTTATGTGCCGGTTTTCGATCGTCCTCCTGTGCTGCGCGCTTCCGAGCTGGGGCTTAAAATACATCCGAACGGTTGGATTTTTTGTTTTCCGATTATCGGACGCTTTGTTGGCGGCGACACGACCGCGGTCATACTCAGCCTTGCCTCCCGTCCCGCCGACGAAACATGGTTGGCGGTGGATATCGGCACCAATGGCGA
>JAFGJN010000221.1 GCA_016929055.1 Candidatus Zhuqueibacterota bacterium
CTCAGTGGACATCGCCTCGATATCAAACCGGCGCGGTTCCTGCGTATTGGTATTAACGAAGCCCTCCTCTTTGGCGGCCGGGATCAAAGCTATTCTCTTTTCCTGATCAATCCGGTTATTTTTTTTCATGGAGAACAGATGAACGGTCCGGACGGCGGCAATACCATCGGCAGCATCGATGCGACCTGGATGCCGCGGGCCGATGTGACGGTCTATGGCAATCTGATGATCGATGATTTTCAGCTCGAGAAATCAGGGCCTGGAGACCTCGAACCCGACCAAATCGGTTGGCTTGTTGGTGCCAACTGGGCCGATCCGTTCGATTGGACGGGAACTGATTGGTTTGGCGAGTACACGCGGGTGACCAATCGCACCTATAATGGCCAGGGCGGAGCGTGGGAAAAATGGTTGCATCGACGTCAGCCCATCGGTCATTTCCTCGGCAATGATTTCGATCGAGTTCTGGTAGGCATGCGCTGCTGGCCAAAGCCGCAGTGGTTCTGGTCTCTGACCTATGAACACCGCCGACGCGGCGAAGGGCGTATCGAAAACCCATTCGATACACCGTGGATGGACGTACCGATCGGTGAGAATTATCATGAACCCTTTCCCTTTGGGGTTGTCGAATCGACTAACCGCATCGATTGCGAATTGAATTGGATGCCTTTTTGGGGAATCCGGACGCGGCTGGCACTCTATTGGATAGATGGCAAAAATATCGAAAACACCTCAAATGTCTCGCGATCGGATCGAGGGGGATTTCTCGAATTGAGTTTTGATTTGCTCAACAGCATCCGGTTGCGCTGAGGCCATATCGACTCAAAAACAGAACCGATGAATCGTCGGGCAAAACCACACAGCCGAGGATCAAGAAGGATGCGCCCGTCAAACGATCCGGATGCCAGACAGAATCAAAGCGGTGATAATTAAAAGAAAAGATCAGTGGTGTCTTAATCGGTGACACCGCCAAATCTAAGTTATATAAAAACAATGATACTTTTCGAAAACGACCGATCGGGTTATCCTCACTTTTCGACCATCGTAAGCAGATTTGTTGCAAACTATAAACCAAAAATGTCGATAATATGTTTTGGACTAGAATGAGGTGATACGAATGAAGGAAAAACAGATCGAGCTGGGCATAAAAATGCTCGAGCAGGAATTTGGTGCCCAACGCGTCCGCCGGGCTATCGATGCCGTGCAAGCATTTCGGGTTGAAGTACCGAGCTGGGTGTTTGGAAATTTCGGCGCTGGTCGATTCGGCGATTTTACCCCTTCAGGCATTGCCCGCAACATTTTCGAAAAGCTTGAAGATGCGGCGCAAATCCACAAACTCTCAGGCGCTACGCCTCGCGTTGCCATGCACATGCTCTGGGATTTCAGCCAAGACGGACGAACGCCTTCATGGAAAATGGTAGAAAAAGTCGACCAGGCCGCAGGCGAACTGGGGCTGGGCATCGGCGCCGTAAACCCGACCTATTTTCTCAAAGGCAGCCATCGCAATACCTATGCGGCCGAGGAAAAAACGACCGTCGACGATTATGTCGAACAGACAGTGATTGCTGCCGAAATCGCCAAAAAATATGCGGACAAACTCGTGACACTCTGGTTTCCTGACGGCTCTTCCTATCCCGGTCAGGTACAGTTGCGACAAGCTTATCGCAAGATGAAAGAAGCCTTGCTCCGCACCATGGAAAAAATCGATCGGGACGTTTTTGTCCTGATCGAATACAAGGTTTTTGAACCGGGCACCTATCATACGGTTATATCGGACTGGGGTACATCCTATCTTTTGACCCGGGAGTTGGGTGAAAATGCCGGCGTCTTGGTTGATCTCGGTCATCATCCCCACGCGACCAATATCGAACAGATCGTCACCCGATTGATCGAAGAGGGAGTTCCCGGCGGGTTTCATTTTAACACGCGCTATGCGGCTGATGACGATCACTCGGTCGAACCCAATCCCGAGCTGGCAAGGATTTTTTATGAACTCGTTCTCGGCGATGTCGTCACCAACCCTAAAGCCGATAAGAACTGGGCCTATATGATTGACCAATGCAGCGGCCGAGAACACCGCATGCATGCGATTCTCCATTCGATTGATTCGTTGCAGATCGCTCTTGCCAAAGCCATGCTGGTCGATACCGTGGCATTGACCGAACTTCAGGAGCGGGATGAAATCATTCTGGCCAACCGGTTTTTCAACGCCTCACTGATTCTCGCCGATGTTCGACCTATCGTTGCGACCGCCCGCCTGGAAAAAAACCTTCGCGCCGATCTCCTGGCTGCTTACGAAGCGAGCGGTTACCGCACCAAAACCGACGCGGAACGCGTCTGATCAGATCTTTTTGTTCACTGTTTCATCTTGAAAAGCCCCTTCACAAGGGGCTTTTTTTATGCGAAAAAAACGGCAAAATATACGAATATACTTGACATGAATAATTGAAAAAGTTATAATATAGTAAATAAATGCGGCAAAAACGATCAAAACAACGGAAAACCGAGGGAACAAATTATGTACTTGATTATTTTGGGATTCCTGTTGGCAGTGACCGGTGGTGCAATCCCTCAAGTCGTCATTACCGAGGTCAACAGCACGGC
>JAFGJN010000222.1 GCA_016929055.1 Candidatus Zhuqueibacterota bacterium
AGCCCAGGCCATCGTCGCCCGTACCTTTGCGATCCACAATTTCAGCCGGCGGCATAGCGATGCAGAGTTTGATTATTGCGCCGATGTCCACTGCCAGGCCTATGCTGGTGTAGAAAAAGAAGCAGCGCAGAGCGATCGGGCGGTGTTTGAAACACGGGGATTGGTTCTCACTCGCGACGGTCGGACCTGTTTTACCCCCTATTCCGCAATTTGCGGCGGTCATACCGAGGATGTTTCGGCTATTTGGGGCGGTGATGCCGAATCCCATCTGGGTGGTGTTTTTGATGTGCCGGACGATCGTGTGCCGCAAAGTCTTGACCTTTCCCAGGAAGCGGTCGTCGGCGATTGGATTCGCACGCCCGTGCACGTTTATTGCAACGTCGACTTTGTCGGCGGCTTGTCGGCGGCGGATTATTCCAAATCCTATTTTCGCTGGCGCGAAAGGCTGGAACGCACCGAGTTGGAAATGCGCATTCGCCGAGAAACCGGCATCGATTTGGGTCTGCTGCAGGAAATCCGGCCGCTGAGACGCAGCGTTTCCGGAAGAATCATTGAAATCGAGTTTGTCGGCACCAAGGACAGGCTGCGCGTTGAAAATGAATTGCGGATTCGTCAGCTGATGTCGCCCAAAACGCTTTACAGCAGCTGTTTTGTCGTCGAACCGGTATTCGGCGCTCCGGCGCCTCAGGAGTTTGTTCTGCATGGCGCTGGCTGGGGACACGGCGTGGGTATGTGCCAGATCGGTGCGGCAATGATGGCAAAAACCGGACTTTCCGAAAAGCGTATTCTGCAGCATTATTATCCAGGGACGAAAATCGAGGCGTTGTACTGAGAGGCGGATGTGGGCATCGTGCGGCGACCCTTCGGGCTTGAACATGTGGTTCTGATCTTTGTGGACGGTTTGGGTGTTGGTTCTTTTGATCCTTGCCGGAATCCGCTGACCCAGCCTGCATTCGATTTGCTCGCTTATTTTCAAGAGCGGCCAAACCCGAGTCCCGTCGGAGAAGGGGGGCTCGCCTTTGCCGTCGATACGACGCTCGGCATTCCTGGCTTGCCTCAAAGCGCCACAGGTCAGACCGCTCTATTGACGGGAGTCAATGCAGCGCAGCATCTCGGTCGACATCTGAGCGGTTTCCCCAACCGCCGGCTGCGTCTGCTGATCGAGCAATATTCGATATTCCGACAATTGCGGCAGCGCGGATGCCGGGCGGCCTTTCTCAACACCTTTCGGCCGCCCTTTTTCGATCACAATCCTCACGACATTCTGCGCTATCTTTCGGCCACCACGCTGAGCAACCTCTATGCGGATCTGGCTTTTTTCGATCTCGACGATCTACTCGCCGGCCGTTCGATCTATCAGGACATCACAAACGAATCGCTGCGGCAAAAAGGGTTTGATGTGCCGCTGTTCTCGCCAGAAAAGGCCGGCAAAATCGTCGCTCGTCAAGCGCGGGAATATGATTTTGTTCTGTTTGAATTTTTTCAGACGGATCGTGCGGGCCATTCGCAGAATTTCGAGTCCGCCAGGCGGGAACTGCTAAAGCTCGAAAGGTTTTTGGGCGCCTTGCTCGCCGAATCGCGGCTGCAGGATACTCTGATCATCGTAACCAGCGACCACGGCAATATCGAAGATCTTTCCCGCAAAACGCATACGGAAAACCCGGCTCTCACTTTGCTGTTCGGCCCCGGCCGCGCCGATCTGCATGCCTCTTTGACCGACTTGACCGATTTTGTGCCCTTGATCCTGGCGCTTTGTTGTCACTGAATCGATCAGTCGGCGCCAGTAAAACAATAGACGTTTTCGGGTTGGCTGGCAATGACCAGCGAATTGTCGACGGCGATCGGATGGGTTAGAATCCGCCCTTCGGTTTCAAACGACCACAGGTGTTTTCCACTCTGCACATCTACCGCATAGATATGTTTGTCCAAAGATCCGAAAAACACGGCGTTGCGTGTGATCAGAGGGGCGGTGCTGATCACGCTTTTGGCGGACGAGCGCCACAGTTCTTTGCCCGATTCGGCATCGAGACAAAACAGAGTTCCCCGAGTTGTGCCGAAACAGACTCTTTGGCCGTCGATGGCGGCTTCATTCATGATTTTGCCGTCTGCTGCAAATGACCACACCGGTTTGCCGTTCGATGCGTCCAGACAATAGAACCGCTCATCGGCTGTGCCTAAATAGACCCGGCCGTCTCGACAGGCGGGTGCTGCTTTGATTGCACCATCGGTTTTGAATTCCCACTCTTTTTTTTCATCTCGATAGGCCCGAACAACTCCGTCATCTCCTCCGAGAATCACCAGGCCGGATGCAAAAGAGGGCGACGACTCGAGCCGGGTGGGCAGATCGATTTTATATCTAACGACGCCGCTCTCCAGATCGTGGCACACCAGGGATCCGCCATAGTAGGCGATATAGAGATCCCCGCCGACGATCAGAGGCTCACTGAAAACGACTTCTCCCCGGCTTTTCCACAGCTCGTTACCGCTGATCAGATCCACTGCCTGCACCGCTGGGTGGGAATTGCGGCGCAAGACGACAGCACGGCTTCCCTCGAGCGCGATACCGCCCACCGTGCTGCGCGACAATTTGAATTTGCTGCGGCGTTGACCATCGCGTAAGACGAGCACGTCGATTTTTCCGTTAAAAGTGGGAACAAACAGCAAACCATCTTGATAGAGCAGGGTACGGCCGACTGCTGCGGTGATTTTATGGTGCCAGGCGAGTTTTAGGGGTGTTGACAGCGCAACGGGGCTAAAATGACTGCGGCCAGGATCGCCGCCGAGTAAAAGCCAGCTCTGGCCGCTTCGAGGTTGCAGATGCGGAAATGCCGGTCCACCGCACTGGATCAAAGTCAGTATCAGCGCCGGAATCAGCAGCAAACGGAGTGATTTAAAAATCCCAGCCGAAAAAGAATTGAGTGAACCATTTGTCGTCAAAATCATATCGCCCCAATTGGTAAAAGTTTGAGACATCATTCAAGTAAAAACGTCGGCCCATATCGAAACGCAAAACCAGCATGCCGCCGAAACGAAAGCGAACGCCGAATCCGGTACTGCCAAGAACTCCCTCAAACCGCTGGTCCCACGCATTGCCGACATCCAGAAAGAGCGCACCGCGGACAGCGTTCAGACCGAGCCCGCCGAAGGGAAAATTGACTGCAAGATGGTCGATGAACGGAAAGCGCAATTCATTGGAAACCAGGGCGATTTTTTTACCCCAGATTCTCCACAGGCCATAGCCGCGCAGATCCCAGCTGCCACCCATGAAAAAGGGGGTGGTTTCCTTGCCATAATTCATCTGTGTCCATAGCCGAACAGCGTGAGAAATCCGCGGACTAAGACGGATATAGCGACGATAGTCTGCGATCACGGTGAAAAAGTTGACGTGGGAATAGGCCACATCATAGGTATTGCCCAGGGTTAAGTTGATTCGTTCGCCATCGATCGGCCCCGTCGGTCCCCATAGTGATGTGTCTTTGATATAGGAGCCAAAGGCGGAAATCAACAGAGCTTTGCGGCGATGATCGCGGATGAACCATTCCTTATCGGAGTGGCGGATGTTGAGGCTGGCTTCCACCCGTTTGAATTTGGAGAGGGGATAGCTTACGGCGCCATAGCCGCCGTATCTGCGTTCCCAGAACCAATAATCGTAGCGGTTGTAAAAGCGTCCGGCAAAATGGTAGAGACCATAGGATAAATTGGTGCGTTTGGAGAGGTCGACCCTCGTCAGGGCGAGATTAAAGCTCTCGAGAAATTCGTCCCGTGTTCGTGCTGTGTTGTAGATGAGAAAATAGTACTGATAGTTGCCAAGCATATCGGATATGGCCAGCTGTGCTCCGCCCGAGGTGCCAAAGATGGGGTCCTGAGTGATTTGACTCTGGGCGATATCGAGGTCGTATTTGGATTTGTAGCGAACTGCCCGGGCGGTTTCGCCGCCGCCCAATTTGTCGTAATCCCAATAAGAAGCCAAAAGCGGACTGTCGAGCGAATCGATCGGAACCGCTTCGCGGATTAGATCTTCAATGCCTGTGATGAGAAAAATTTGGTAAGAGAGGTTTTCAAAACCGCTGAACAGCAGTGTCTGATCATCGTTCCATTCGGGATCGAATGCCCCCGTGGTGAAATGGGTGATCTGTTTGAGGGTTCGGTTCGAATTCAGCACCGAGAGAGGATGCCCAATAGTTGGCGAGGATTTCTGTTCCTCAACCTTTGGCGTTGGAACAGAGATGAGGTCGGACGACGATCGGCTGCGGCCACCGGGATGGAGAACCCAGATATTGGCTGTTCCGTTGCGATCGGATGAAAAAGCGAGATTCTGCCCATCGGGTGACCAGGCGGGGGCCGTGTCATTGAAATCGCCGTTGGTCAGAGCGTGCAACCGCCCGAAGCTCGGTTCCCAGGCGTAAATATTATAATAGCCGGAGCGACCGAATGCGCCCCGATCCGAACTGAAAGCGACAAATTGCCCGTCTGGCGACCAGTTCGGATCCTTGTCGTCAAAATAGTCATCTGTTACCTGGTGCAGGGAATCGCTTTCGAGGTTGTAGACAAACAAATCGGACTGTCCGGAAAAAGCCAGCCCGGTGAAAGCGATTCGTGACCCGTCGGGCGACCAGGTAGGCGAAAAAATGGAGACAAGATTGGCAAAAGCGTATTCTCCCACGATTGCCTTTCTCTCGAGATCATAGATATAGAGATAATCCTGCTCGCCACTTTTAGAGGTAAAGGCCAATCGGCCCTGCGGATGGACGTCGATTTTGTTGCTCAAGAGGTGAAAGGATTCGAAATCGGCGCTCCGTTCACCAGCCACGAGGATCTCGACTCGGGCCTCCTTTTCACCCGGTTGGATCGGGGCGAGACAGATATTGGCATAACCGGTTCGAGTGGAAAGAAAGACGATTGACGGCGAATTGCCGTTGCCATAAAAAGCGGGTTTGATGTTGATCCCTCGATAGGTCAGCTGCTCTGTTGCCATGCGCGCTGAATCATGGTCCTTGAGGAGAGGAAAGTGCTGCTTGCGCAAGTGATAAATCCAGTCGCGATCGAATTGTTTATAGTCGACTCCCAGGGTGATTCGGAAAACATCGGAAAAATCGTTCGCCATCCACAGGTTTTCGATCAGTTTGACGATCTTGTCCTCGCCGTATGTTTCAGCGATGTATTTGAGAGCGGCTTGTCCCTCTTTGTACATCAAAAAAGAACCCGTGATCTGGTAGATCATGTTGAGGGGGTAAAGATAACCATTAAGAGTAGCGTCGCGGATAAACATCTCGGCCTGTGAGTCCCAGCCAGTCGACCAGTATTCGGCCAATCCTTCGATAAACCAGAGCGGCAGCCCCGGATGATTGGCGAGCCGATGGCGTTTGAGTATTTCCTGTTCGAGACTGGTTGTAAAGACATGTACCAATTCGTGGCGCAGCACATGTTTAAAGTCCGGGATGGAGCCATTTGCCGGCACCACCACGCGGCCTTTGATGAATTCGAAAAAGCCTCCGACACCTTCGGGGATCAAATAGGGAATGGTGTTGGTTTCCTGAAAATGGGCATGGGTGGCGTAAAAGATTAAAGGGATGCGACGCAGAACGTTGTGGTTGAATTTGTTTTCTAAAAAGCTGTAGGTCTCTTCAGCGTAGGCAGCGCCGATTTCCGCCAATTCTCGCATTTCCGGATAATAATAGATGTCGAAATGTTCTGTTTCCAGTACATGCCAATCGAATTGGTTGTATTGGATCTTGTTACGGCCGAAATAGTATTGAGCGTGAATGTTCGTGGCCTGTAAAAGAGCCAAAAAAACGAGCAGGATCAGAGGCAGGGTTTTGCACTTCATAAATCTCGCCAAAATTGAGTCGGTTGAGGGTTTTGCTCGATGCGGCTGCTTCTATCGAACCCGGTTTCATATGCGTCGGTTCCGCGCTCCTCATCTAAAGCCTTCAGTCATTCGGTAAACCGCGCAAACCGGTTATTTGTTTCCTCAGAAACAGGGATTTCGTTAGAGGATCGATTTCTCAAAAAAACGAAAAGTTTTATAGCGTTTGGCATCCAGGTCCTGCAAGGCGCGGATCATCGGTTGATTGCTTTCGACGATGATAGAGCATTCTGAATCGACAAATCCGAGTTTGCGACCCTGTTCGACGGTGTTGAGGTAGAATACCAGATCGATGCCGCGATGGCGATACTCTTTACGGACGCCCATGGCGATAGTGCGCAGACGCTTGACTTTTCGCATGTGCCACAGCACTTTTGCCAATCCGCAGGGAAAGAGACGGCCGTTGGCTTTTTTCAGGGCGGGATTGGCATCTTTTATACTGAGTGAAAAGCCGATGCATTGACCCTGATGAAAGGCGAGATAGGTCAATTCCGGCACGACTACCGGCTTGAGCTCTTTGAGCAGGTGTGCCAGTTCGGCATCGGTAAAGGGGACGTGCTCCCAGTTTTCCATCCATGCCTGGGCAAAGATCTCGCCGATCAAGTCGACGGCTTGATCGATCCGTTTCATATCCAGTATTTCAAAAGTGATATCCTGCTGGTTAAGCAAACGATCACGAACCCGGTACAATGCTGGATGCAAAACGACGTTGCGGTGAACGAGAAAGGCATACCAATCGATGGCTTTGGTCAGTCCCGCCTGTTCCAGCAATTTACCGTAATACTCTGGGTTGTAGGCGGTAAGAATGACCGGCGGATCCTCGAAACCCTCGATCAGAATTCCGCTGATGTCATAGAGACCGAAACTCATCGGCCCGAGCATGCGTGTTTTGCCCTGGTTGCGCAGCCAGGTTTCGGCGGCGGATAAGAGCGCGCGGGCTGCATCGGCGTTGTCGATGCACTCAAAAAAACCGAAAAACCCGGTTTCTGAATTGCGGTAGCGCTCGTACTGGTGATTGACATGGGCAGAGATGCGGCCGATGGGTGTTTGATCGCGGTAGGCAAGAAAGAGCGCTGCTTGGCCGTTCTGAAAAAAGGGCCCGGTTTTCGGCGACAGAATTTCCTTTTCGGAGCTGAGAAGAGGAGGAACCCATTGAGGGATGTCCTGGTAAATGCGCCAAGGCAGCCGAATGAATTGCTGCAAATCCCTGCGGGTTTCAACCGGTCGAATCTGTGTCTCCATATGCACCCTCTTTGTGAAATTTTTATTGCTTTTTTGTGAAAAAATTCGTATGCTTTATAACTTTTGAGAAAAATTACGAGTCATCAATGGAGAGGGTCGCCGAGAAGGCTGACCGATCCGATCAATGTGGGAGTTTGACAGAGCATGGCACACCATAAATCAGCTTTGAAACGGATTCAAATCGCCGAGCGCAACCGTGCCCGCAATCGCAATTATATGAGCCGGTTGCGTACCGAGATCAAAAAAGTTCGTGCTTCGAGCACAAAAGAAGAAGCAGAGGGCAACTTTCGCCGCACCGCCGCGCTATTGGATAAATTAGCGCAAAAAAGTATCATTCACAAGAACAAAGCGGCGAATCAAAAATCCAAGCTAGCCGCCGTTATAAACAAGATTGCCTGATTCTGCGGCTGTACCGCGTTTTTCCAACTGTGGTGCCGCAATCCTATGCAGTCGACAGGCGGTTTAAGCACGATTCGCGGAATGGGTTTTTAAATCCCAGTTGCGCTCCTATTCTCTTTAGGTGATAGTGGATACAACCCAGCGAATCCGCTTGACCATCCGATTGTGTTTGTCAAAAAAGGGTATGAAATATTTCATACCCTTTTTTTATTGGTGCTGAGGAAACATTACGGGGTGCCAGCGAAAATCGGTGAAAAGCCGATTACTTGCGCTGCAGGCCGTAATTGGGCGCTTCCTGAGTTATGATGATGTCGTGCGGGTGGCTCTCCAGCAAACCGGCCGCCGTTATGCGGATAAAGCGGGATTTCAATTTCATCTCTTCCAGGTTTGCCGCACCGCAGTATCCCATGGAGGCCCTTAAGCCCCCAATCATCTGATAGATCACATCGCTGACTTTACCCCGAAAGGGCACCCGCCCCTCGATACCTTCGGGTACCAGTTTTTTGATATTCCTCTCACCTTCCTGGAAATAGCGATCGCCCCGTCCGCTTCTCATGGCGCCCAAAGAACCCATGGCGCGATAAACTTTGTAGGTTCTTCCTTCATAGAGCACCGTTTCGCCCGGACTCTCTTCGGTGCCGGCGAGCATGTTGCCGAGCATTACCGTATCGGCTCCTGCGGCTAGAGCTTTAGCGATATCGCCGGTCTGTTTAATACCGCCATCGGCGATCAATGGAATTTCGTTTTTGGCGCAGATTTCCGCGCATTGAATGATGGCGGTCAGCTGCGGCACACCCACACCGGCAACCACACGGGTGGTGCAGATCGATCCCG
>JAFGJN010000223.1 GCA_016929055.1 Candidatus Zhuqueibacterota bacterium
AGGACAAAAAAAAGAATGTCATTGCGAGCGAAGGAACAGGGCATGAAAAAGAACAGCAGCCGCCATGGAGCGAAGCAATCTCCGCCATGTTCTTAGAAGTGAAGGACCAGTTCCATCCTTTATCATCAAAACTGAGTTGGAACGAAGCAATCTCCGCCAAAAGGTGACTGGTCGATTACCCTTTCAGCGGAGATCGCCGCGCTCCACGGCGGATACCGGACTTTCGTATCCGGCTTTAAAACTGAAGCATTTTATTAAAAACAGCTGTGTTGTTGAAATTCTTAATCAAAAGAGTTACTTTGATCTATGGCAACCAAAAAATCCTCGAATATCGACCGCCGCCGGTTCTTCCGGCACTTTTTCGGCCAATCAGCCGTCCTAACCGATGAAGCGCGCGGCAAACCACAGCTGCGATTATCCGATCTACCCAAACTGACGGACGAGCAACTGGCGCGCATCTACCCGAAACTAATCGCAAACACCGTGATCAGAACCGCGAAGGATGGCCGAACAACCTGTCATCAGGAGCAGACACCCGAAACCCGCGTGCCTTTGAATGAGGCGGAAGCGCATATTATCAGCGCCTTTGACGGCCGTAAATCCATCGGCCAGATCGCGGCGGGATTGAAACAGCAGAATGCCGAATCCGCATTTGCGGAAACAAAAAGCCTATTCCTCCGGTTGGTCGATGCCGGTTTGTGTTTTCCCACCAATGCGGTTGGAAACGTTGATAAGAGTTAGATGCCACCCTGATGAATCGAGGTATATTTTGCCGGAATCTTTGCACAGCGTCTACGTCCTCCCCATTGCCAACCGCTGGTTATTGCATGCGCCGTTGCATGGTATCACCGCGCTGGTGAACTCAGCGACGATCGAGGCTTTGTTACACGACAAAGCGTTGCCTGACGGCTCACTGCAGGTGTTGCAGAATCAGGAGCCACCGGCCGCACCGGCGCCGCACACCGGGCCCATCCAGCCTGAATTTCTCGGCATCATTCCCACCCGCGCCTGCAACATGCGCTGCATCTATTGCGGGTTTGGCGCCGTAAAGGCGCAGGATGGCCAAACTCTGGACCTCAAACGCGCCGTTCTGCTGGTGGACTGGATGGCTGATTGGTTGCATCAGCATCAGCGTACTCATTTCGACATCCATTTTTTCGGCGGCGAACCCTTTTGTGCGCCCGACGTCGTCGATACCGTGGTCCATCGCGCCCGCATGCTGGCCGGCGCAAAGGGGCTGCGCCTTCGCTTCGAAGCGGATACCAACGGATTCTTCGATGCCGACCGCTGCCGATTGATCGGGGATTACATCGACTCGGTGGTCATGTCATTTGATGGACCGGAAGACATTCAAAACCGCCATCGTCCGGCTAAAAACGGCGCAGCCAGTTTTCCGGTGGTGGCGGCCAATGCCTGGGCGCTGTCGCGCATGCCGGTTGAATTGTGCCTGCGCATCTGTGTGACCCAGGAAACCGTCGGACGACTTGCAGAGATCTCACAGTGGTTCTGCCGACAGTTTCACCCCGATATTATCGATTATGAGCCGTTGCGACCGACGCAGGAAAGCCAGGAAGCGGGCCTCATGCCGCCCGATCCATGGTCCTTCGCGCGCAGCTATATGCAATCGGCCATGGCCGCGACCGAGGCGGGCACCCGAACCATCTATGCCGCGGCCGGCATCGATCGCGTGCGCCACAGCTTTTGTCCCGTGGGACGAGACACCTTGATCCTCTCCCCCGACGGCAGACTCAGCGCCTGCTACCTGCAGCAACAGGAGTGGCGGAACAAGGGACTCGATCTCGATCTGGGTCGGGTGGAGCCTGCAAAAGGCGTTAACATCCAACAGGCGTCGGTGGAGCGGGTGCGCGAACTGACCTCGCACGCGCCCGTGTGCCGGACCTGTTTTGCCCGCTGGCACTGCGCCGGCGGTTGCCATGTGGATAATTACGAAATGCGGCGGGATGGCGAGCGCACACCATTTTGCATACAGACGCGACTCATCGCCGCCTGTAACCTTTTGAACGAGTTGGGGTGCCAAAATGAACTGAATCACTTATTGGAGGATCGAGAGCAGCAGGAGAAGCTGGTCCTGCAGCGGTCCGATTGTATTGATGATTGGCGGGGATAAAATTGTCATACTAATTCGGATGAATCGTAAAAATGTAAATATTGTGCCGTCAAAATGCACCTTTGAATGAGGATAAACGTGTACTTGCGTCTGGTTCCGTCTGTCATTCTGCAAGAAACTATTGTGGATAGCCATTCCGGCGCGCCGAGAACAATTCGGATCGCCAATAACAAGGAACGATTGCAAAGGCTATCATTAATTAAACAAAACCATTGACATGCAAAAATTATCTTGCCACCCCCAAACCCACTGGCTGGTGAACAGGGATCATATCCTGCTCATCCGCCCGGATAACGGCAAAAAATTGATCATAAAGTATCCCGAATCGGCATTGTGGGATTATGTCAGTCGCAATATGGAGTGGGATCGTCTGATCACGCTATTGTCCGTCCTTCTCAAACAGGACGAAAAAGACACAGCCGATTGGATTCGAACGACGCTGAACGACTGGTCCCAACAGGAGTGGCTCACTCCAGAGGAGCCTCATGGCTAATATCTCCATCACATCCCGGTGCAACCGCGACTGCGCCTATTGTTTCGCCAGATCGATTTCGGTCGAGACCGAGGATATGAGTTATCAATTGTATGTACAAGCGCTGGAGTTCATGAAACGCTCAAAAATCCGGCAAATTCGTCTCCTCGGCGGGGAACCCACGCTGCATCCGCATTTCACCCGCTTCGTCAAAACAGCCCTGCGACAGGATCTGTCCCTGCTGATCTTTACGAATGGCTTAATTAAACCATCCCTTGTTGATTTTCTCAATACCATCCCCATCGAACGAATTTTCCTGCTGGTCAATATGCAGGAACCGCAAAAAGGCGAGGATGCGGTATATCGCAAGCAGCTCGCCGTATTGAAAAAGCTCGGCCCTCGGGCGCAACCGGGTTTTAACCTGCATAACCATACGCACCGACTGGATTTTCTCCTCGATTTAATCGATCGCTATCATCTGCGCCGAGCTGTGCGCCTCGGACTCGCCCATCCCGCTCCGGGCGGTTCGCAGCAGCATTTGCGCCCTAAAGATTATGTTCGCATTGGCGATCAGGTCATAGCCTTCGCCCGTAAAGCGCACGAGCGCCAGATCGACATCGACCTGGATTGCGGTTTTGTGCCCTGCATGTTTCCGGCGGATAATCTGCCTCCCTCCCTCCATCTCGACGAAATCGGCAACCGCTGCAATCCCATTCCCGATATCCTCCCGGACGGGACGGTGATCCCCTGCTATCCGCTGGCGCAGACGGTCAGGCACCTCTTTCTGGATTACTCCGACGCGCAATCGGTTCAGGAGGCTTTTCAGCAGATATTACAGCCGTTCCACAACCTCGGTATTTTTGCAGAATGCGCCGATTGCCAGGCCCTTGCCCGGGGACTCTGTTCGGGCGGATGTCGTGCCCTGGCCATGCAACGGCTGCGGCATCACGATTTTGCCGTTCAGGTTCCGCATCGTTCTACGAGAACAAAAAGCAAGCACCCTGAACAACATAGAAGCCGGCCGGAAGCACATCCGCCCCCGTTAATACAAGATGGAGAAATGCCCGGGAAAAGACACAGCACCATTACCGCGTCCGGACATGGCTCAACCTCTGGCGAGCAAGAAAGAAATAGTTTAGAACCGGAAGCTTCCACAGCCGATGCCCGGCGAAAGCATCCGACCGAACCCTGGCTCATCCCTTACATCGACCAGCCGCCGGCGTTCTGGCAGGACCTGGCGGCCGAATTCAGTCCGAGCATTCGGGCTGTCTATTTTCCCATCGATGCAAAAATGATCGGCTCCGGTCGACCGCCGCAGCCAAACAAACACCTGCAAAGCCTGTTAGAAAAACGGCTTTTCAAACACAGCCTGCTGATCAATCCGGTCACCATGCCAGGGCCGGTGGAATCCATCGCCCCGGCCATTATCGATCATATCGCGCACCTGCACGAGCGCTTTGGCATCGACGACGTCACCTTCACCAGCCTGCAATTAGCGGCGCTGGTGAAAGAAGCGCTGCCGCAGCTGAAACTCACCGCCTCCACCCTGATGGATATCGCGGCAGCCAACCAGCTCCCCATGCTGGAAGGCATCTGCGACGCGGTGGTGCCGGCGAGCCGGATCATGCGCAACCTGCCGGCGCTGCAGCAGCTGCACCGCAGTTTTTCCGGCCGGATTCGCATGATTGTCAACGAAGCCTGCCTGCCGGGATGCCCCTATCGTATCCAGCATTTCTACGAGATGAGCCGCGGCCGTCCTTTTCCCAAATCCCTCTGTCAGGAGCTGCTGCGGGAAAAACCGTGGCTGCGACTGACCGGCGCCTGGGTGCTGCCGCAGCATTTGCATCTCTTCACCGGCATCTATGACGAACTGAAATTGGCCGGCCGGGTGACACTGCAGAATCCGCAAACCTATCGACGGGTATTGAAGGTTTATATCACCCGCCAGCCGTTGATGCCGCACGAGATCGGCGGCGGCCCGGCCTCGGTGCTGCAGCCCATGATCATTGAGGAAGATTTTTATCTCAAAACGCTCCACTGTGGGGGCCAATGCGCGGGCTGCGACATCTGTCCGCAGTACTATGAGAAGGCAATCCGGCACTCAGCCGTCGTTGGAGCAAGTCATGATTGAGCGCCTGCATTCGACTCTGCCGATATATTATTTCTCGCTGCGCTCGCACGATGTTGTCTATGTGCCCGGGCAGATGCTTTTGACAACAAAGAAGGAACGCGTCGCTCTGAGTCGGTACTGGTATGAGGGTGAGCCGGAGCACGGCATCGTGCAGCTCGCCGAGCGCCTGCAAAATAGGGCGCAGGATGTGCTGCAGCGATGGCGCAAGCATTTCGAAAAGCCTTTCTCGCCGGAGTGCGTCACCATCTATCTCAGCAATCGCTGCAATTTAGCCTGCCCGTACTGCTATGCCACTGCCGGCCTGGAATCGTCCGCTGCCCTGCCTGTTATTTCCCTGCCGATCGTAGAAAAAGCCGTTTCCTATGCAGCCGAGGCATGCGCTGCCGCGGGTCGACCGTTATACCTGGCGCTGCACGGAGGCGGCGAGCCGACGGTGCACTGGCGACTGCTGCAGCAGATTCTGGCGTCGAGCCGGGTGATGACTGGAAAGGTCGGCGTGGATCTACATACTTATATTGCGACCAACGGCGTATTATCGGCGGAAAAAGCGCGATGGCTGGCGAAAAACTTTGATCAGATTGGTCTCTCGTGCGACGGCCCGCCGGCTATCCAGAATCGGCAGCGGCCGCAGTCGGACGGAAGCGAAACCGCCGCCCTGGTCGAACGCACCGCCGCGATTTTGAACCAGGCCGGCAAACGGCTGGAAATCCGCGCCACCATCACGCCGGAGAGCTTGGCGCGCATGGATGACGTCGTCCGCTATGCGCGCGAAAAGCTGGGCGCTGTTAGCTTGCGTTTCGAACCGGTCTATGCTGTCCGAAATCGGAATCACAGCGCTTTCAGGGTCGAGCAGGCGGAAGAATTCGTCGGGCGGTTCCTGAGCGCGCAAAAATTGGGGCGAGAATTAAGCTGCGAGGTGAAATATTCCGGC
>JAFGJN010000024.1 GCA_016929055.1 Candidatus Zhuqueibacterota bacterium
ATATCTTTTGGACGACCGGAAGCTTGCTGAACTGGTCGGGTTCGATTTTCATCGCGGTGTGATAGCCGCTGGCGTGCGCAGGCAACTGCCCGCGCTGCAGGAACATTTTGATCCACCGATCGGCCGATTCGGTCTGCTGTTCTTTCCCGAAGTCAATGATGTGGAAAATCTGGGTGCGATGATGCGTTCGGCGGCGGCGTTCGGTGTTCATGCTGTGGTCATCGGCAGCCGCTGTTGCGACCCTTTTACCCGCCGCGCCATTCGAGCGTCCATGGGTGCGGTTTTTTCCTTGAACCTGTTGAGCAGCGACGATCCGGCCGCCGATCTGCACTGGCTGCACGAGCGCTTTGAAATGCGCCGGATCGCAGCAGTTCTCGATTTCTCAGCTCGGCCTCTGTATCGCGTCAAGCCGCCCCAGCGATTCGTTCTTTTGTTCGGAACCGAAGCCCAGGGGCTGGCCGATTCCTGGATCGGGTTGTGCGATGATCGGGTAACCATTCCCATGGCAATCGACACCGATTCACTCAATGTGGCGACTGCCTGTGGAATTTTTCTTTACCATTTCATGCAAGCCGACACGAACAGCTGACTGCCCGCCTGCAGGCCATGCCGGCAAACAGGATTTTCGCCTTTGCCAGCCATGCGCGCTCGTTCGAGTTTGTCCTGCCGCGTCTGGATGTATTGTGCCGGACGCTTGCTCGAATTTTGGCCAGTCAGTGTTTCGGCGAACGCGGCTGGAGCCTGCAACAGAAGCTCGATCTCGCCCACACCGTTCTGGACGAAAATCCCCAAGAGTTTTTTTATCCCGGATTATCCCGAGATTGATTAATGTTTACCTCCTTCTTGAGACGCGAGCTTTTGCCAGTCGCCTTTAAGGTTGGGTTGACACGCTTTCGCGTATGCTAACCGAGGGCCACCCATACCAGACCGGCAAACATGATGATGACTCCGGCAATTTTGGGCAAGTGGGGAACCTCTTTTAAAATCCCAATACCCAGAATTGCCCCCAAAGGAACGCAGAGTTGACGAAAGCCAACAATATAACTCACATTGTCAGCGAATGCCAGTGAGATAAGGACAAGAATATAAGCAAGAGAGATAGCGAAACCCGCAACCACGGCAAATACCGCATCATGTTTCTTTGAACGCAGCAATTGGTTCAGGCTGGACCGGCCGTCTGGGCGAAGGGTGACGAAAAGAAAGAGCCAGATTGAAGCAAACAACGATTCCAGACAAGCATACACAAGTGTCGTCTGCGTTTTCCCCAGAATGGCCTGTGTTCTGAGTTGCCGCAGGGCCTCGTCATCCACGATCGAATATCCGGACGTGCCAATAGCGGCAAGCAAAGCAAGGCCACAGGTCGCATTTACATAGTTGTTTAGGCGCAGATCGCCCAGCCGTTGGAGTGGAATCAGGAAACAACCGCTGACAACCAGGATAATTCCAGCTACGCACCCTGGCGAAATCTGGTCGCCACGCCCCATCATCATCGTGACAAAAGCCACGACGATAACCGGAGAAGATCGGGCAAGCGGATAGGCGACCGACATGTCGGCCGCTCGATAGGCGCCGGCGAGCGATATATAGTACAAGGCCAGAAAGAAACCCGAGGCGAGAAGAAATGCCCATATTTGAGCGGGCATATACAGAACGACCAGGTTTCCGTTCAGGAGTAACGAAGGAGCCAGCAGAAAAGTGCCAGCAAGGTTTGCAACCAGAAAAAAGGACGCTGACGGGTGTTGACGCTTGCTGACCAGATTCCATCCCGCATGTACAAAGGCGGATAGAACGAGGAGCATGATTGCAATTGAGGACATATTACAGCAGTGCTTTCTTTCGGCTCATGTTCATCATATTTGGTAGATTTGGGCGACGCGCTATTGGCGCCTTGACCAATTGCGCCCCTGTTGATGATGTGTCAAGGTGGATACTCAAATCAGCGCATGTTGCTCCCGTACGGTACCGATATGGCGTAACGGAGGATCGCCTTATGTAACGCGATTTCATCTGATCATTGCCTTTTCAGATTGGCGCCAGATGCTCTTGACGGTTTTTTGGTCGTTCATGCGAGGTGGTTTCATCCAATGGCCTGCGCGGTACCTGATGTTCGAAGCGCAGTATAGCGGTGTCAGGTGCAAGCGCCTGTTGGGGCATCTGTGATCCGGACGAGCGGGCATGAATACGAACAAAAGAATAGCAAACCAATGTAATCCAATAATGGAAAATTATTGGTGTCCGGTTGCCGGACACCAATCAATTTAACTTTATAATAAACAAAAATGATTTCGCAACATTTGATCCAAGTAGATTTTGTTTTTCGACCAACACCATGAAATGATTTTAATGTAATTTTAGTGGGGTGCCCGGTTGCTCGACCGGACACTGGTGATGAAAAATATCATTTTTGCACGATATAGAGCTGCCAAAGATCATGAGTCGATGTGTGAAGTAACGGCGACAAAGCGAATTTGCCGGTTGGGCCGATACTTTTTTCCAGAAATTTGAGCTCGGTTAATTTCTCCTTGATCTCCTGCTCCACAGTCACCTGAAAGCCGGCATTGCGAAGCAGCAATACACCTTTTGCGCGAATGGCCAATTCCAGATGAATTCTTAGAAAACATAGCATGTCGGCAACGACTTCTCCCTTGAAGTTATTTTTAAGCGACATCAGGTATCCACCTGCTTTTGTTTCTGAAATCATCCCCGTGAGTATATTCTCTAAAAGCTGGACATCGTCCTCCATGCTCAATTCCAACCAATTTTGCAGGGCTTTTTCGCTGTGTGTAAAAATGATAGAGATAAAAAGCGCTAATGTTAAAAGCTGAGCTATCGTGGTGAGCAGTGGCGGCATAAAGAAATGGTTAAAAGCCGAATGAAGTGCGATGGCAGCGAACAAAGCCGGCAAGAAAACCAGAACCTTTTTATCATAGCGCTCTGTCATGCTCTTGCTCAAAATGGCTGCAATGGCCGTTGTGCCACCATGCATGACCGCCGTGCCGCAACCGCGAATCAACCAAACCATTATATTCGATTGATGCAGCGATTGAATATAATAGATGTTTTCAATGACGGCAAAGCCGGCGCCGATCGCAAATCCATAAATGGCTGCATCCACCAAAAATCCAACTTTGTGGCTCCGGATTAAATAGATGAGGTAAATCGCCTTTAATGACTCTTCAATTACAGGCGACAGATATCTGAAAAAGAGAGACGGCGAATCGGCAAACAGCGGCGAAAGCCGGGTGTTGACAACATAGGCGATAATGGCCGCAACGCCGCCAATTACGATCGATATGAGGACTGAGCGCAGTCTGACCAGCTTGTAGCTGTCCAGCGATACCAGAGCGATCAGGAACAGCAGGACGGGAAAGAGGCTGAAAGCGATTTTTAAAATAGACATGGGTCGATTTTTAGTTTAATGGGCTGGAATATCAACTCTATCGAACACGGATTGAACAAATCGAACGGATTGGGGCGGATGTTTGTAAGTGAATTATGACCCGGATTCGGTGCGAAGCACCGAATCCACTGCAACCTTATAATATCTTTAAAGAAACCATCAACTCGGTCGATGCTTTGGTATTCTCCTCAAATGCTACGGCATAGCCGAATGAAAGCGTCGAGTTTAAAAGGGACCAGGTGACGAGGCGAAAATCCACTTGTCCGCCAATGTTGGTTGCATGCCGTCGCAGATCTGGCGCATCGACGTTGGTCACCAGGGCGGAGGAAAACAGTGCCAGGCGAGCCCAGCGAAGATAGAAACTGGTAAAACCAACACGACGAAATCGCAACGGTGGCAACGTCCATTCCAACATGAACTTGCTGTAATTGATGCCGCCGATGCCGTTCAGCTCAAGGCCGGGAAAGCTGTAATATTCCCGGTAGCGGCTCTGTTCCTGATAATCAATCCAGTTGTTGCCGAATCCGCCAAAATAAAAATTGGCCAGTGGCTCGTTCCTGTCGCCGAGAGAATAGCCGGCCGAACTTTTCAGCCAGATAGAAGAGTGCGAAATGGGTAATAAAAAGCCGTAATCCA
>JAFGJN010000025.1 GCA_016929055.1 Candidatus Zhuqueibacterota bacterium
AAACCCAAATCGGCAGGGCGCTGCTGTCGTCCGCGCTGCGCGCGGTTAAAATTTCATAGCCGCGGTCTGAATAGACCCTGGACTGCGCTTCGGCTGACTGCGAATCGGGAAAAGCCGCCAGCCGAATGGTATAGGGCTCTTGCGCCGACGATGAATCGATAGAGCCGGCGCTGATCGAAGCCGTGTTGGAGGAGAGGAGGGCCGGTTTTTCCTGGCTGCGCGAGGATTCGGCGTTAAAATTGGCGAGGGCCGCGAGAAAAGCATAAGGGATCTGCAACTCGGCTGATTCGGTGTTTTGCCGTTCGAGAGAATCCTGTCCCGCCTGCTTTTCGGCTTGAACGAGGGCCTCGCTCGAATCAATCGGACGGGTTGGGTTGGCGTTTTCTCCGGCGTTTACCAGTACGGTTTGGGGTTCTTTTGGCTGAAAAAAATCGGGAAACGATGCGCGAGGCCAAAAAACCTGCATTTCGAAAGAATAGACCGGCCGGCCATCGATATCCTGGCGCGTTACCTTGCGCACGATCGATTCGCCCACGGTGTTGGAAAAGATGGGGATGTTTTTGCGCTGCATCGCATTGCCGAATAGGGTAAAACCGGTCGGATTTTTATCGATTTTTTCGATCCAGACGGATTCCGTTTTTTGCACGCTGGCATTGGCTTTGTCGAGAAAGGAGAGAATATCGTCGAATCCCTTGCCCAGGCTGTCGGAGAGGGCGAGGCTCTGGCCGAGGTTGTTGATTTCGCGTTCGAGTTTATGCACCCGGTCCACAGTTTCCTGGTTGTTGCGGATCTGTTCTTCAAAATGGCTGTTTTGCCTTTTCAATTGGCTGATCTCCAGCCGTTTGGCGAGGATCTGCCAGGTAAAGCCAAAGGCGCCCACGCCCAGCAGGAGCAACAGGATATACCCCACTGCCGACAGCTTGAGGGAGCGCTGCCGATCGATAATCGTGTGCGGCAGCAAATTGATGTCGGTAAATGAGGCGTCGCGGCTCGGCGCTAAAACCTCCCAGGCAAGAGAGAGGGGTACAGCGTATTCCGAGAGATCTTCGCGGCTGAATTGGTTGGCAATGTACTCGGCCAGAGGCTGCGAAACGATAAAACCGACGCGCGATTGGGGAAACTGGTCCTCGAAAAATTCTTTGCTGTCGTTGTTGGTCGCCTGTGAAGCGAGGAGGATATTGGCCACCTGAGTGATATTTTGATTGTCGAGTTCGAAATGGATTTTGCTGCAGATGATCCGGTCGATCTCTCCGGATGCCGGTTCGGTAATGATAGGAGCGACAGAGAGCAGATCGCGGCCGCGCATAAAGATGATGCGGCTGAATTCGGATTCAATCTGGATGATGATATTGATCTCTTTATTGTCATTGAATTGATAGCTTTTGCGCGCCAGATTGCAGAGGGCTACTTCGTTGGGTGTCATGGCAGAAAAAATGAGATTGCCGCTGACAAAACTGTTGATCTGCTCTAGAACGCTCAACAACGTCGGGGTTTGCGGTAAATTGAGAGCGACATTGATCAGGGTGCCGTCGCTGCGCTCGAGCACCTGGACGTTTTCCAGCGAATTGAAACCCGATTTCCACTGCCCGATTTTTTTAAGCAAATTGCCTTTGAAAACATTCTTGTCATAGTCCAGCGTGGTGTTCAATTCCTGATAGCTGACCATGCCGGCAGGGATATTGAATGCGATCGGGATTCTGCGGGCGGTAAACTTTTTCATCAGGGCAAAGAGTACATTGGCGTTTTCCTGCACCGATGGACTGTTGAATCCTGTTTCGGTGTGGCGGTTTTGCTGTTCAAAACCAAAGAGCTCTTCGGCTTCCTCCGACCCCGACCGCTGATCCCTGGTCAAAGGCGTGGCGGCGGGATTCTCGAGATCAGCGAGCAGGGTCGTGCTTTCGAGAAAAGAAACGGCGATCGATTTATTATCCCGCACCAGATGGGCGATACGCACCTGCCGCCCGTTTACCGCGATTCCGAGTGCCTGTTTAGACATAAGCAATCCTATATGAGCTTGATCAAGTCTTCAAAGCGTTTCTTGTTATTCGCCTGGCTATAGGCTTCATCGAGTGAAATGGTTTTGTTCCGGTACAACCGCACGAGATCCTGTTCCAGAGTGATCATGCCGTATTTGCTGCCCTGGTAGATCAGCTGATACAATTCGTCCGTATGGTTGTTGCGAATTGCGGCGCGAATGGCCGGCGTCGCCAGCAGAACTTCCTTGGCCAGCACCAGGCGCCTCATGAGGTCCGGAACCAGTTTTTGTGAGATCACACAGGTGAGCACATCGGCCAGGCGTTCGCGAATGCGATTTTGTTCGCTGGACGGGGTCTCACCGAGGATGCGATCCACCGCTTCCGTCGCAGAGCTGGTGTGCAGGGTGGTAAAGACCTTGTGGCCGCTGTCCGCAACCTCGAGAACCGTGGCGATGGTATCGGCGTCCCGCATTTCTCCGATGACGATAATATCGGGATCCTGTCGCAGGCTTTGAATCGTGCCTTCTTTAAAGCTGTGGACGTCGCGGCCGACTTCGCGGTGGCGGACAATGGATTTTTTCGGTTCGTGCACAAATTCCACCGGACTGGAAATGATGATGATATGCGCTTCACAGGTGCGATTGTTGGCGTCGATGATCGAATCGAGGGTCGTGCTTTTACCCGATCCGGTGATGCCGGTGATGAGCACCAGACCGTGTTTGATGTGTTGCAGGCTGAGGGTTTTCAACACGTTTTCGTGAAATCCGAGACTCGATAGCGGCCGAATCTCTTTGTTGATCAAGCGCATGTTCAACCCCAGGTGATTCAGGTCGTAATAGGCCGTTGCTCGAAAGCGGACCTGTACCGAATCGAAAATCATGCTGAACGAGAAGTCGACAAAGCGAGCGCTGAACAGAGAGGCGCGATCGTGGTTGCTGAGAATGTTCTGAATGAGAATATCGGTTTCATTCGGCGAAAAGGTGCCCAGTTCGCGGTCTGCAGTTTTGCGGCCAAAAATTCGAAACCAGACGAGATCGCCACAGCCATAGCCGCCTAAATCGATGTCCGATGCCTCGAGCTCGACCATTCTGCGCAAAAGGCCGATGACAAGTTCGCGCAGGGTGCGCCGGTGAACCGGCGGGAGTTTGCCCAGCATGGCATCGATGCGATTCTGCCTTTCCTGACCCAGAACCGTTTCCGGTATATGTCGGCTGATCGCTCGGCAGATCTGCCGGGCGTCGAGGGTTCGGGATTTCGGCGTCGTTTCTACAGTCACTGCAGGGGCGACTCGATCCACGAGATGATGAACAGATTTCTCTGCAATTGCCACTGGGCAAAGACTCCCATATATTCGCTGTCGTATTTGATCGAGATGTGATTTCCGGTGCCGTCGATATTGCCGTTGGCAAAGGTTCCGCCGGTCAGGCTGCTCTCCTTGGGATCGCCGCCGCCGTACATGACCAGCGTTCCCGGATTGGGCAGGGTGATGACACCCTCCACTCGAGAATTGCCGTCGAGAATGGCGTTGCCGTACACGACAAAAATACCATAGACGGTGCGGCCGCCGCGAACCTGCATATTGCCGGTGATCTTGGTGACGTTTGGCGTTGTGCCGCTGTAATAAAAGCTGCCGTTGGGATAACCGTCATCAAAGATTACATCGCCAGTGATCACATGTCCCTGGGCTTCGGCCAGGGCTTCGAGCGCATCGAAATCATAGGGCAGCATAAAGGGCATGTCGGTATAGGCCAGGCTGAGGTCGGGCATGCCGCTTTCGTTTTTGACGCTCACATTGACCAAAGGTCCGGTGCTATAGACCGCCAGATCCGCCAGGTCCGGCGGAATACCCACATGCACCTCGACCGTCTTGGTTACATCCTGAAAAGTCCCGATCGAGGTGATGATGCGTTCCATGCTCGAGAGGCCGGGGTTGCTGGTTTCGTCGTCGATGACCACATTGGCGATGGCACCTTCCAGAGGCAAATCGTTAAATCCGGTGGTCCAGGTATCGTCAAGCGACAGACGCGACAGCGCCATGTAGGCGCCGCTGGTCGCCACGTTCCGTGCCTTGACGTGCTGATAATGGATCCAGGTTTTTTCCATCGCGGTGAGGCTGTGACGGTTGATCTGCACCGACAGGGTGCTGAACAACAGAGTTAGCCCCATCACCAGAATGATCATCATCCGTCCCATTGGCCTCTCCTCTCAATAGCGCCGCAGGTTGGGCGGGCTGATTCGGGTGTGATAGAAAACCGTCGAGGTATAATCGTCGACGCTGAAAACGCTCTGCACTTCGAGGCTGACCTCGATGGTCTTGATCTGTTCGGTGTCCGCGGTTTCGTTGCCGAACCAGTCGTAATAGCGCAGATTGAATGCGGTGACACCCAGGCTGAGATCCATTGTCGGCTCGCCCTGGACCACGCGATAGAGAATGCAATCGTGCGGATTTTCTGTGTGACTTGCGGCGGTGGAGTCACTGAGCCAATAGCTCACCCGTTCGATGACCGAGTTGTCGTCGAAATCGCTGAAAAAAGTGATCGCGTGCGGAGCCGCGGAAATAATCGACAATTCCTGCCGGTTTACGCGCAAGCCGAGACGATTGAGGTCGAATTCGAGCAGCTGAATGATGCCGTTCGCCGTCTGCGCCGTCATGGAATCGACAACCCGTCTGTTGGCGTCCTGGTTCATGTGCGCCGTCAGCCGGTTGATGTTGAGCAAAATGAATCCGCCGATAAAAAAACTGGCGACCAGTTTTAAAAAAGATGCGGAACCCACGCGATGACCTCGTCTCTTTTTCATCCTGTCCCGAACCGATCAGGGTTCGGGTTATTAAAAGATTTCTCGATTCGCTGCTCTATTCATCTCATGTGTTGTCGATGTAACTATAGACATGGGCGAGGCGAATCGGTTGTGTCAGATTGGGATTGGTGACGGTTATGATGACTTTTTTGTAATTGGTGCAATAATAGACGATTTTGTCGATGTTCCATTCGGGCACATAATGCGCCTGAATGCTGACCCGGTAAACCGCGCGCGGGGTGGTGATGTCGAGAACCAGGTTGTGAAAATCATCCACATCGTTGAAATTGGGATAACTTTCGTAATAGGCCCATCCCAACGAATAGGGAGAGGTGAAGGAATGCGGCGGTTCATAGAGATCAAAGCGCCGGGTTTTGGCCTCTTCGAGAAACCGCTGCGCCAGCGAAATCGCCTCATAGTCGAATTCATTGCGCAGCAGCATTTCGCTGCTGTCGAGAAAAAAACGATTCACCGATAGGCTGATGGAGGAAAAAAACACCAGCGCTGCGGTCAGCAAAATCAATTCTCGTTCTCCCACAACCCGACCTCCGGTTCATGTGTTGCGATCAGGCGTCCGTCGTCGCCGCGACAATCTCTTCACAGGTGGTGATGCCGTTTAAAACGCGGCGTTTGCCCGATTCACGCAGCGTCAGCATACCGTTTTGAATAGCGCAGTCGCGGATCGCCTCTTCGTCGACGGAATCCTTGGAATTAATAATGATATGGCGGATCTCTTTGGTGAAATAGAGGGCCTCCATGATGGCCACCCGGCCCTTGTATCCGCCGTAGCATTCGCTGCAGCCCACAGGTTCATAGATCGTGGTACTTTCGAGATCCTGTGGCTTGAAACCGATACGAAAAGCCATATCCGCATCGATCTCCCTGGACGGACGCTTGCAATGCGGGCACAGTTTGCGCACCAGTCGCTGGGCCATGACCAGATTGATGGCATTGGCAATGAGAAAGGTCTCGACTCCGAGCATATAGAGCCGGGAAATAGCGCTCGGTGCATCGTTGGTGTGCAGTGTGGAAAAAGTCAGGTGACCCGTGTTGGCCAGCGCCACGCCGATGTTGGCGGTCTGCAGATCGCGCATTTCTCCGACCATGACAATGTCCGGGTCATGACGAAGAATGGATCGCAGGGCCTGTTCAAAACTCATCTTGGGGCTGAGCCGCAGCTGGCGCACCCCATTGATCAGGTATTCGACCGGTTCCTCGACGGTCAAAATGTTTTTGCTGTCGTCTTTGACGGTTTGCAGCGCGGCGACAAGGGTCGTGCTCTTGCCGCTTCCGGTCGGGCCGGTGAGGATAACCATCCCCTGCGGCTGTACGATAGCCTTGCGGAAATCGTCGGCTGCCTGTTTCTGCAAGCCCAGTTCGTCGAGATTGACGATCACTTTGCGATCGTCCAGCACACGGATGACGATGCTCTCCATGCTGCGATGAAATTCTGTGGAAACGATGGGCAACACCGACACGCGAAAACGGATAAAATAGCCGTCAATTTTGCGCTGAATAAAGCCGTCCTGGGCGATGGAACGGTCAAAGCGGTCGATGTTTTTGGAGCGATCCTTGATGACCGCGGCCACCGCTTCGGGTTTGATTTTTTCCAGCGAGTGCCAGAGCTGAAGCTTGCCGTCGATGCGAAAGTGGATATGGGTGACGTTGTTGATTTGGGGAACGAAATGGATGTCGCTGGCACTCTTGCGAACCGCTTCCACCAACGCGCCTTCGATAAGGTTGGTGAGCATGCTGCGGTTGATTTCCGCATCCAGGGCCGCTTCATCCACCTGAATGGAATCCTCGTCCATCATTTCGACGTTGGAGAGCGATTCCTCGATCTCTTTGAGGAATTCGTTTTCGATATAGGCCACTCGTTGGATCAACTCCTCGATTTCCTCCAGACGTACATAAGCCACTTCGAATTGGCTGTAGTCTTTGGTCTGGCGGATGAGAGGATAGATATCGCGGTCGATCGGATCGGCGGCGATAAAGAGGAGAATGTTGCGATTGGTCTCGTGCGGCCGAAACGGCAGCATCTTTTTCTGCGCCATCGCTTCCCGCGTTTCTTCGCTATAGTCATAATAGAGTTTGCGGATAAAGTCGATCTGCTCGTCGCCGAGTTTGTCGACGTCGATGCGGATCTGCTTGAACGCATAGAGTGCGGAAATGGTGGAAAATGCGGTATGCCGGTCGATTTGGTATTTATCGATCAGCGCTTCCAGCAGCGTATGGGTGGAGATCTGCTTGCCGTTTTCCTGCAACTGGGGCAGGATCTCCTGGACCATTCGCTCCTGAATGATCTGTTTGTGCAACAGATGGTCGATGATACGGTTGTAGCTTTTACTCGTCATACCCGTCCCTTCCCCAAAAACGATGAATCACGTGTTCTGTCGGATCGATCACCGGCCGGTCAGGCTCTGCGGCGACACGAATCCGACTTCGGATGAGATCAGTGTGATAATGATGATCAGCACCGTGACCACCAGGGCGATATTGAGGTTGATCCAGTCGATCACTCGGGTCATCTTGTAATTGATCTCGCGTTCGTAATAGTCGGCCAGCTGTTTGGCCGATTCCTTTACTGTACCGGATTCCTCGCCGGTGCGAAAACGGTTGAGCGCGTTGGGCGGAAAGACGCCGGTTCGTGCCAGACAATCGGTAAAGGACTTGCCCTCGCGCAGCATGGTCGGCAGCACGATGTCCTTGACCTGTTTTTCGATATAGCTGTTGCGGCAGGCTTCGGCCGCGGTCTTGATGACGTTGATATTGTCACCGGAGCCGGAATAGAGCGCGTTCATGATGCGGGCAAATATTTCGATACTCGATTTGTGCAGCAGCGAGCCGATCACCGGCAGAGAGATGATCAGTTTGTGAAATTTGATTCTGCCTTTGGGGGAGCGATAGTAGAAAAAGGCGATCGCTGCCGGTATCAACAGAGCCAATCCGATCCACAGCGCATTGGCCTGGAGGAAATCGCTCACGACCATAGAGGCGTGGGTCATCGGCGGTACTTTGATATTGTATTTGGTCAGCAAGCCGCTGGTCTTGGGAAAAATGTACATCAAATAAAAACCAAAGGTGAGGATGATGGCGACAAAGACGATCATCGGCATAAAGAGGGCGCTGCGCAGGCTCTTTTTGAATTCCAGATCGCGTTCGAGATATTTGGCGGTGGAGAGATAGACCTCTTCCATGTGGCCGCTGGTGGTGGCGATGCAGAGCATCTGGGTGGCGAATTTGCCGAATACGCCGCCGTGGCGGCCATAGACCTGAAACCCTTCCTTGCCCGATTTGAGGTCTTTGTGGATCTCGCGAATGGTTTCGCGCAGGGTCTTGTTTTCTGTGTCGTTGGCCAGGAGCTGCAGGATTTCGTCGTAGGGAAATTTTTCCCGCAGCATGTCGGCGCTGAGGCGGATAAAAATGACCACATCCTGCACCGGCACCCTTTGGCGCAGATCCAGGAGCTTTTTGCGCACATAGAGGATCTGATAGCCCATGTTGTGGAGAGCTCGCTGCACCTCGGCCTGGCTAAAGGCGCGTTGCTCGCCGGTAATGGGCGGCTCCATGCCTTTGCGCACCTTATAGACAAATGCATGTTTTTTTTGAACCTGGGTGACGCTTATCTTGTTGGTGCGGCTGAATTCCGCCAGTTTCTTTTTCAGATCCCAGCGGTTGGTGGCAAAGAGGCTCCCCTGCACGGGGCGACCGGCCAGATTCAATCCGATGTAGCGATATTCCTGCATAGTATCCGGAGATTAAGGGTTCGTGTATTGCGTTTTTTCTGTGGCCATCAGTCGACTGCGGCGACGGTCTCAAAAGAGTATTCCAGCTTGTTGGACTGGTGCGAAAAAGAGCAGCGGCAGCGGATACGGCGTTCGGGTTTTTCCGCCGGCTCGGCTTCGATGACCAGCGTGTCGCCGGGGATCAGACGATAGCTCGCGTTTTCGTTGTGAAAGGTCTGATCCGGAATGATTGTGTTGCCGTTTATATCATGTTCATAAAACCCGAGTTGGTGAAAAGAGCTGATTTTGGCCATTGTTGTAGTGCGCGACACTCCCCCTAAGAGAGTTGGCTTGCGAAAGCAATCCTCTATTTTGGCAGTCATAGCCATCAAGTCATGAACAACAGCATCCTCATTTGCCTTGATTGCTTGGTTGTGGAAGGCCATGATGCCTGACGCGATGATTAAACTGACTATCAGCGCCGCCAATACGAGCACCAGGAGTTGCTGCTGCCCCATGTGGGGTTGCCTCCGCTTTTCTATAATCCAATGGCCATGAGATGCTTAATTATTTATTGATGTGCTGTTGGCCTAGCAATTCTGAGATTCTGCCGGAACAACTGGCAGCGCGCATCGGTTTCGATTTTATAGGCCGATGCGCGCTATGCCAGAAAACGAAATTCGACTCAGGATAATTTAGATGATTGACCAACTCGATATACAGAGGTGGCTAACTATTAAGTCCCGGTCGATGTCGAAGATGTGACCGATATTGAGCTCACTTGCGCGCTATTGATTGTAAGGGTACCGGTTACTTTAACAGCTGTATTTTCAGCGCAAGTGCCTACGATTGTTACTGTGCTTGTTCCACCCGTTAGGGCATAGGAACCATTGTCATTTGTATAAGCACCAGAAATTACTGATCCATCGCTAGCTCGATAGCCTAAATTTGCCCATGAGATACTACTGAGATCGGTAGCTTTTCCAGCTCCGCCCATCATAACGGGTTTACGGTACCATTCTTCCGCCCGAGCCATCATGGAGAGGATATCCTGGCGCACGGCGTCTTCATTGGCTTTGACAGCACCCTGGCCAAAGAGGTTGATGCCGACGACAATGGCGAGACCGACAATGATCGCACCCAGAACCAGCAATAAGAGTTGTTGTTGTCCCATTTCGCGTTCCTTTTCGTTTGGTGTTCAAACTCCTCGTGTTTTTTCCGTCCCCGATTGGTCTGCGGCTCTTTCCGCGCATCACCTCCTTTGCTCTTTTTTGATCAATACAATCGTTTTTTGACCGCTCGATCAGAAAGGGTTCAGTGAATCACTGCATCCTGTCCGCTCTTTTCGATCAGCGCGGTCAATTGGCTCAGTTGAAAGGGCTTGGCGATACGAACCGCCGGCAAGCCGTTGATCTGCTCTTCGAATTCCTTGAAATCATAAGCGCTCATCAGAATGATGGCGATGCCGGGATAAAAATGCGAGGCGATCCGCGACAATCCGATTCCGTTGAGTTTTGGCATGCGAATATCGGCAATCAGAACGTCATAGCGATTGTGTTGCAGGCAATCGATTGCTTCAAAAGCATCATTGGCGATGTCCACATGGTAGCACTTGCGCTTCAATCCGATGCTCAGGGAAAAGCTAAAGTTGGAATTGTCATCCACGACCAACAGCCGTTTCATGGACGGATTTTCCCTGCTTTTTGTCGTGCAATTGTGTCGGATTTGAGAGCTGTGGACTGACGTTGCTTTGGCCGGACAAAAGCCCGTCGCGCAGGATATCACAAATATTATGCCGGAAAAAGGAATGAACCAGGCAAAGATGTTGATGGTCTTTAGTTAAGTAAAAACAATATCAAGGCGCCTGATGGCCATTTGCCTGGTTTGTCGAGGGAAATGCAAAATTGAAAGAGGGATTTCATTTTGAAACGATTTTTTCATTATGAACGCAAAAAACAGGCGATTCGATATTTCCAGAATCGCCTGTTTTGGCCGAGCACTTTAACAGAAAAATCAATCCGCTGTCTGACTTTCATAGGCCTTGAGTTTGCGCCAGAGGGTGGTCAACGAGATGCCGAGGTTTTCGGCGGTCTGTTTGTGGTTGCCGGAAAAGGCTTCCAGGGTAGTAAGGATGACGCTTTTTTCCATTTCCGCAAGAGTCCGGCCTTCTGGCAGTTTTTTCTCCAAGCCTCCGGGGCTTTTGAGCATAAAATCCTCTGGCTGGAGGATTTTCTTGTTCGATAGAGCGATGGTGCGTTCGACGATATTTTCCAGCTCGCGGATGTTGCCCGGCCAGGCATAGGCTGCCAGGTTGTCCAGGGCTTCTTTGCTCAGCGCAGGGGTCTCTTTGCCGATCTCGCGGGCGAATTTCTTGATGAAATGGTGCGCCAAAAGCGGGATATCCTCACGCCGTTCGCGCAACGGCGGCAGATGAACGGGGATGACATTGAGGCGGTAATAGAGATCTTCGCGAAAGTTGCCTTTTTCCACCTCGACTTCCAGGTTTTTATTGGTGGCCACAATGATGCGGACATCGACTTTGACCGGGTGGTTATCGCCGACGCGGCGAATTTCGCCCTCCTGCAGAACACGCAAGAGTTTTTTCTGGGTTTGGGGTGTAATATCGCCGATTTCGTCGAGAAAGATGGTGCCGCCTTGCGCTTCTTCGAACAAACCTTTGCGATCGCGAACGGCGCCGGTAAAGGCTCCGCGCACATGACCGAAAAGTTCGCTCTCCAGCAGGGTCTCGGCCAGGGTTACGCAATTGACTGTGACCATCGGTTTGTTGTGTCGATAGCTGTGCTGATGGATGGCGCGGGCGATGAGTTCCTTGCCGGTACCGCTCTCGCCGGTGATAAGGATGGTGCAATTGGTGTTGGCGATCTGGGAAACCACCCACAACACCTGGTTGATGCCGTCGGAATGGCCGATGATATCCTGAAAGCTGTCGTCGTCAGGGTGAAAATTTTGTTTTTCCGCTTTTTTTGCCAGAGCGTTTTTGACCGAATTGAGCAGCACATCGACTTTGAACGGCTTGGTCAGATAGTCAAAAGCGCCCAATTTCATGGCATCGACGCTGTTTTCGATGCTGCCAAAGGCGGTCAGCATGATCACCTCGCCGGCCGGATTGCGTTCTTTTGCCTCACGCAAAACCTGCATGCCGTCGATCGGCTCCATTTTGAGATCGGTGATGACCAAATCGTAGGCCTGTTTTCTCAGCTTTTCCAGGGCTGTTCGGCCATTTTCCGCCTCATCCGCCTGCATTCCCTGCTTTTTCAGCAGAATCGACAGGGCCTTGCGCGGGTTTGCCATATCCTCGACTATCAGGATTTTGGACATGTGGAAAGCTCCTCGTTAGGTAACCGTCCCGTTGTGTACCGGCAGAATCAGTGTGAATTCCGTCCCCTCTTCAAACTTGCTGCTAACCGCAATCTCGCCGCCGTGATTTTGTACAATCCGATCGCATATCGCCAGCCCCATACCCACACCGCATTCCTTGGTGGAGTAGAAGGGGTGAAATATTTTGTTTAGATGTTCCTCGGAAATCCCTTCACCGCTGTCGCGAATGGAGATGACGACTCGATCTGCCTGCGATTCATCGGACTCGAGGCGGGTGCGGATCGTCAACGCACCGCCTTCGGGCATGGCCTCGAGAGCGTTGACGATGATATTGACCAACACCTGTTTAAGCTGATTTGCGTCTCCATCGATTTCCGGCAATTTATTGCAGAGATCGATTTCTCTGTCGATTTCCGCTCCCATCTTTTCCTTGAACAGAAGCAGCGTTTCGGCGATGAGGCGGTTGATGTCAACCTTGCGGAACCGCGACTTGTTCAGGCGTGCAAATTGCAAAAAATCCGTGATGATCAGATCCAGGCGTTTGGTCTCTTCGCAGATGATGTTCATCAGGTCGTTGTCTTCGCCTTCGACTTGAAGGCTGTTTTGCAGCACCTCCACGGAAGTGTTGATGGCTCCCAGAGGGTTGCGGATTTCATGGCCGATGGATGCAGCCAATTCGCCGATGGCAGCCAGATTTTCCGAACGGTTCAAGCGTTTCTGCAGGTCGCGGAATTCAGTGACGTCGGCGATCGAGGCGAGCAGGTGCGAAGAATCGAGAACCCGATTGAGAGTGAGGTTGATGTCGTGTTTGCGTGAGCGGCGATCGATGAAAGCACACTCGATGTTTTCGGTGCGCTGCAGGCCGATGATTTTCCCGTTGCCATTCAAGTAGGATTCTAGGTGGGTTCTGTCGTCGGCGATAAAAAAATCAACAAACCGTTTTCTGCTCTCCAACTCTTCTTTGACAAACCCAGAAAGTTTTTCGAATTGGCGGTTCACCATCTCAAAGGTTCCATCTGGAGCGACCAAAGCGACAGCCGTACCGGAATATTTGAACAGCATACGGTATTT
>JAFGJN010000224.1 GCA_016929055.1 Candidatus Zhuqueibacterota bacterium
GCGACCTACCCAAGGGTCGAACGAGACGGGCCGCCTCTTCCCTTTTATTTGGTCTTGCTCCGGATGGGGTTTACCATGCCCTCGCTGTCACCAGCAAGGCGGTGAGCTCTTACCTCACCCTTTCACCTTAATCCGCTAAACGGCGGAATGTCTGCTTTCTGTGGCACTTTCCCCGTTTCACAACGGGTCCGCGTTACGGACCATCCTGCCCTGTGGAGTTCGGACTTTCCTCATTCCGTCGAATGACGGAACGCGATCGTCTGACCTGCTCTGGATCTATTGTTTTGTTTTTTATTCGATAAATCACTTGAAAAAACGACTGCACCAATACTTTCGTTCCCAAAGGTTCGAGCTGGCAATGCAAACGCTGTTCCTCGCATCCGCCCAACGGTGGAGTATCGACTTTAGCACCCGCCCGCTTCACAACGGATTCGCGTTACGGAACATCCGGCCCTGTGGAGTTCGGACTTGCTCATTCCGTCGAATGACGGAACGCGATCGTCTGACCTGCTCGGGATTCAGGGTTTATTCTCTTCTTGATTGCTCGGTTCGATTTCGGGTGTCCACACCAAAATCCGACCGCACACTTCGCACACAAAAAGCCGATTCATCATGCGTATTTCCAAACCGCGTTGTGGCGGTATGCGCGATGAACAGGCGCTGCAGGCGCCGCTCACCAGATAGGCGACGGCGTTGCCGCTGCGCCCGCGCCGAATCCGTTCGTACATGTTGTAAACCTGCGCGCTCAGCACTGAAAAAGCCGCTTTGCGCTGTTCCTGCAACACGGCTTCCTGGGCATGGGTGCGGGCTGTAACCTCTAGCAGTTGTTTTTCATGCGCCGCCAGCTCTTCCCGCCGATCTTGCAGCTTTCCCTCGAGTTCGCCAATCTGCGCGGTCAACTCGCCAATCCGCTCCTCCAGCTCGAGATTGTTAAAGTCAAAAGCTTCGATCATTTTTTCCGTCTCTTCAATCTCCAGCGTGATGGCATCATATTCTTTGTTGGTTTTCACCTGGTACAATTGGGATTGATATTTTTTCAATCGCTCACGCAAATCCACCAGTTCTCCGTCCTGCAGACGTTTTTTATCCTCATCCACCTGTCGTTCGACCTGCAAGGAATCGATCTTTTCCTGCTCGCGCTGCAACCCCGTTTTCAGTTGATTGACTTTGCTCGGCAGATCTCCTTTGGCTTGCTCCAAAGCAAGCAACTCTTCATCGATTTTTGCCAACTCGATCAGAGCCTGCAAGGATTGTCGCACGTTCGCATCTCCTTATCGCTCATAGCGTTAACCACCAACAAAAAAAGTGCACCCATAAGAATGCACTTAAAAAAACTCGTCTGTTTTCGGCTCAAATACGTTTTCTTGACTCTATACGCTCTCATCTAGATTCGCAAAGAACTAAAATTCATGGCCACAACACGACCAACCCACCCCCGCAAATCAAATACGGGACATTTTTTAAGGATATTGCGATAAAAAACCGAAATATAGCATTCAACTTTACAAATTAACGAAAACAATACAAATAATCAAGAACTATTTTCATCCGCGATATTGGCGTTGACACCAGAATCAACGAAAGGGCTTGCATACGAAATCGATTCACTTTGCAAACAGAGAGGATTCACCTATCGGATCGCTATGCACATTTACCGCTTGGCGTCGATCCAGGGATTTAAGGAAGGATTGAGCGCAAGCCGTACTTTTTAAAAGATGGTATAGTTACCCTTTTCTATGAGCCGCACCGGATCCTTGTTTTCACAAACCAGATCGATCGATTCGACCACAACCCGGGGTTGGAGCGCCGGAATATAGATTCGATCGATATGCACAACCGCTTGGGGTGAGGAAAATTGCCCGATACCAACGAAACCACCAAAATGGTCGCTGCGGCCAAAAGCGACATGAAAACCCAATTTTTCATCCAGCAAGACTTCGCCTATGGGCTCGATGCCGAAATCGGCCAACACGCCAAACCCGAGCTCGGCAATGTTTCCATAAGCCGGTTCCCGGCGCAAGAGTTGGTCTTCGGTCAACGCGCGCGTTCCTTCGCCCTGTGCTCCGCGGGCACGATTTTTTTCGATGCGATAAAAGACGACTTGGGCACCAAATTGCACCGGCAGTATCCCTGTCGTCCGACTTTCATCTTCTCCTTCGCCTTCATAGGGAACGATGTACGCTTCTCCACTCGGCAGGTTTCCGGCGGTTCCACGTTCGGGGAATCTGCCACTGCTCACATGCGCCGTCCGGTTGCGGAGGTCGAACTGCATTTCGTATCTCATTTGTTCATCGACGCTAAAGTGTACCCACGCGCATTCAGCCTGATCGAGTAATTGTTTGATCTGCTCCACCCGTTCGTTGACCCGGCCATAATCTATGCGAAGAGCGGGAATCATAGAGGATGCGAATCCGGGCATAGTGGCCGCTCGAAAACCAAAAGTTCGAGCTGCGTTTTTCAGAGGCGCGGTCGCTGAGAATTGGGTCGGAGCAAGGAACAAAGCAAAACGGGAAAAGACGTCAGAAAAATGAACGGGAACGCCTGACCGTCCGAAATCCGAAGCGTAAAGCGACGAAATAATTTGCGAATCAACTGAATAAGCGGTTTCCGGCAAATCGGCGTTGTTGGATCCGACGCTTGCATAGGCGATCAGCTCCACCTTGGACAGATGCAGAGAAGAGGCCATTTTTTTTAGCTGCTTAACCCATTCGGCGACAAGCGTACGCCTCGCTTTCCAGGCGTCGGTATCCTCCTCTGCATCGTGTGGCACATCCAACAAAACAGCCAGCGCCGGATCTTTGTCGATGGGTGGAAAGACCGCCGGAATCAACCGAAGCCAATCTTTTTGGGTGAGACGTTGCGCCATTTTTTTCTCTCCCCGGCAGCAGAACCGATGCTCAGCTGCCGCAGCAATGTTTGTATTTGCGTCCGCTTGAACAGGGACAGGGATCGTTGCGGCCAACCGGCCTGGGTGCGTCGACAGTTTCCATTCCTTGCTCGACTCGCCATTTTTGTGCCAGGCGTCTAAAAACCGGGTCGGCTTTGGTGAAAAACTGCTGAAAAGCGCGGCAAAAATGGTTGCTCCCGCGATCGCGCAGATCACGTTGCCGATCCTTGGGGCAACCGCCGAAGCAATGAATCAGCCATTCGCAGCGACGGCATTCGTCGGGTAAACGGCTTTTTCTACCGCCAAAACTATTTTGCTCGGATGAATTTAAAAGCGTGCCGAGATCGTCGGTTTTCACGTTTCCCAAACACAGCTGTTCCTCGACGAAAAAATCACAGGGGAAAACATCACCCGTGTGCTCGACCACCAGATAAGTGCCACACTCGGGTGCAAGGGTGCATTCCAGCGCATCCAGACCGACATAAGTACTGAAAACCGATTCGAAAAAACGAATCGACGTCGTCGGCCGGCCGTATCGAAAATCCTGGATCCACAGATCGAACAATTCGCAGAGAAAAACGCCATAAGATTCGGCGCTCACCGAAAAAGACGCAGCGCGCTCGGGATCGCGCGGATCGGTTTCCACGCAGGGTATGAATTGCATAAACTCGATGCCGTTCTTGCGATGGTATTCGTAAATTTCCCGCGCATAGTTTGCAGAGTAATCATTGACCACAATCAGAGCGTTGACTTTGACGCCCTGCTCCAGGAGCAAATCACGAGCCCGAACAACTTGTTCCCAGGTTCCGCGACTATCGCCCGACCGTCGGTAGCGATCGTGAATGTGTTGTGGGCCGTCGAGCGACAGACCCACAAGAAAATCAGCCTCGACAAAAAATTTTGCCCACTTGCGATCCAACAAAATCCCGTTGGTCTGAAAACCATTCTGAACAATCTGCCCGGCACTTCGACAGCGCAATTGGTATTCAACAGCGCGGCGAAAAAAGTCTAGAGTCATGAGGGTGGGTTCACCGCCCTGCCAGCTGAAATTGATGATGGGCGCGAAGGTGCGCAAGGCATTGCGGACGGTCGTTTTGAGAATTTCATCGGACATGCGATGTGCGTGTGTGCCAAAAAGCTCGCTCTTGCACCGATAAAAACAATAAGCGCAGGCGAGATTACAGTCGGGACCGGCGGGTTTGATCAGTAGCGAAAAGAGTTGTTTATCGCTTTGCCGATTCATAATGCCCCTGAAAGTTGTACAGGACTCGTTTCAAAACCGACACGGCTTTTTCCAGCTCCGTCACCGCGATTCGTTCATCCCGGGTATGGGCATAACGGATATCACCTGCGCCCCAGAGCAGGGTATCAAAACCAGCGGCGGAAAAATGGCCGGCGTCGGAATACCAGGGCTCCTCTTTTTCCTCGATCGTCAATCCCTCATCGGCCATGGCACGAGCGACCATGCGAAAAAGAAGCGAATCGGTACGTCGACGAAAACCAGGATCGCATTGCAGCTCATTCAGCTCCGCCTCGAAATCGCTGTTTCTTACCTGTTCGCGCAGTACAGCACGCAGCTTTTCGATCGGTGTCCGGGCGTCGAAGCGCATATCGATCTCGATTCGACAGGAATCCGGTATCATGTTGATCAAAGTGCCGCCGTGAATCGTGGTCAAAGAAAAGGTGTTGCCGCTTATCCCGACGAATTCCGGCACAAATCGTTGTCGTAACGAGCCGATCAGTTGTACCATTCCATCCACGGCATTCTTGCCCAATTCCGGACGGGATGAATGGCAAGAGATGCCATGGGTCGTTATCGCCGCTCTCCACAGGCCTTTGTGGGCGACGACCGGCTGCAAACACGTCGGTTCGCCCACCAGAACAGCATCGAATTTCCAGCCCTGTTTTGCCAACCACTTGGCGCCCAGGGTGCCGGCTTCTTCGCCCATGGTGGCGATAAAAACGGGATTGAAAACTGGTTGACTCTGCTGGGCACACCACTCGACCAGACTCACAGCCATCGCCGCCAGAGTGCCCTTGACGTCGCATGCACCGCGGCCATAAAGATGACCATCCCGAATATCCGCGGCGAACGGTGCCGGCATATCCTGAACATCGACGGTGTCCAGGTGAGCGGTAAAAACAACAGTCGGCAAAAACGAATCATAAAACGACGGTCGTGCCACCAGGTTCGGACGTCCGGACTCGACGTAATTAAGCTCGCAGTGGAAATCCCGGTCCGAAAAAAAATCGCGCAACCACAACGCCAGGCGTTCCTCACCACCCTGACGGGCGACATCGCTTTCGGCCTGAGGTGTAACCGAGTTGATTCGAACAAGATCTTGTGTCAATGTAATGACCGACATAACCTCACCAACTTGAGCATCACCGATTTCTGTACATGCGTGGCAAAAATAAATTCACAAAATTCGATTCCGAGAGATGGAATCCACCGCTGGTCAGCGAATCAGCACCATGGCAGCGATCGGAGAGCATTCGAACCGATTGCCGCTGACCCGATACAATGGGACGGTACCGGCAAGCACCTCATCGACCACAACCGTCCACTCGCCTTCCGGCACGGTAAAAAAAGCCGTTTGCTCCGGATGGGAATTCAACAGAATCAGCACATCGTGAGAATCTCCCGAAGCGGATCGAGGTAAAAAGACGCCCAACGCCAGGTCGTGGTTGCCTGGGAAAAAAGTCATCTCATCGCGCGCTGTTCTCCGCAATGCAGGATGGCGTTTGCGCAGTGCGATCAAACCGCGGTAATAGTCCACAAGCGACCGGTTCAAATCGGCGTGGCGGTAATTCAACCAGTTGGTCTCGTTGTCTTTGTTATAGCTGTTGTGATCGATAAATCCCACCGACGGATCCGGAGCTTTGGTGGGAGCAATGACTTTGCTCTGGGCATACTCTTGGCCCTGGGCGATCATCACCGGACCCTGAGAAGCGAACAAGATCACAGCCGCCAGTTTGTTAAGGCGCAACTGCAGCGGGGTTAAACGTGCATGGAGCTCGACGTCCCGAATGGGATGATGGGCTTTGGTTACTCCGCTGCCAATTCGAATGAAATCTCCCAGCGTGTGATCGTCGTGGGAAGCGAGATAGTTGACAGCATGAGCGGTTTTGATATAAAGACCACCATCACCGATCAGTGTTCCGCCGAGATACTTTTTCAAAGACTCGAGATTATCGCCGCCCCACCAGCAGCCGAAAACATAGCCCAGACCGGTCTCTGGATTTTGACCCTTGACGCCGTTTCGGAACTGATCGTTCCAGGCCGCCCAGTCGATTTGGGAAAACCCACTCGGCTCATAGTTGCCGCCACCCCAGGGTTCGGCGATCAGAATCACTGCCGGATTGATTTCACGGGCCATATCGCGAATCTGTTCCAGGGTTTCCCAATCGATCATGGCGGCCAGATCGAAGCGGAATCCGTCGATGTGGTATTCGGTCATCCAATAGCGTATACTGTCGAGGATCAAACGCCTTGCCATCGGTCGAGCGGTATGAAAATCGTTGCCGCAACCGCTGGCGGAAAGAAAATCTCCCTTTTCATCCAAATGAAAATAATATTTTTTATCAATCAATTTAAAACTGTTTTGATCGTATTGAGCCACGTGGTTATATACCACATCGAGAATTACGGCGATACCGGCTCGATGAAAAGCTTTGACCACCTCTTTAAAATCGTTCACCTGCTGGCCGTCGGCGCCGGAATAGTGGCCGGGCTCGAGCGACGCCTCGCCAGCGTAATAGGATTCGGGCGCAAAAAAGCCGGAGGTCATATAACCCCAATGGTTGCGCGCATAGGGATTCCAGGTATTGGTCACGCCGTCGACGGCTATTCCAAAGGGTATTTCGATATTGCCGAACTCGTGGATCGGCAAAAACTCTACGGCATTGACACCGAGAGAGCGGATATAGCTGATGCCGCCGCGTATGCTGGAATCGATCAGCGCTGCATAGGTGCCGGCGGCATATCGACTGACGCCGGATGTCGGGTGAGCGGTCATGTCGCGTACGTGGCATTCATAGATAATGAGATCTTCCGGCGCGATACCCAGCGGCCGGTCCCCTTGCCAATCGAAATCGGAAAAATCTCGAATCAAGGTACGGGATCGATGCAAATACTCGTTTCGGGAGGCGAGCGCAGGGCTGTAGGGGTCGGCAACGATCTTGTCGCTATCGAACAGTTCCGAAGGGCCATCAGGTCCATCGATGCGATAGCCATAGTATTTGCCGAAATGGGTACCAGGAATTCGAGCGCACCAGACGCCATTTGCATCGCGCTGCATCGGGTGATCTGTGCCGGTGGAATCCTCGATACCGGAAAACAGTATCAGGGTAACAGATTTGGCGCGCGGAGTAAAGAGCCGAAAAATGGTCTCCTGATCGTTCCAGGTGCAGCCCAGAGGAAAGTCGGAATAATAACGATCGAGTACCTGGCCCGGTTGCACTTGCCAAACCTGGTCGCGAAAGCTCAACTCGAGAGATTGAGTCAGATCGATAGGTTCCGTAATCAAGCGGATCTTGCGATCGATCTCTTGCAGCTCGATTATCGCGAGCGAAGGCTGAAGAGAAAAATCTTTGATATGAACGTCGACATGGGGGGTATTGAATTGCAGATCGATGGAATTTTCCGTGTTGATCGTGGCGGAAACAAGCGTGATGGATTCCATTTTCATCCCTGTGGTGAGCAAGAAAGCGAGGCCGAAACAGATCAAGCAAATTGGTCGATTTTTCATTCCCTCCTCCGGCAATCGGCAACGGCACCAAAGTGCGCGCCGGATCGGCTAATGTCAACAGCTGCCTGGCAAATCGTGGGTTGCGTCCGCAATGCAAAACGCCGTTTGTTGCCGGACAGGGAGATGCACTACCGCCACAGGAAACACCGCGTTATCCTGGCCGGCAAAACGACGAAATGCGATCAGTATTCGAACAACCGGTCTCGGTCGTCTGCCCCCTGTGTATACCAACCTTGCGGCTACTGGTCAAAAGCATTCGGCCGGATGAGTGAATTTTAGGAGCCGAACAAAAAATCGAGAGCCTTTTCCGCTTCGATGCGATCGTTGAACTCGATGGTTCTGTCTTTGATCGTCTGAGTCGTTTCGTGCCCCTTGCCGAGAATCATGACAATGTCGTTAGGCCCGGCGTTTTCGATAGCGGCCCGAATGGCTTCACGGCGGTCGATAATCGTTTCCACCTGGACCGGCAATTGATCGATTCCAGCGGCAATATCTTTTATAATGTCTCCCGGCTCTTCATTGCGCGGATTGTCTGAAGTGAGATAGATGACGTCGCTGTATTGAGCGGCCACTCGCCCCATAATCGGTCGTTTTTCGCGGTCCCGATCACCGCCGCAACCAAAGACCGTTATCACTCGACTGGGCTCCAGCTTGCGAGCCAGGCTCAACACATTTTCAAATCCGTCTGGCGTATGGGCATAGTCGACGACAACAGCGAATTCCTGCCTTTTTTTAACCAGCTCGAACCGGCCGGATACATAGATGGGGCGTTCGAGACCGGATTTTATCCGTTGCAGATCGATGCCCTGGGAAATTGCCACGCCCACGGCCGCCAGGGTATTGTAGAGGTTGTGCCGGCCAACCAAACCGGATACGACGGAAATGCTACCTTTAGGAGTGACGAGATCATATTCGGTGCCCTGGAGCGTCAGGCGTACATTTTTGGCCGTAATGTCGGCCGGACGGTCCAGTGCATAGGTCAAAACCCGGGCGCGAGTCGCGGCGATGAATTTTTCACCTGCCGGGTCGTCCACGTTGACGATCGCATGCTTTTGAGGCGACAGCCATTGAAACAAACGCAGTTTGGTCTGGAGATAGGCTTCCATGGTTTTGTGATAATCGAGGTGATCCTGAGTCAGATTTGTAAAAACCGCGACATCGAAATCGATGCCTGTCAAACGGTGAAAATCAATCCCGTGTGAAGAGGCCTCGAGCGTGACATAGTCAAAATCGCGGTCAGCCATCTGGCGAAGAATTTCCTGCAGATCGGGCGGTTCCGGCGTCGTATCTTTGGATTTGCGAATCTCACCGTTAAGTTTGTAATAAAGAGTGCCGACCAATCCCACTTTGTGATCCTGAATGAGAATGGACTCGATGATATGTGTTGTGGTGGTTTTTCCGTTGGTGCCGGTGACGCCAACAACCTTCATTTTTCTGGAGGGATGATCATAAAAGGCGTTGGCCAACAACCCCAGCGCCAACCGCGAATCCGGAACCACGACTTTGATGATAGAAGGCGGTATGTCAACGTCCTGCTCCACCACAACGACTGTCGCACCCTTGCGAATCGCGTCGCCGACAAAGGGGTGGCCGTCCGGCAATTCCACCTTGTCCAACTGGGTATAGATATTAATCGCCACATAAACAAAGTCGTTTTCCACCCGCAGCGGGTCGTAAACGATTCCCTTGACATCGATGTTTTTCACCTCACCGGCAATACGTTTTTCCGGCAAAAGTTCCAGCAATTTCTGCAGATCCATAGTTCTTCCTGTTTTTTTGTTTTAATGTATCAGCCGGCAACCCTATCGGAAAAAAATCAAAGTTGGAGAGTTCGGCCTGGTAGAGTAACTGAAAAGGTAAGAAAGATCACCTTTAAAGTCAAGTGACATCGGGTGGTTCGATGGCACGGTTATTTGACAGCGCCAAGGATGGTCAAATTGAGAAATTTCCAGGGAATGTCGAGCGTTTTGAGTCCGGCTTCCTGCAGCCAGTGCATTTTTTGCGCCGCATCGACCACGTAATGATTTCTTCGCAGGATTGTCGACTCGGAAAGCCGCTCTATTTCGTCCCGAGTAACCGCGCCCTCGCGCATTTTTTCCTGGACCAATTGGACCTCGATGTCGTGAAAAACGCGATTGATGCGATCATCTTTGGCTCGAAAAAATTCACAGCCCACCCAACGCCCGCCGGGATTTAAAAGCGCCGCCGCTTCGTGGATCAGGTCGCGATGTCGCGCTTCCGTCAAATAGTCCAGAGTAAAAGTCGAAACCACGGCATCGACTTGCTCGAGTCCTTCGTGCCAGGTGTTGTCATTGAAATCGCGCGCAAAGGCGACAAACCGGTCGTCAAATTCCTCCAAGCGCCGGCGAGCCCGTTCCAGGATTGCCGGCTGGTCGTCAAGTCCAAAAACCACGGCGTGCGGAAACATTTGCAGCACCCGCGCGCTCAAATTGCCGAATCCGCACCCGAGGTCGATGATACGAAGCGACTGCTCGGCATTAAAATCGAGCATCGAGACCACAATATCGTTCGCTTCGCGGAATTTGGGTATGATATACTCGTATAAATTTTCAACCAAATCCAATTCTTCCGCAGTGGGCAGGGGACTTTGGTATTTTTGCTCCATTATCTCCATCCTTTTTGTGCTATCAGCCGCTCTTGCCAAAAACATCGTAAATCGGTTCGCACGCAAAAGCACCGCAGTCGATTCACTCGCGAAGACGAAAACGGATCCGCGCGCTGTCGTTTGGCTCTTTTCCGTCCAGATCCACACCCACCTGCAGTTCATAGGAACCCGGAGAAAGGCGGCCGAGATCGAGAGCGAGATAATCCCGGATCGTGCTTTGGCGGCTGCTGCGCTCGACCCGGTTATAGATCCGTTCGCGGCTCCCTGAAAACAAGTCGCCGATTTTGCGCAAAAGGCCGCGATCAGGATCGCGTTCGCTTCGCACCCGGTATTCCAATTGATAGAGCACCTGTCCGCGTGCATCGAGAGGCAGATTGTAAAGTTCGTAATAGACATAGACCGGTTTGTTACGGTCAAAAAACCGGTCGGGTTGCGGAAGAATCCGCAGACCCTCTCTGGAAAACTCGCCAATTTTTTCACTTTCGACGATCGATGAGGCGAGCAGGATATCGCTGATTTGCACCTGTGCCGAGTCCAGAATTTTTGCAGGATACGGGAAAAAATAACCGCCAACCCGGTCCGCCTGTTGCAACCGACAGTGCAAGGTAAAACGCAGAGGCTGAGGGGGCAGCAACAGCTCAACCTGCCCGATCCACAGACCAAGCGAATCGCTCGACTCTTTGATTTCCAGGGCACTGATCGGCCTGTCATGAAGAAACACACGCTTGCCGCTGCTATCCAGAGCAGCTACTTGAAAATAGACTGTATCGCTGTCGGCGACCGCAGTGGTATCGCCGAAAACCTGTTCCATTTCCAGACCAAAATAACACTCGGTGCGATTCAACTCGCGATCGACAAAAAACGTGGCCAGATAATAGGGAATCGCAATCGATTGCACCTTTTTGCCCCAGGTATGGCGATCCGAATTTAGCCCGATCGTCACACTGGTCTCGGACTTGCGCTTGATCTCTTCCTCTCTTTGGACGATGTCAAGAGGACTCATAACTCGAGCGATCTGATAAAGAGGATCCCATTCTTCCCGACTTTTATAGAGTGCAACAGGCAAACCGGGGGTCAACCGCCAGTTGTTGCCCACAGCATTTTCGTCGAGGATGAAATGGTAGATCAGTTTACCGTGCCTACCATCGTCGCGGTAGAGCCACGACTCGTTGTCGGGAAGGTCAGCTCCGATCTGAAAAGCTCGATCGTGCGGCTCGCCGTGACGGATAAAAACCAATCCCTTGTCGTTAAATCGGCGGTTGAGAAAGAATATCCGCGGATAGTTCAGTCTTCCGAGTTTGTCAGGGTCGTTAAACCAGGAGCGTACACCGTCATACCAGTATTCCTGCTCGGCTATCGAAAGTCGACGAAAATGTTCCACCAGACGGTAATTGGGCGTTGTGCCGGGGAGCGGATTGCGTCGTTCCCACAGCCAGCGAAAAAACAGTTTTTTATGGGTCAAATTCGACAAGGATTGATAGCGGGCCAGCTCATCGTCGGTAAAAATTGTCTTTACCGCATCGAAATAGAGTTCGGCATCGATTTCATAGTGAATCGTATCGATCGCACAGTCGGCATGGTGCTGAACGCCCTCGTTGTCGTCCCGTTGAACTGCGAGTCGCGCCAGCGCCAGGTAGATCGGAACCGGCGAAAGCCGCGAAAGGGGATCCCGCAGCAGGGCGTCATAGATTGCCTGGGCCGAATCCGGCTGGCCTTCTCGGCTATAGGTCTGCCCGAGAAAAAAACGTGAACGATAGTCGCTTCTCTGCAAGAGCCAGGTTTTTGGTTTTTCATGATGTAAAAGCACTTCATAGAGATAGTTGAGATAGACCTCAGCTTCACTCTGCAGTGGATGATAGAAGAGCTGTTTCTCGGCCAACTCGACAGCGTCATAATATTTTTCACGGTCTTTTTGCAGTGCCGCATATTCGATCCAGATGCGGCCATAGGTCGGTTCGTTCTCGATAACGGCGAGAAAGTTTTTCTCGGCCGCCTTCCAGTCGGCGTTACGCCAGATCAGAATACGCGTCAAAGCGCGCTGACGATAGCAGATGCCGCGGTAGTAGGGCACACTCAAGTCGGTGGCACCGTTTTTTTCCGCTCGATCCAGCCATTCGATGCCGTCAGACCAATTGCGACGAACGGTTTCCAATTGACCCAGTAAAAGCATGGCCTGCAGGCCGTGGTCGTTTTGGTGCACCAGCCGACGCAGCAGATCCGCCGAGCCGTCCAGGTCTCCTCCGCGCCACAGCTGCACCGCATCCTGCACGCTTTGGCCCCAACCGAGCGATGCGGCAAGCAACAGCCAAAACACCCAACAGTGCAGCAAACATTTTTTTAACATCCTACCCGCCTTTCTGCCGGATCAGCGGCCGGTCGATGCTGAAGCGGAGGTAAATCTCATTTTTACGATCTGTGGCTTATGATCCGAAGCCTTGAGGGGCAATACACGAGCCGAACAGATGCGTACATCCGGCGAACAAAAGATATGATCAATACGCACAAAATCCATGGCCAAAAATTTCAACCGCGGATGCAAGGCCTGGTACAAAGGTTGCTCGCCAAAGGTCATTCCGATTCCCCAACCCGCCTGCTGATAGGCATTATCGAGCTCTGTTGAGAACAAACGGTAGATCCGGCTATTGGGTGTATCATTAAAATCCCCTGCCAGAACCACTGTTCCCGAGATTTGCACCACTTTATGAAAAATCTGCATCGCTTCAACCAGCCGCCTTTGATAAACCCGTTGTGTTTCCCGGCTGAAAGAGGTGGCATCCATTTGACCGAAAAGAAAACGGATAAACGAGTGGCCGCTGGGGTAAAGATGACAATTGAGCAGATGAATCGGCCGTTCGCCAAGACGAACCACGGCGTGATTGACATTGGTGTGGGAAGACATGTACGGCGTGTGAACATTGATATTCTCCGCCAGTTCAAACGGCAAACGCGACAGAATGACGCCGCCGTTGTAATTTTCGGATCGATCGGCCCAAAGCTGATGTGGATACGCTTGTCCAAGCTCGCGGCGGAAAAGTGTTCGATCATGCGAATTGATTTCCTGGATAAAGACAAAATCCGGCAAGAGTTCCTGTATCTGATCGATCACCTGCCGACGCATCTCTGCCGGTCGAGAAACGGAAATATTGTAGCTGATCGCCGTTAAAGTCTCCTCCTGACAACCAATCCCCGACAAGGAAAAGGGAAGCAGCTGGAAGCGGTAATGTCCTGCCAAAAACAAGATCACCAGAGTATATGCAAAGACGTCGGCAGACAACTGCCTCTCTTTGCAGACTCGCCGAATCAAAAAAAAGAAAAAAAGCACGATCGGCAAAAACAACCAGCGAAACGATTCGGGTGCGCCGACGAGAAAAGCGAATCCGACGGCAGCCGCGATCAGGACCATCACAACCGCAATAGCGCGAGAAAAATATCCGCGAATCTGACCGACCAGATAGATCGGCAGGGCGATGGCGATCGGCAGCCAGAGGGTATCCTCCAATACATTGGCCGCCATTTCCAAAAGTGGAACCTCGCCCCAGAAACGATAGCGCAAGCCGCTCCACGCCAACAGTTGCAATCCACCGACGGCTAACCAAAACAAAAAAAACGCCCAAATGGCGATCGTTTTTGCTACCCTGTGCATGCGAAAATCTTCTCGATCACATCCAAATCACGGTACTATCAGAACTTTTCAAACATAGCCATTCATACGCTGCAAATCAAGTGCATTTTCCTCTTCCTGCTCCTCGTCAAGATTTGAGCAGCACAACGACCCAAACCGAGTGAAAAACACTCCGTCAGGCACTAAATATTTTACACGAAATTCGGCGTATCGACTTAACCTTTATCACAGAATCTCTATCTTTCCTAATTTTTTTATTGACTTTAAGAAATATTCCTTTAAATTAAGAAAAAGTATCCGTGCGCGACACCATTTACAAACGAAATAAAATCAACTGCTTTATTTCGAAATTCGGTAAGCGTCCGGAGCCTTCCATTTCTGTAATCGGACGGTTGGCTCGATTGAATTTCTTCAAGTTGTGAATCGATGGGCACTCTGTTGACAAAAACAAACAAATTCGTCTCCAATGGGACAGGTGAGACGACTGTCCGGGTGACCCCTCGCATCCGCAATCTCGCTTTATTGCGCCGTTACGGCCTACGCCTTAGCGCGCTAGACCTGGCTATTCTAGGCCTCTTGCTACGACCGCTCCGTTAAACAATCGATGCAAGAGGTTCCCACTCAAATTTACACCGCTCCACTATCGCTCTCGTTCAGCACCTGATTTGAACCGATCTCTTGCATCGCCACAGCAGAGGATTCATTCCTGCATAGGGAAGCAGGCAATTACCGGATAATCCGAGGAGGTGGGTTGATGAAAGGTGCGCAACTGATTATTGAAGCATTGAAAGCGGAAGGCGTCAAAGCGCTCTTTGGCTATCCGGGGGGAACAGTCATCGACATCTTTGACAGATTGAAGGAAAGCGACATTCCTTTCTATCTCACCCGCCACGAACAGGGCGCCGTTCATGCGGCTGATGGTTTCGCGCGCGCATCCGGCAAGGTCGGCGTCTGTCTGGCCACATCAGGCCCCGGAGCGACCAATGTGGTGACGGGAATCGCCACAGCGCACATGGATTCAATTCCGCTCGTGGTTTTGACCGGGCAAGTGGCAACTCATCTGATCGGCAACGATGCCTTTCAGGAGGTGGACATCTGCGGCATCACCCGATCGATCACCAAGCACAATTTTATGGTCAAGGATCCCGAGGATTTACCCCGAACGCTCAAAGCGGCCTTTTACATTGCCCGTTCGGGCCGTCCAGGCCCTGTACTGGTCGATATACCCAAGGACATCCAACAGGCGGAAGTGATGGCTCCCTATCCGGAGCAAATCGAGTTGCGCTCGTATCGTCCGACGCTCAAAGGCAACATCCAGCAGCTGAAAAAAGCGGCGCGGCTGATCGAAAAAAGCCGCAAACCGGTGATTTTCGCCGGAGGCGGTGTGGTCAGCAGCAACGCCCAGGAAGAGATTCGCCAGCTTTCATCGATCATCGATGCGCCGGTAACCACATCGCTCATGGGATTGGGCGTTTTCCCGGAACAGCACAGCCACGCACTCAAAATGCTGGGTATGCACGGCACAGAGTACGCCAATTATGCGGTTCAGGAAGCGGATCTGTTGATTGCCGTTGGTGTTCGCTTTGATGACCGGGTCACCGGCAAGGTGGACAAATTCGCGCCTGCTGCGCAGATCATTCACATCGACGTCGATCCTACCTCGATTCGCAAAAACGTCCAGGTGACGATTCCGGTTGTGGGCGACATAAAAACCGTGTTGCGCGATCTCAATCCGTTGCTCAAACCGCGCAAAAACCCGGAATGGCTGCAGCAAACCCAAAACTGGAAGCAACAACACCCGTTGCGCTACTCCCAATCGGGCAAGGTCCAGCCGCAATACATCATCGAACGGCTGGCCGACCTGACGCGCCACGACGCGATCATCTGCACCGAGGTGGGACAAAACCAAATGTGGACGGCGCAATTCTTCAATTTCCGCCATTCCCGCTCCTTTCTCACTTCTGGCGGTCTGGGCACGATGGGATATGGCTTTCCGGCTGCAATCGGCGCCCAGGTGGCCTGTCCAGACAAATTGGTCATCGACATCGCCGGAGACGGCAGCATTCAGATGAATATTCAGGAATTGGCGACCGCTGTGCTTCACAACCTGCCGATCAAAGTGATCATTCTCAACAACCATTCGCTGGGTATGGTACGGCAATGGCAGTCGATTTTTTATGATCGCCGATTTTCGCAGATCTGCCTGAACCGCAGAACCACTTGTCCGCCCGATTGCGATCAAAATCCGGACCACTGTCCACCAGCCTATGTACCCAATTTTGTCAAGCTCGCCGAGGCATATGGCGCATCCGGCTTTTTCATCGACCACAACGATCAGGTCAACGATGTGCTCGAAACCGCGATCGCCACTCCGGGACCGGTCCTGGTGGAAGTGGCGATCGACAAAGAAGAGAATGTCTATCCGATGGTGCCGACAGGCGCACCCATTCATCAAATGCTGCGAGGGATGGCCTAATGAGACACATCATCAATCTGGAAGTCGAAAACAGCGCCGGTGTCCTGGCACGAATAGCCGGCTTGTTCAGCGCCCGAGGTTTCAACATCGAGAGTTTGAGTGTCGGCAAAATGGACTCGGACACCGCTCACATGACGCTGGTGGTGCGCGGAGACGACTGGATCATCGAGCAGGTAAACAAACAGCTCAACAAATTGGTCGATGTCATTCACGTATCCGACGTCACCGAAACCCACTATGTCGGCCGGGAACTGGTTTTAGTCAAAGTCTATTGTCCGCCGAGCAAACGCCCCGACATTTCGCAACTGGTCAATATTTTTCGAGCCAAGGTCGTCGATATCAGCAACCGTTCGATGACGCTCGAATTGACTGGAAGTGAACCCAAAATCAACGCGTTTCTCGATACCCTGCAGCCCTTTGGCGTGCAGGCCATCGCACGAACCGGCGCAATCGCCATGGTACGCGACTCGAACGGCAAAAACTGATCGCTCGCTTCGCCGAACCATTCAAATCCCAACAAAACAGAGGAGAGCCCTCATGAAGGTTTACTATGATGCCGATGCGGATCTGAATTTATTGTCCGGGAAAACTGTGGCTGTACTCGGTTATGGAAGCCAGGGCCATGCCCATGCATTGAATCTCAACGAGTCCGGCGTTTCTGTCGTGGTCGGGCTCTATCCCGGCAGTTCTTCCTGGAAAAAAGCCGAGGCTGACGGCCTGACGGTCCGAACCTGTGTCGAGGCGGCCAAAGATGCGGATGTGATCATGATGCTGGTTCCGGACATGGCACAACCCGGTGTGTTTAGCGAAGCTGTATTGCCCTCTCTCAAGGCTGGCCGTGTCTTGGCATTTGCACACGGATTCAATATCCATTACGACCAGATCCGCCCCCCTGCCGATGTCGATGTGATCATGATCGCGCCCAAAGGGCCAGGCCATCTGGTGCGTCGCCAATACCAGGAAGGTCGGGGTGTGCCCAACCTCATCGCCGTTGCACAGGATGCCAGCGGCAAGGCACAAGCCATAGCCCTGGCCTATTCCAAAGGCATCGGCGGAACCCGCGCCGGCGTGATCGAAACGAGCTTTCGCGAAGAGACGGAAACCGATCTTTTTGGCGAACAAGCCGTGCTGTGCGGTGGTATCTGGGAGCTGATCCGCTCGGGATTTGAAACCCTGGTGGAAGCGGGCTATACTCCCGAAATCGCCTACTTTGAGTGTCTGCACGAGATGAAACTCATCGTCGATTTGATCTATGAAGGCGGAATGTCGCGCATGTTCTACTCGGTCAGCGACACGGCTGAATACGGCGGATTAACCCGGGGTCCACGCGTTGTCGGCAAAGAGAGCAAAGAAGCGATGAAAAAGATTTTGCAAGAGATCCGCACCGGTGAATTTGCCGGCGAATGGATCCTGGAAAACCAGGCAAATGCACCAAAATTCAAAGCCTTGCGTCGCCTGATGCAGGAATCGAATATCGAACAGGTCGGCGCCAAGTTGCGCGACATGATGAGTTGGATACCCAAACCTTAACACGGGGCAAAGCATGAAAAATCGAGTTTATATTTTCGATACGACTCTGAGAGACGGCGAACAATCGCCGGGTGCCAGCCTGAATCTGCAGGACAAACTGACCATCGCCCATCAGCTGGCGCGCCTCAACGTCGATGCCATCGAAGCCGGCTTTCCGGTTTCTTCCCAGGTGCAATTCGATGCGACCCGCATGATCGCCGAAGAAGTCAAAGGCCCAACCATCGTGGCGCTGGCCCGGTGTGTAGAAATCGACATCGATCGCGCTGCCCAGGCCCTGGAAAAGGCGAAAAAACCGCGCATTCATGTCTTTGCCGCCACGTCCAAGATCCATCTCGAGAAAAAATTCAAAAAAAACGAGGATGAAATCCTGGAAATGGCGGTGGCAGGCGTACGGCGGGCGAAGAAATATTTTAACGATATCGAATTTTCCCCCGAAGACTCGGCCCGCACCGGCAAGGAATTTCTCTTCCGCATTGTCGAAGCGACTATCGACGCGGGTGCAACGGTGATCAATATTCCCGACACCGTCGGTTATTCCAATCCAGACGAATTTGGTCAGTTGATCGCCGAAATTCGCGAGCGTGTTCCCAACATACACAAAGTCATTCTCAGCGTACATTGCCACAACGATCTAGGTCTGGCAGTGGCCAACACCCTCTCGGCCATCTACAACGGCGCCCAACAGGCAGAAGTGACCATGAACGGTGTGGGCGAACGCGCCGGGAACGCCTCCCTGGAAGAGGTCGTCATGGCGCTAAAAACCCGAAGCGATTTTTATAAAAAAACAACCAAAATCCGCACCGAAGAAATCATGCGCACCAGCCGGCTGGTCAGCAGTCTGACCGGATTGCTGATCCAGCCCAACAAAGCCATTGTCGGCAGCAACGCTTTTGCGCACGAGTCGGGTATTCATCAGGATGCTGTCATCAAAGATGCCTCGACTTATGAAATTATGAGACCCCAGGATGTGGGACTCGAGGCGAATCGGATTGTGCTTGGCCGCCATTCCGGCCGGCATGGCCTCAAACAGCGTCTGGGCGAACTGGGCTATCAATTGTCCAAGCCGGAAATCGATCACATCTATGAACGCTTTCTCGAAGTAGCAGACAAAAAAAAGGAAGTGTACGACGAAGATCTGATCGCCCTGGTTGTCGGCGATGCGCTGCAAAAAGAGGTCTATCAGCTCGATTATTTTCACATCCTCAGCGGCAACCGAGCGCTGCCCAGTGCCACTATCCAGTTGCAGCGCGACGACCAGATTTTCCAGGAGGCCTCGGTGGGCGACGGCCCTGTGGATGCAGCCTATAAAGCGATCGACCGCATCGTGCAGCTTCCCATGCAGCTGCAAAATTATACCCTGCGCGGCGTGACCGAAGGCAAAAACGCTATGGGCGAAGTAAGCGTCCGGGTCAAACATGAAGAGCGCCATTATGTCGGTCGTGGTGCCAGCACCGATGTAATCGAGGCGAGCATCCTGGCATATCTCAATGCGGTTAACCGCATTCTGACACGATAAACTCTCTTACCAACGAACGGAAGCGATCCATGGAGAAATATAGAATCGCTCTGCTGCCGGGAGACGGCATCGGCCCTGAAGTGGTTGCCGAAGGCGTGCGCGTTCTGCAGAGTACGACCAAGCGGTCCGGATTTGCAATCGAATTTCAAGAGGCACTTATCGGTGGTGCGGCGCTTGAAAAATACAATGACCCGTTTCCGAAACAGACGTTCGAGGTCTGCCGCGCCTGCGATGCGGTGTTATTGGGTGCGATCGGCGATCCGCGCTGGGACGATTTGCCCGCCGACAAACGCCCGGAGCGCGGCTTGCTTCGGCTGCGCCAGGATTTAGGCCTCTATGCCAATTTACGCCCGGCCCGAATTTTTCCGAGTCTGGTTTCCGCGTCCACTCTTAAAAGCCGGGTGGTTAAAGGAACTGATCTGTTGATCGTGCGCGAATTGACCGGCGGGCTTTATTTCGGCGAACCGCGCGGTTTTAAAGGCGACCGGGCATTCAACACCATGGTGTATTCACGAGGAGAAATTGAACGAATTGCTCGACTGGCCTTTGAAGCCGCACGCAAACGCCGAAAATTGGTCACCTCCGTGGACAAAGCCAATGTCTTGCACGTTTCCCAGCTCTGGCGCGCTGTGGTGACCGAAATCGCTGCCGATTATCCGGATGTCGAATTGCAGCACCTCTATGTCGACAATGCCGCCATGCAGCTCATCCGCAATCCACGCCTTTTCGATGTCATTCTCACCGGCAATCTCTTTGGCGATATCCTCAGCGACGAGGCGGCCATGTTGACTGGATCATTGGGCATGCTCCCTTCCGCCAGCATCGGCAAAGAGACGGCTGTCTATGAACCGGTACACGGATCAGCACCGGACATCGCTGGTCAAAACATCGCCAATCCGATCGCCACAATCGCGTCGTGTGCCATGATGCTGCGCCACAGCCTTGACCGGGGTGCGGAAGCCGACCGGATCGAAGAGGCGATCAGCCGAGTGTTAAACAACGGCTGCCGCACCCGTGACATCGCTACATCCAAGAGCCGAGCGATCGGCACCCGGGAGATGGGCGACCGAATCTGTCAGGCAATCGAAGGAAAAAACCAATGAATGCCGACCTGGTTATCTATGACACAACCCTGCGCGACGGCTCGCAAAGCGAAGGTGTATCATTTTCTGCTCTCGACAAATTGCAAATCGCCTCAGAGCTCGATCGGTTTGGTGTTGATTACATCGAAGGCGGTTGGCCCGGATCCAATCCCAAAGATATTGAATTCTTTGAGCGAGCCGCCGGACTGGAATTTCAGAACGCCAAACTCGCCGCATTTGGCAGCACCCGTCGAGTGGACTCGCCTGTCCGACAAGACATCAATCTCACACGGCTGATCGAAACCGGCACGCCCGTCGTCACCATTTTTGGGAAATCGTGGGATTTTCACGTCACCGACGGACTTTGCACCACCCTGGAAATCAATCTGCAGCTGATCGCCGACTCGGTGGCTTTTCTCAAAGATCACGGTCGGGAGGTGATCTATGATGCGGAACACTTTTTCGATGGTTACCTCGCCAATGCAGATTATGCCCTGCAGACTCTGGCCGCCGCTCTAAAAGCGGGGGCGGATTCCGTTGTTTTATGCGATACCAATGGCGGCACCCTGCCCGATCACCTGGTGCAGATCATTCAGGCGGTACAGAACGAATTCGCGCAGATTCGTTTGGGCATCCATGCCCACAACGACAGCGACACAGCCGTCGCCAACTCTTTAGCGGCCGTCAAGGCAGGTCTGAGGCATGTGCAAGGCACGATCAACGGATTGGGAGAACGGTGCGGCAACGCCAATCTCTGTTCGGTGCTAGCCAACCTGGCGTTGAAAACCGATCAACGTCTGTCACCCAAAATTCGACTCGAAAAATTGACCTATGTCTCACGATTGGTCAGCGAGATTGCCAACATTCCCCATCGGGAAGAATCGCCTTACGTCGGCAACAGCGCCTTTGCGCACAAGGGCGGTATCCATGTCAGCGCCATCCGCCGCAACCGGCGCATGTACGAACACATCGATCCCCAAACCGTCGGCAACCATCAACGGGTTTTGATTTCGGACCAATCCGGCCAGAGCAATATTCTCAGCAAAGCGGAACAGATGGGCATCGACATCAAAAGTTCGAAAAAGCAGGTGCGGGAATTTCTCGATCGTCTCAAACATCTGGAGCATTTGGGTTATCAATTCGAAGGTGCCGATGGCTCTCTCCAGGTGCTGCTCAAAAAAGCCACCGGTGAATGGCAGCCCTTTTTCGAATTGGTCAGCGCCCGAGTGACCATCGATAAGCAGCAGCAGGTGGAGCCGCTTTCCGAAGCCGTGCTCAAGATTCGCGTAGGCGGTGTGCTCGAGCACACCGCCGCCGAAGGAAACGGTCCGGTGGATGCGCTGGACAAAGCGCTGCGCAAGGCGCTTGAGCCCTTTTACCCCTCGCTGAAAAAGACCACTCTGGTGGATTATAAAGTGCGGGTTCTCAACAGCGAGGCGGCCACGGCGGCAAAGGTTCGAGTCTTTATCGAAACAGCCGATGAAAAATCAATATGGGGAACCGTCGGTGTTTCGGAGAATATAATCGAAGCGAGCTGGCAAGCGTTGGTGGACAGCGTCACCTATAAACTCATGAAGGATACGGACGATTTTTAACAGGAAATCAAGAGTGGAGATTATCGAAAACGGTTCCATAACCTCGCCGCGGGGTTTTTCTGCCAGCGGCATCGCCTGCGGCATCAAGGCGCAGGCACCAGATCTGGCTCTGGTGTTCAGCGAAACGGCAGCATCGACAGCCGGGCTCTTTACCCGCAATAAACTCTGTGCAGCGCCGATTCAGTTAAGCCAGCAGCACATCGTTGGCGGTATTGCGCGCGCCGTTCTCATCAACAGCGGCAATGCCAACGCTTGCACCGGTGATCGCGGCCTGCAGGACGCCCGCCGCATGGCACAACAACTCGCTGAAATCGCAAACATCCCGGTCGAACAGACCTTGATCGCATCAACCGGTGTGATCGGCCATTTTTTGCCCATGGACAAGATCGAACCAGGCATAGAGAAAGCGGTGCAGCAATTGAACGCTAAAGGCGGCCTTCAAGCGGCCCGCGCCATCATGACCACGGACACTCGACCCAAGAGCGCGGCGATCGAATGCACCATCGACGGCAAGCGCTGCCGGATCGGGGCTATGGCCAAAGGCAGCGGCATGATTCATCCGCGTCTGGCTACCCTGATCGCGGTTTTTACCACCGATTGTGCCATCGAGTCCGGCCTGCTTCAGCAAGCATTGCGCAACAGCGCAGACAAGAGTTTCAACACCTTGACCGTCGACGGCGAAACGAGCACCAACGATTGTCTCTTTTTTCTCGCCAACGGCCACTGCGGCAACGAACCGATCAAAACTCAAAATGCGGATTTTGCCGTCTTTCAGTCCGCGCTGGACAAGCTGGCGGTAATGTTGGCCAGAGAAACAGCGCGCGACGGAGAAGGTGCAACCAAATTGATCACCGTAACCATACGCGAAGCGGCCACTGCCAAAGAGGCGGATCGCGCCGCGCGGGCCGTGGCCAATTCGCTGCTGGTAAAAACCGCTATTTTCGGACGCGATCCCAACTGGGGAAGGGTGATATCCGCGCTGGGCGCCAGCGAGGTGAGCCTGGAGCCGGAAAAGATCCGGATTTCATTTGCCGGGATATCCGTCGCCGTCCAAGGCCGGGCCATCGATTACGACACGCAGGCCATGAAACAAGCCCTGGAGGAGGCCGAAATCGAAATAGAAGCTAGCCTCGGGGCCGGATCGGCCGATGCGCGGGTCTATACCTGTGATCTTTCCTACGACTATATAAAAATCAATGCCGACTATCATACCTAAACCACCGGAGTCAAGCGTGCTGTTTTCGAAAAAAATCACATTCATCGGTGCAGGCAACATGGGCGAAGCGCTTCTGGGAGGCCTGTTGAGCGCCGAATTGACCGATCCTGCCAACCTGACAGCGACCGATGTTCGCGCCGACCGCCTGGTTGAATTGAATGAAAAATGGAAAATCCGCACCACTGCCGACAATACTCTGGCCGTAGCCGATGCGGACGTGATCATTTTCTGTGTCAAGCCACAAACCATCAGCGATGTGCTGAGCGAAATCAGAGAAGAGATTCACGAAAACCAATTGCTCATTTCAATTTTAGCCGGCATCACAACCGATACGATCACACAAGTACTGCAGAGCAAGAATCCGGTGGTGCGAGCCATGCCCAACATTCCGGCTGTGGTGCGTTCAGCGGCCTCGGCCATCTGCATGGGCAAATACACCCAGGAAGAACATCGGCTGATCGCCACGCAAATATTCGAGTCCATCGGACGGGTTGAAGTGGTCGCTGAATCGCAGATGGATGTGGTCACGGGACTGAGCGGCAGCGGGCCGTCGTACATCTATATGATCATTGAAGCCCTGACCGACGGCGGCGTCATGATGGGTCTGCCACGCGATGTGGCCATCCGATTGGCGACGCAAACGGTTCTCGGGTCGGCCCGTCTGGTTCAGGAAACACGGATTCACCCGGCCGTTTTGCGCGACCAGGTGACCACCCCCGGCGGAACAGCCATCGCTGCCATCAAAGAGCTGGAAACCAGCGGTCTGCGTCCGATGTTGATCCGCGCTGTCGAAACCGCAACGAATCGGTCCAAAGAACTGAGCGTATTGCTCAAACGCGAAAATGGAGTAGAATAAACGTGAGCTGCCGAATCGGAATCTATGGCGCCACCGGATACACCGGCGAAGAGTTGCTGTTGCTGGCTGAACGCCATGAGGGTGTCCGGGTGGTCTTTGCAACGTCGGAACGGGAAACCGGAACCCGCCTGGGGGCACTCTATCCGCGGTTGGTCCAATCCGCCGACATCGAACTGGTGACCGCCGCCCAGGCCCAACACCTGGAAGCCGATCTGATCTTTCTGTGTCTGCCTGCCGGCGAATCGGCTCGAATCGCGCAGACGTGTTTCCGCCGCCAGGGAAAAATCATCGACCTGGGGGCGGATTTTCGTTTTGCGTCGCCGGAAACCTACCGCCTCTGGTACCACCAACCTCATACGGCAAGCGAACTCTTGGCCCATGCGGTTTATGGCCTGCCCGAATGGTATCGCGATAAAATCCGCAGCGCTGAAATCGTCGGCAATCCGGGCTGTTATCCCACCGCCATTCTTTTGGCGCTGCTCCCCTTTTTGCAGTCCGGATGGGTCGACTGCAGCAGGCCGATTATCGCGGATGCCAAATCAGGCATTTCGGGCGCTGGCAAATCGCCGAGCAAGAGCACTCATTTTTTCCAAGCGCACGAAAGCGTTTCGGCTTACAAACCCGGCCGCCAACATCGACATGTGGGAGAAATCGAGAGCCAGGCAGCCGAACAGGCCGGGGACGACGTCCAGGTTCTCTTTACACCGCACCTGATTCCCATGGGCCGTGGCCTCTATGCCACTGTTTATTTCCGCCTCAACCGCCAGGCATCCACAGCAGACCTGCTCGATCGTTTGCAAACCATCTATGCCGATGAGCCCTTTATCCGCGTCACAGAAACGGAGCTGCCGGCCACCCGCAGTGCGCAACACGGAAACACCTGCATTCTGTCAGCTTTTCAGGAACCAGCGACCGGTATGGCAGTACTTTTTTCCGCCATCGA
>JAFGJN010000225.1 GCA_016929055.1 Candidatus Zhuqueibacterota bacterium
TGTATATGGACGGCGCCAATATGAATGCACAAGTCGGTCTGACCAGCCCTGCCCGTATCGGTGCCGATGTCTGCCATCTCAACTTGCATAAAACTTTTGCCATACCCCACGGCGGAGGCGGCCCCGGAGCGGGTCCCATCTGCGCGGCACCCCATTTGACTCCTTTTCTGCCGGGACATGTAGCCGAAGATCATTCCCCTTCGGCTATTCCTGCCGTGGCTTCGGCACCATATGGAAGCGCCAGCATCTTGCTGATCTCCCATGCCTATATTCGAATGATGGGGGGCAAAGGCCTCGAGCGTGCCAGCCAATTCGCCATTCTCAACGCCAACTATATACTCGCCCGACTGCAAAACCATTTTCCAATTCTCTATAAAGGGGAAAACGGTCGAGTGGCACATGAAATGATCGTCGATCTTCGCCCCTTTAAAGAGTTCGGTATCGAAGCCGAGGATGTGGCCAAACGGCTGATGGATTACGGCTTTCATGCGCCGACGGTCTCTTTTCCCGTGCCCGGCACCTTTATGATTGAACCAACAGAGAGCGAAGACAAGGCTGAACTCGATCGTTTCTGCGCCGCCATGCTGCAGATTCATGGCGAGATCATGCAGATCCGGGATGGCAAGGCGAATATGAAAGACAACCCGCTTAAAAACGCACCACATACCGCAGCAATCGCTGTGGCCGACACTTGGGACCACCCCTATACGCGCGAACAGGCGGCATTTCCCTTGCCCTATTTGCGTGACCAAAAATTCTGGCCGCCCGTCGGACGCATCGACAACACTGCCGGCGATCGTAACCCAGTCTGCGCGTGTCCGCCTATTGAATCCTACAACAATTAGATAGCGGAAAACGGGACGTGACCTGCGGTTGGGTGTCAGGCTTGTTGCTTATCACGCGATCTTTAATCTCTTCACCCTACCCGCCAGGGTGGCGATGACAATTTTAACATAACCCCTGCCAAGAAAAAAGGGAGTGATCCCGGGATCACTCCTTTTTTCTTGTATATATTTTTGATCACTGGTGTCCCATCTGACGATGGGACACCAGTGATTTTTGATATCAGGTAAAGATGATCTGGGCGCCCGCCGATCGTTCATAAAACTCGGCAACATTGATAATGGCATCAACCTGCGGCACAAAGTCATCCTTTGTCAAACCAAACATTTCCACAGTCGCCCGGCAGGCATACAGATCAGCACCGGCGTCCTTGATCATTTCCAAAAATTCGTCAACCGGTGGGATGTCCAGTTTTTCCATCTGCCTCTTCATCATGGACGTGGCAAAAGCCGACATGCCCGGCAGAGCGCCTAAAAGAGTCGGCATATGCATCGCCGGATTGCCGACAGTGGCGACTTGCAGCTTTTTCAGCCTTTTCTTCATGATGGCGTCGAGCCCGAAAAAGGTGAAAAAGAGGGTTGCTTCGATCCCTTCCATCCGAGCTCCGTTGGCCATGATCAGCCCCGGGTAAACGCCATCGAGCGAACCGCGCGAGATGACAATCGAAACTTTATTAATTTTATCGCTTGAATCAGCCATAGATTTCTCTCCTCATTGTAATCAGACACACCCCTGTGGTTTTGCCAGGCCGGCGATACGCGCCGCTTTTTTTGCCGGACCATTGGGAAACAGTTCATACAATTCCTTGGTCGGCACACCGCCGACTTTATTGAGGCGACGAATCGTCGGAACCGCACCCTTTTCGGCAAAATCCGCCCGCATAAATTCGATGACTTTCCAATGACCCTCGGTCAGATCGGCAATTCCTTCTTCCTGTGCCAAAACCTGAGCCACCTCTTTGCTCCAATCAGTTGCATCGACGAGAAAACCATCATCATCCAAAGATACCTGTTTGCCTGCGATTTCTCTAGTCGGCATAAGACCTCCTTTTATCGATTTTCGTCCTCGGATTCGGCGTCTGGCACCCAATCCGGTTCATCACTGTTTCCATTGGGTATTAAAAACTTTCCTGCCTTACTCTGCTTTTTCTGCTTGCATATCCGATTCCGCGGACAAGCTCCGCAGGATTGCCATCCCTGTCGCCAACCCGCGTCGTACCTCAGGATCGTTGAGCTGCTTGAGCAGCGCCCAAACCGAGGTTTTCTGGGGCGGATTGGCGCTCAGATCACCATAAGCCGCAAGAACGTTCCGCATGCTACGCATCGTTTCCGCTCGCGTCAGTTGCTTGATGGTATCGGCTATCAATCCGACATTCTCCGCCACCTGCCGCAGATCCTGCGGATCGATCGTTGTGACCAGTTGGTCCAGGACGTGCAGCGCTTCTTTGACCAAATTGAAATAGCCTTTGCGTTCCAACTGATCCAGATTCTCCAATAGCAACTGAAACACCTGTTTGCTCAGCGGCGTGGCATCTTGAATAAAATCCGACGCACTCTCCAATTGCTCGATAAGCGTGATGAATTGGCGGGTATTGCGCAGCATTTTTTTCAATAAATAGAGCAAGTCGTCGCTGCTGAAATAGGGGGCAACCTGATCCAGCTCGGTTACCAGAGTACGAAAAAAATCATTGACGACAGGCGTCAGATCCTGCCGCAGCTCCACCCACTCTTGTTGGCGCCGTTGGTTCAACATGACCTGTTCAGTCAAAAAATCGACTTTTTGATGCAGCAATTCGAGATCTTTATCCATCTTGTCTCCCTATTCAAATCTCCTGAAAGAAGCCCGATTAGCGGCGTTTGCCCGCCATATTCATCTCTGCCTCGATCGGAAGTTCAGCGCCTTTGAGCAAAAGGTTCCAATAGACCCAGCGGAACATCATTTTGCCAAAATGATTCATCTGGGTTTCTTCGAGCAGTGAAAAGGGTCCAATTCCGGGCAGGGGAAATTTCCCCGGCAAAGGCTCGACATCGTAATTAAAATCGATCAACAGCCCCTTGCCAAATCCCGATTCGATAAAGCAGTTGGCATGGCCGTCAAACCTTTCCAGCATGGGCAGACCTTCAATATGCCGCAACAGGTTTTCGGTCAGGATATCTGCTTGAAAATGGGCCACTGAACCAGCCTTGGAACTCGGCAGGTCAGTGGCGTCGCCAATCACGAAAACATTTTCATGTGCCTTGGATTGCAACGTATGCTTGTCGGTGGGGATGAAATTCAATTCATCGCCCATTCCCGAACGCTCGATCAGGGATGATCCCATATTGGTGGGCACCGTCACCAGCAAATCGTATTCAACTTGTTTGCCGTCATACGAGACAATTTTGTTGTTCTCGGAATCGACACTGCCAATGTTGAATTCCGGAACCAAATGGATGTTTTTTTTGTCCAAAAAATTATCGAGGATCTGGGATGCCTTGGGTTTGGTAAAAGCGCCGGGAAGCGGCGTCACAAAAGAGAGATCGACCTTGTCGCGAATTCCCTGCTCGGTGAACCACCAGTCCGCCAGAAACAAAAACTCGAGAGGTGCCACCGGACATTTAATCGGCATCTCCACCACATTGACGACCAGTTTGCCCCCGGCCCAATGTTTAAGAAATTTCTGCAGCCTACAGGCGCCCTCGCCCGTGTAAAATTCAAAAATGTTTTTGTTCCATCCCGGTCCAGTCAACCCTTCAGTCTCTTCGGGGGTGAGATGAGAACCCGTAGCGACGATTAAATAGTCATAGCCAATGACTCGATTATCTTCAAGTTTAACCCGATTTTGGTCGGGCTCGATCATTTCCACTTTAGAAAGGATAAACTCGACTGACGGAGGAATGAAATCGCGCTTGGGTTTGGCAACATCATTGCGACCGTATATTCCAAAGGGGATAAAAAGATATCCGGGCTGATAATAATGCACCGGGTCGTTGTCGATCAAGGTAATTTGCCATTGATCGAGATTCAGATGTTGAGACATCTTGTTGGCCATGATCGTCCCTGCCGTCCCGCCTCCCAGGATCACCAATTTTTTCATCTATGCACCTCGATAGTCTGTTTTTACCCTTGTTATTCTACGATTGAGATGATATTTTACGGTATAGGATGCATCTTTTTCTGAAAACTTGCACACTCTAAACCGCAATGCCGCATTTTGCGGCACTAAAGCGTAAACCAAAAAGGAAGATCGATGCTGGAATCTCCTACTGCGGTGTCCCTATTCTGGTTTCGCCGCGATCTGCGGCTGGATGACAACTCGGGTCTTTATCATGCGCTGAAAAGCGGTTTGCCCGTGGTGCCGATCTTTATTTTCGATCGCCACATACTGGATGAACTGGAAGATCCGCAGGACAAGCGAGTGGAATTCATACATTCGTCTTTACACGATCTGCAAAAAGAGCTGATCGCTCGAGGCGCCACTCTCGACGTCCGTCACAGCACACCCGAACAAGCCTGGCAAGACCTGATCCGAGAATATACGTTTTCTGCAGTTTATGCCAACCGAGATCAGGAGCCCTATGCCATTGAACGCGACCGGCGCATCACCCGGCTCCTGGCGGCCGAGAAAATCGTTTTCAAGCAATACAAGGATCAAACAATTTTCCAAGCAGACGAGATTCTCAAAGACGATGGCAAACCCTATACGGTCTATACACCCTATCGCAATCGTTGGAAACGCGCATTTACTCTAAAAGATGCCGCCGAGGTAGCGAGCCGAACAACCGGTCGCTTTTTCCGGCAAGAACCACGCCCGATCCCGCCATTGTCGGAACTCGGTTTTAAAACCACCGGCGCTTCTTTTCCATCGAGAGAGATTAACACTCTTGTTGTTAAAAACTATGATCGACACCGCGATATTCCCGGCATCCAGGGGACCAGCCGATTGGGCGTTCATCTCCGTTTCGGCACAATAAGCACCCGCTTCGCGGTGCGAACCGCCCTCGAACTCAATGAAACCTGGCTGGATGAATTGATCTGGCGAGAATTCTTTAAAAGCATTTTATCCCATTTCCCCGAGGTGGCCGAACACCCATTCAAACCACAATACGCCGCCATTCCCTGGATCAACGATGAAACCCACTTTGAGCTCTGGTGCCGGGGCGAAACCGGATTTCCAATCGTCGATGCCGGCATGCGCGAGCTCAATACAACCGGTTTTATGCACAATCGCATTCGCATGATCACCGCTGGTTTTCTCAGCAAACATTTGCTGATCGACTGGCTGTGGGGAGAGCGCTATTTCGCCGCCAAACTGCTCGACTATGACCTGTCGTCCAACAACGGCAACTGGCAATGGGCGGCAGGAAGCGGTTGTGATGCGGCGCCGTATTTTCGAATTTTCAATCCGCTTTTACAGGAAAAGAAATTCGATCCACAGCAAACCTATATCAAAAAATGGGTTCCTGAAATCGGAACCACCGATTATCCACAACCGATCGTCGATCATGCGTTTGCACGCATCCGAGCAATCGAGACTTTTCGTACCGCCCTCGAGTCGATCAGACGCTGAGCCGTTGCTGTTAAATTTTGTGTATTTCGGCGAAACTCTGCAAAGGCGGCTCAATCACTGGATGTTCAAAGTGGAGCCGGGGGAAACCCTGTCCGCCCACAAAAACGCGCACGGAATATTTTTCACAAAAGTGACACCATTTTTCCAGCTCATCCCGTGTCTTTTTGGCATCCGCGATAAAAGTAATGGATATATAGAGCCGGTCCGGACGATACTTTTCCAGGGTCCGTTCTGCGTCGACCGTCGGCGTAATCTGTCCGCTAAACAAGATCTGAAAACCTCTTTGTTCCAATACATGCCCGATCATTTTCAACGCCATATCGTGCAGCTCAGAGGAAAGATTGACCAACATCGCCTTGCCGATCTTGACGTGAGGAGGCTGCAACAAGCCCTGCAAACGAATGAGACAATCGCGAAGGCTCTGTGTCGCCAGATGCTCCTCTGCAACTCCCAGTTCGCCGGCTATCCACATTGCGCCCAGCTGGTGCATTACCGGTGTCATGAGTTGATCGTAGATCAAATACAGAGGGTGTTGCGCCAGGTACAGAGCATGAAGAATCTGCTGTACACTTTCAGTCCGCCCCTCCAGAACAAAGTCGAGAACCTTGTGAGCCAAAAAATCGAAATTGCCCCTGACGATATGATAACTCAGACTCGGCTCGTCTTCCGCTAACAATGGAAAAACGCTGACCTGGGGATTGGCATCGGCATGCCTTTCGACAAATTCAATCAGATGCTGCATCGAGAATTTCCGATGCCCACCCGCTGTTTTGTGACAATTGAGTTTGCCTTCATCCGTCCATCTCTTAACCGTCGAAACATTAACCCCCAACATTTTTGCTGCTTCAATGCTATTCAGCAAAAATCGATTTTTTTCTGGAACGCGGTTATCCATAGCATCTCTGCTCATTCTAATCATGCCCTCTGATCGAGTGACCCGATTCCTTTTTTCCACACCCGTGTTTACGAACGCGCTATCCGATTACGCCCCTTTTTCCCACACTCGACACGCACTTGCGACAAGCCGGCATGATCGACTAAATCGACAATCCCGACTCTAATAAAACCCGGATTCGGTTTGAAGCACCTACCCTGACTCCGAGTTTTGATATATTCCTTATTACAACACCATCGGAAAAGAATTTATTTGATGATTCTTAAAACTTTTTTCTCACTGGTGTCCAGTTACCGGGCACCAACCAATTTAACTATATAATAAACAACAATGATTTCGCAA
>JAFGJN010000226.1 GCA_016929055.1 Candidatus Zhuqueibacterota bacterium
GTACCAGCGGCCGGCATAGCGCTCGAGATCGACTTGGGCCACCGTCTGCAGCGGCCCCGGCTCGAATCCTTTTTCCTGCGCAAAAACCAGGGCATCGGCCAGCAAGAGAATCAGTCCCACTCTTTTCAACATCGGCACAACTCTTTGTTTTCTGTGTGAACCCTGCCGTTCGTTTCCGCCCGATTGCAGGGGTTTTGTCACTTTTCGGAAAGGTTTGTACAGAAAGATAGCAGTGACGGACAAAAAGACAAGGGTTTTGTTTGCCCATTCGAGGCGCAACGTACCGCCTGGAATGGAGAGATTTCTCTTTTTGGCAACCATCCCTTGATTTTTTCTAACCCTCTTTGTATTTTTCAGAACAAAAACAACCGATCGATATACTCCAGCGAGGTCGCGCATGTCCCTGTCCAGCGAACTGAACCGCCGTGAATTTATTCGGCTCTCTCTTTCCGGAGTCGCGGCAATGGCCGCTTGTCGGCCGGTGGTGAGGCGAAATGAGCTTGACGACTGCTTTATCGCCGAACAGAAACGGCGCATCGAGGAGGCGATTCTGCCGCTGATGGCCCGCCTCTACGATCACGACGAGGAAGGCATTCCGTCCTGGTTCAGGCCGCAGCACAAATTGATCGAACGCGTGGTCTCGTATTACGACTATTATGCCACGGGTCTATCTGTTCTGGCGCCCCTGGCGCATCGAGGAAATCCACACGCACAGCGACTGGTCGATAAAGTGGAAAACAATATGCAGGTCTATCTGCAGCGCTATTTCCGCACCCAGATCGAAGAATATTTCTGGGAAACGCCCTTGCGCCGGTTGCTGCTGCATATCGCTCTCGCCTACCCCTATTTGCAGCCCGAGCTCGATCAAAAGCGACGGCAAAAGTATCGCGATTTGGTCACCCAACAGGTCGAGCTGGCAATCGCACATGTCGATCATTTTCTGCCCGGTCGCACCGATTTGTGGATACCTTATGCCAACAACCATACGGCGATTTTTATGCAGGGCATTTACTACTGCGGCCGGGTATTCGAGCGGCCGGATTGGGTCGATCTCACCCTCGAGTTTGCCGAACGCTACTATCGCTCCGGTCATCCAGATGGCTATTGGGAAGAGCACACCAATGCCGAGCGCGAGGGCGGCCCCTCTTTGCTCTATACGCGCCTGACCGCCGGCTGTCTCTATGATGTGTTGAACGGCAAGGAAAAGCGTCAACAAAAATTCATCCGCGCCGGCGATTTTTACCGCTCGTTTATCAATTATACGTACAACAAAATTCCGATCGCCGATGAGCGATCGAACAACGACGGCAAAGGGATTGAATACGGTCTGGCTTTGCACTCGCTCACACCCCGGGGACGCGGGTTTATTGTCGACAATCTGCCCGCGCTCGACTTGTCGACGATGCGAACCGAATCACTGGCGGTTTTGTATCACGAGCTGGATCTCATGGTCACCGGCGATACGGCGGTGCCCGAAAACCGGCAGGAGGGAAGCGTGCGTATTTCGCTTCCTCTGGGCGTCATTCGCAAAAATCGCTTCACCGCCGCGCTGTCTGCGCTCAAGGCGCTGAACCATCTCGAGCGACCGGAGAGCGATTATGCTCTCGACCAGCAAAACATGGTCTATCTGTCGCATTGGGATCGGGGTGTGATCCTGAGCGGGATCAAGTCCAAGAACAGGGTCGAGTATTCGACTTTTCGCATCGGCGACGATGCCTATTGTGTTCGAACCGGCGAACTCGAGATGGGCGAGGCGTGGGCAGAAGCCCATCTCTATTATGCCACCTTTGAAGCCTGGATCCGCTGGGAGATCGGCGATCGAGCGCGCCTGATTCTGCGCAGCAACACCGATCGCCCGGTGACAACGGGTTTGACGATTGTGAATCCCGCATTTATGCAAACGGATTTCAAGTATCGACTCGTTCACTTGCCGGGATTCTCGCCCTATACCGCGGAAAACCGCAGCGACGCTGTCGCGTCTGTCCAATTTTCCTGGGTGGGCAAGGCGGTTGTCGATTTTGTTTTGCCTGATGGGGAAGAATAAACTCCCCGGGATAACGGAAACCCGGGGAGGTGTCGGGTCAGGAGTGCAGATAGCGCAAGAGCCCCCAGATGAACAAGAGCAAACCGATGATCGCGCTGAAAATCATCCATTTTGTCAACGTTTGCCGCTGCTGGCGCACGAGAGGGGTTTTTTCGCTGACCTGGTTTTCCAGATCATGCATGTCCTGCACCAGATCCTGGTTTTCGATCGCCCCTTTGGCATAAACCGAAGCGATTTTGATCAGAATCCCCTGATGCTTTTCTACCCGATCGAGAAAATTTTGAACCGATTGGTCGTCGCTTTTCATCCCTGTGGTTCCTCTTTGCCTTCAAGAGATTTGTTGCCAGATACGATAAAAAACTACAAAAGTTTTTTCTCCCCGGGGTGACGTTCATGGCGGATGGCGCCGAGAAGGCCTGGCAAAATCAGTACAGTGGTCAGAAAACAGGCGCCCAACTCGTATCGAATTTATCAAGAACTGTGTCCTGCAGAGCAATCGATGTCAATCCCTCTGGTTCGATGTCCATATAATTGTTATCAAATCGAATCTGCACAGCCTGAATCGTAATAAAAACGGTCAGCACAACAGTTGATCGACAACGACCTGTAGCTCGTATAGTGGAATCGATGCCCCGCGCTGGAGGCGACGCAAAAGCTGCAACAGATCGGACAGAGGCCCCCAGAGTGGCAAACGAGGCAGCCGGAGCCAAGAGGTTGAACAGCTGCCGGTTTTGGCGGTTCTGGTCAGCAGGAGTATTATTAATTAGCAATCCTCATTCGGCTCGGTAACGCCGCCCCCGGCCTGTCGCAGACGGTGCAATTCTTCGATTTCGGCAATCGTCAACTCTCGCCAGCCGCCGGGAGGAATCCCCTGCAATTTAAGCGGTCCCAAATCGGTCCGAATCAAACGCCGGACACGACAGCCGACTTTTTGCAGCATCCGGCGGATCTGGCGTTTTTTTCCTTCACAGATCACAATCTGAATCCAGTGATCCGCACCAGGAAGGTTTTGCACGATGGCGGGTCGGGTCAGAATCGGCCCGATACGCAAGCCCTGCTGCAATCGCTCTCTAGCGGATTCTTGCAGCGGTTTGTTGATCAGTACGCGATATGTTTTGCTGATCTGGCTGTCCGGATTGATGAGCCATTCCCCAAGTGGCCCGTCATTGGTCAGCAAGAGCAATCCTTCGCTGTCCTGATCGAGACGACCCACCGGTACAATTCGCTCCTTGAACTGGGGCAACAGATCGAAAATTGTCGGCCGATTTTTCGCATCCACGACCGTGGTCAGGTAGCCCCGGGGTTTGTGAAACAGGACATAGGTCTTTTGCTCCAATTTTAGAACCGGCTGATCGTCAAAAAGGATTTGATCCTGATCCAGGTCTACCCAATGTAAAATGTGTTTCACCACCTGCCCGTTTACCTTGACGCGTCCGCTGAGGATCAGAGTCTTGGCCTCCCGCCGAGTAGCCAAACCGGCTTTGGAAAAAACCCGCACCAGGTGCATTCGTTGACCCGATGAGGAGGGAGTCGGATTATCCGGGACTGAGGGCATTTTTTGTTCCTTTCAAGTTCGCCACCCCGGGGTGGCGGTCTCTAGAACCGAATGCCAAAACCCAGGACAAATTCATCGTAATCGCCCAGTACAGCTTTGGCCTGCACATAGGGGATAAAGGATCGGCGCAGCAAACCGCCGCCAACAAAGAGATTCAGGCCGGCGTCGGTGTTGCTTTCCGAGGCGCCCTCAAACTTGGTATAGGTCAGGCCCAGCCCGCCACCGACATACATGAATCCGCCAGCGCGGTCGTAAAAGTCATAGTGGGTATCGAGGTTGAAGGTCAGATAGGTTACTCGATCCATCAACACATACTCGATATTGGGGTTGAAATCGATCGAGGGTGCGAGTCCGGTCAGATATTCCACTCCGATAAACGGCTCGTCGGCGTCGGTATAGAAACCGGCGCGCAATCCGAACAGCGTACCCGAGTCCGCCTGCAGAGTCGAGACCATAAGCAGAACCATTCCAGCGATAGTCCAAAAGCGTTTTTTCATCGATTGTTCCTCCATCAGTTTTAATCAGGGGCTTCAGCGGATTAAACCGGAAAAGGGCTTGTCTGGGCCGTTTTGCGCTGAAACCGAACGATTGCTGCCTTTTCTATCCAAAAAGTGTGCCACAGCGCCCCTGGGTCCGATTGTTCTGATGGCCGATGGGTGATTTACCGCCTACCCGGTGACGTATCTGGGTTGATCGCGCCTGTCTTAACCCTGTATAATACTAGTTTTAGGTTGGATGGTTCCTCAGGTAAAGCGCCTCCGGGGCCGTGCTGACGGTCTCCGGTCGGGTAAAATCCCTGCACCGTTTGCTTTTTGCATCGAAAAATATCGCGTTTGTGGCGATATGACGATCAACAGGGCATTACACCGACCGCATAATAAATCCACCGTGCAAAATAAGATTTTTTCTTGACTTTGCCAAGCAAAATAACTACATATGTATAGACAAATGCAACCATTTATCCAACAAAAATGGATTTTGCTGTTGTTTCTGACCGATGAATTGGCCGGAATCCCATCCTTTTAAACCGTACCAAACACGGAGGTTTATCATGCGCATGACGAAAAAAATGTCCGGTCGACTGTTGTTGGTTTTGGGGGGTCTCCTTTTTTTCGCCTGTTCAGAGAAAACGCTCGAGCTGGAATCGTTTGTCGAAATGAAGGATTTCGATCCGATAACCTCGGTTCCGGTCAAACAGTGGAAATTTCACCCCGGCGATCTCCCCGGCGCCCAGGCGCTCGATTTCGATGATTCAAAATGGCGGTCGGCCGATCCGCATTACAACTGGGGTACTCATCCGATTTGCTGGTTCCGCAAAGAGGTGACCGTGCCCGATTCGCTCGCCGGCAAGTCGGTGTGGATGAAAATCATGGTGGATGACAAAGGCATCATCTCTGTCGATGGCGAGAAACGCCACCGTTTCGACTGGTATGGCAAGGTGTTTTTGACTCCTCAGGCCTCCGGCGGCGAGAAATTTCTCATCGCCGTCAAGGGTCTGAACGGCCTGGGAAGCGGCTGGTTATTGGACACCGAGTTGATGGCGACACCGAATCGGATGCGCTACGAGATCGATGAAAAAGTCGAGTATCTCAAACCGCTGACCCGGGTCAATCAGGTACAGGTCAATCGCTGGCGATACCGGTTCGGCGAAAACGAGCAGGGTGCGGATCCCGCGGTTGATGACAGCGAATGGGAGGTCGTCGATGTCGGCAATCGCTGGGATGTAGAAAATTCCGTCTGCTGGCTGCGCAAACGCATCGTCATTCCGGAAAAAGTCAATGGTTTTGACATCGCCGGATCCACGGTCTCATTCTCTGTCAGCATGGATGATGGAGCAGAGATCTATCTGGATGGCGAACCGAGATCCGAGCAGGTTGCGGAAGGGCGGACTCGAGGGGTCATCCTGACCGAAAAGGCGCAGCCCGGAGACGAGTTTTTTCTCGCCGTCAAGGGGATCAATACCAAACGCGCGGGCATTCTCCTGGATGCGCGTCTGACCTACAGCACATTGCAGCCTCTGGCCGATCAAGGGACAGCTTTTCTCAAAAAAATCGCCGGCCTGAGCACGCTGGTCGACCGCATACCCGACCCGGATCCACAATGGGGCGAGCTGATCAAGGCATCGTTGGACCAGGCGCTTCAGTGGCCCTCGGCGCCCGATCGAAAGGCGTGTCACAAACTTTTAGCTGATGCTGAAAAAAAACTGTTACCAGTGGAGCGCGTTACCGCCGATTATCCGATCCAGATCAAAGGCCCCTACCTGCAAAATGTCACCCAAACCAGCATCACGATCATGTGGGAAACCGACACACCCGGCGATTCTCGGGTCTGTTTCGGCCTCTCGGATAGTCTGGAACAGACCGTATACTCGGGCCAGAAAACGACGATTCATGAGGTGACACTTGACGATCTGCAGCCCGAAACCCGCTATTCGTATCGCGCCGTTTCCGGTAAATTGTCCAGCGAATTGAACACCTTTCGCACCGCCATCGAACGCGACACCCCTTTTCGTTTCGTGGTCTGGGCCGACAACCACAACAATGCCGACAATTTTGAAAAGAATATCAACCGAATGATTCTCTACAAACCCGACCTGGCCATCAATGCAGGCGACATGGTTTTGACCGGCGCCGATTATAACCTTTGGGGACATGAATTTTTTGTTCCCGGCCGCAATCTGTTTAAAAATACGCCGCTTTATCCCAGTTTGGGCAATCATGAATACGGCGGTTACGGCGTCGGCACTTCGGTCGTCTGGTATGAAAAGTTTTTCAGCCTTCCGGGCAACGAGTATTATTATTCCTATCATTACGGCAACAGCCATTTTATCCATCTCAATCCGCACACCAACAGCCCCTTTGGCGTTCTGCCCGATAGCGAGCAATACGCCTGGCTGATCAGCGAGCTCGAGTCCGATGCCTCGAAAAATGCCGCCTGGCGCTTTGTCTTTTTTCACGAGCCGGCGTTCACCGAACCGCTGATGACCGAACATATCGTACCGCTGTTGGAAAAGTACAAGGTGACCCTGCAGTTCAGCGGCCATCTCCATCTCTATGCCCGCCACCAGGATCCCAAACCGGATGGGCCGATCTATATCATCACCGGCGGCGGAGGCGGCACGCTGAGCGACCGATTCCGAAGGGCGCAACACGGCGTTACTGATAATTTCCCTGCCCGCATCTATAAAGCGGTGCATCATTTTTGTCTGATCGATATCGACGGCGATACGCTGAACTTTCGAGCGATCGATATCGACGGCAACTGCTTCGACTCGTTTAAATTGATCAAATAGAGTAATCGTCAAGGCGTCCCCGGGCGCGGGACGCCTTGACGGGTGCGGAGATCGCCTGCCGACAATCCCTGACTCGATGAGAAAAGGTGCGACAAATGACTTGACCGTTGGTCTGCAAAAAGTTATATTTTTACAGATGGATTCTTTGGAGCGACGACAATTCCAAAGCCTACTGGACCAAGCGAGATAACACCGATGCAAAACAATGGATTGCGCAAAACGCTGGGTGTGGTCGATGTATTCGCGATTTCTGTGGGGGTGATGGTCAGTTCCGGCCTGTTTGTCATACCGGGCATCGCTGCCGCCCAGGCGGGTCCGGCCGTTATCCTCGCCTATTTCCTGGCGGCGTTTCTTGTTCTTCCTTCCATCCTTTCCATGGCGGAATTGTCCACCGCCATGCCTCGCGCCGGAGGATCCTATTTTTTTATCAGCCGCAGCCTGGGAACCGCCTTTGGCACGGTCGACGGCGTCGGTGTTTGGCTGGCGCTTTTACTCAAAAGCGGCGTCTCTCTTTTGGGGCTGGGTTTCTATCTCAATGCCTACACGCAGCTGTCGCCTGAGATTATGGCCGCCTTGTGCTGTATCCTGTTTTTACTCATCAACCTGGTCGGAGCCAAAGAGACGGCCGGTCTGCAGATCGCGATGGTCTTTATCCTGCTCGGCATTTTGTTTCTGCTCATCGTCCGCGGCTTGCCAGCAGTCGAAGCTTTTCGATATCAGCCGTTCGCCCCCTTTGGGTTCAAGGCCGTTTTGCCGACCGCCGGACTCGTCTTTGTCAGTTTCATCGGCGTCACCAAGATCGCCAGCCTCTCCGAGGAAGTGCGCAAGCCCGAGCGCAACATTCCCCTCGGCATGCTGCTGTCGCTTTTAGTGGTTGCCACCATCTATATCCTCGTGGTGACGGTCATCGTCGGGGTGGTTCCTGCTGCAGAATTGCACGGCAGTCTGACACCGGTAAGCGATGCGGCGCGGCGCGTCATTGGGCCAGCGGGTATTCATATCATCAATATCGCTGCCGGCATGGCCTTTGCCACCACAGCCAATGCCGGAATTCTCGCCTCCAGCCGTTACCTCGTCGCCATGGGCCGCGACCGCGCCATTCCTGTCGGTCTGTCAAAGCTGTCCAAACGCGGGATTCCTGTGCCAGCGCTGTTGCTCACCTCCGCACTGATCGTGATCGTCGTTTTGGCCACCGAACTGGAGCAGATCGCCAAACTCGCTTCCACCTTTCAGCTTTTGGTTTTTGCTCTGGCCAGCACTGCGGTGATCGTCATGCGCGAGAGCGGCATCGAGAGCTATGATCCCGGCTTTAAAAGTCCATTTTACCCCTATACCCAAATCGTTGGCATCCTGGTTGCTGTGGTGCTGATTCCGGAAATGGGATTGCTCTCGAGTGTTTTGGCCATGGGTCTGGTGGTCACGGGGATTCTTTGGCACAACCTCTATGTCCGCCACCGCGTGTCCCGCGTCGGCGCCGTGGCGCAGATGGCTGAACGAGTGGCCGAGAGACTCCTACGCCGGGATGCGGATGCTCTGGGTTTGAATCAGGAACTCCGGCAGATTCTCAAGGAAAAGGGCTTGCGGCCCGGCGATCCCTTTTCCCAGACCGTCAGAGACGCAGAGTTTGTAGAGAATGAAGACGCTTCCGATTTGGAGCAGGTATTTCGCCTCGGCGCGCGTATTCTCGCTCATCGCAGCCGTGTCTCCCATGACCTCATTCTGGGTGCATTGCTGCAGCGCAACCAGCTGGGAGAAACGCCGGTGGATGCCGGTATAGCTCTGCCGCATCTGTTGCTGGACGAGGTTGAGGATTTCCATCTCGTCGCTGTTCGCAGCATCGAGGGCATCCCCGCCTCCGAGGGCAAGCAGCCCATTCACGCTGTTTTTCTCCTGCTCGGCAGCCGCGCCGACCCCAGCCGCCACCTGCGCATCCTTGCCGCCATCGCCCGTCATGCGGAAAGCCGGGACTTTATTCACAAATGGAATTCCGCCGCGTCGGTGGAAGAGCTGCGTGCGCTGCTGTTGACCGAACCCGCAGCTGATCAACGGACTCAATAGCGCTGGCTACTGGGTAAGGGTAACTGGCAAAAATTGCTGCATACTGGAAGAGGGGCAATATCTGATAGGCACGGATTGCACTCCCCAATTCAAGGCAACCAAAAGAACCGTCCAAGCTGCCCAATCCGCATGAGGTAGACCCGATCTTTCAAAAAATGCAGAGTTGCACGAGATAGTCCGGTTTTTCCCCAAGTTACCGAGATGCCATCCATTTTGCTGAAAATAGAAAAATCCACCGACTCGGACTTTTTTCGAAACGATGCAGGAAAAGAGAGGATAGAGGATAAAAGGAAAAAAGTGATCGATTTCAGCCAAATTCCAGGAAAGATCGAGGAAAGGTCGTTGTCCAAAATGGTCTAAAATTGACCGAAATAAATAAAAAACAGCCACTCGACAGACTGCTCAAGTGACTGTTAAAAAAAAATTAAAAGGGGTGGGCAATACTGGATTTGAACCAGTGACCTCTGGTATGTGAGACCAGCGCTCTAACCAACTGAGCTAATCGCCCTCATGTATTTCTCAATGCGAAACAATATAGTGCTTTTTGTCTTTCAATTCAAGAAAAAAAGATCGGTAACCGGTGGAAAATTGATTTATCCCGCCAACAGAAAATAACCTAGAGACAAATTAAAATTTGATTTACATTGCGGAATATCTTATATTGTCGCGCGACGCTGGCAAGCGTCGATGGGACGGAAAAAATGATTTGCGGTATCGCCTGACGGTGATCGCCGTTCAAACCCATCCTGCATGTGCATAGTCTTGCCTGAATCCGCTTTGTATCTGAAACGCGACCAAAGGAGCCCGATGTGCGCGCTTTTGATCCGCTCAGGCCGGAACGCCTCGATGAATTGTTGACCCGCTATCCTCAAGCGCGTATCGGCGTGATCGGCGATTTTTGTCTCGATGTCTATTGGATCATCGACCCGAGCGCGGCAGAAGTTTCGCTTGAGACCGGTAAACTCACCCAGCCGGTACGCAAGCAGCGCTATTCGCTCGGCGGTGCCGGAAATGTGGTGGCCAATCTCTGCGAACTCGGCGTGGGTTCGGTCTCGGTGTTTGGTCTCATCGGCAACGATCCATTCGGCGTGCGCATGCGCGACCTGCTGCTGCAACGCCGCGTCGATATTGACAATCTGCTGGTGTCGCCGACTGACGCCTGGCAAACCCTGACCTATATCAAACCCTGTATCGCCGATGACGAGTTGTCGCGGCTGGATATGGGCAATTTCAACAGCTGTCCGGACGGTCTTGCCGACGATCTGACTGAGCGCCTCGAGCGCGCCCTACCCGAGCTCGATCTGGTCGTTATCAATCAGCAGGTGCTGTCCGGTATTCATACGCCATATCTTCAGGATCGGCTTTCGGCACTCGTCCGCCGTCACCCACACTTTCGCTTTCTTTATGATGGCCGTCATGTGCGCGATCGCTATTCAGGCGCCTGGCTCAAGATCAACGATCACGAAGCGCTGCGACTGGTGGGTGAAGAAAAAGATGCACAGGAACTTGTTCTGCGAAGTCAAGTGGAACAGGCTGCTGCGCAACTGGTGGAGCGGTTGCGCCACCCGATTTTCATCACTCGCGGCGATAAGGGGTGTTTGATCGCCGATCTGAGCGGTACTGTAGCTATCCCCGGTATTCAGGTAATCGGTAAAATCGATGCGGTCGGGGCAGGGGACAGCTTTCTCGCTGGTCTGGCTGCATCGCTTGCGGCCGGCGCCGAGCCGGTCGAAGCCGCTCAGATCGGAAATTTTGTCGCATCGGTCACCATCACCTGCATCGGCGTGACCGGCACGGCCACACCGAATAAAGTCCGCAGTGTCGGCGCTCGTCCCGCTTATCTCTATGAGCCGGAGCTGGCACAAGATGTTCGCGCGGCCCGTTACCATGGCGAAACGGATATCGAGATTGTCCGCGACCTGCCTGTTAATCTTTGTGTGCGCACCGCCATTTTTGATCACGACGGCACCGTTTCCACCCTTCGTCAGGGCTGGGAACAGGTGATGGAACCGATGATGATGCGTGCCATTCTCGCCGGTCGCTATTCCGATGCGGACGAGGCGCTCTATCACCGGGTTCTAGCGCGGGTGCGGCGCTATATCGACCAGACCACCGGCATTCAGACCCTGACCCAAATGGCCGGACTGACAGAGATGGTTCGCGAATTCGGCCTGGTTCCGGAAAAAGAGATTCTCGATGCTGCTGGTTACAAAGCGATATATAACCGAGAGCTGATGTACCTGGTTGAGCGGCGACGTCAGCGCCTAAAGCTTGGCGAATTGTCGGTTGAGGATTTTACTCTCAAAAATGTTGTGTCCTTTCTGCACGTCCTGGTCGAACGAGGCATCCGGCTTTATCTCGCCAGCGGCACGGATGCGGACGATGTGCGTGCCGAAGCGCAGACGCTCGGCTATGCCGATCTTTTTCACGGACGCATATTCGGTGCCGAGGGACGGGTAACGACCGAAGCCAAACAGATCGTTTTGGATCGCATCCTTGCCGAAATCGAATCGCCGGAAACCGAGCTGATCACCTTTGGCGACGGTCCGGTCGAGATGCGCGAAACCCGGTTGCGCGGCGGTCTGCCCATCGGTGTTGCCAGCGACGAAATCCGCCGATTTGAACTCAATCCCGATAAACGCTCTCGCCTCATCCAGTCCGGAGCCTATGTGGTGATACCGGATTTTTCGCAGATGGGTGAATTGTTGCACCTATTGCGGCTCTGATCGGGGTTTCAGAGTCACCCCTGGTTGATCGGTCGGTCATTTTATGACCGGTAAAAAAGTATATGGAGGAGTGGCAGCCATGCGAAAATACGTTCTCATATTTTTTCTCGGTGTTCTGGCACTGTCCTGTAGCAGCGAACAAACCGAAGAAATACGCGACGATGTGGAGCGCAAATTCAGCGAAACGCGTAAAAAAGCGGAACAGCTGACCAGACAGGAACGAGAAGAGTATGCCAGAAAAATCGAGCGCGAAATCGAGACGATGCAGGATCGGTTGAATGAGCTGAAACGCAACCACCAGGGCCGCAAAACAAATCCGGGCTATGAAGTGGAACCGCAGATTCAAGACCTCGAGAAAAAAATTGACGATATGCGCAAAAAACGACAAGAGATCCTCACCAGCGGCGAAAAACAATGGCAGGATCTTAAAAAGCGTTTCGATAGCACACTTGAGCAGGTTCGGGAAAAAATCGACACGCTTTCCGATTGAGAGCGGTATTTCCAGATTTTGGCCCGATATTTGAAATAATCTCCTTGCTAACACACCAACAAGGAGCATCTATTCGCATGGCATCTATAACTTGTTTAAAAACAGACAAGTCAGTCGCCACTTCGAGGGACGGATCACCAATCGAACGGCGTCTACTGCCCGAAAAACACGACACGATGGAAAAAATGATGACAGACGAGGGCATTTTGATGCTCGGCCCTTTGCCTCCGCAGGTCGGGGGCATGGAGTCGTTTATCACCTATCTGCTCGGCACAGATCTGGTAAAAAAATACCGGATCCATACGTTGGATATGAGCAAACCAGGCGTCAACCGGGAAAAAATGCCGTTTGCCACCCTGATGGGATACGAGCGCAGTTTTAAGCGAGGTTTTTGGATCACGTTGCGTTCCTACGGCTATTCGGTTCTCTTTTTTCTCCGTTTTCTTGAGCAACTGCGCCGCCATCGCATTCGTCTGCTGCATATTCATACCGCGTCGCACACCAATTTTTGGGAAAAATGCGCCTATATCGCCATGGCCAAGCTGTTGGGCAAAAAGGTGGTTCTTCATGTTCATGGCTCACAGTTTGCCCTCTTTTACCATCAGAGTCGGGGGCCGGCGCGGATGTTGATCGAATATTTTTTACGCGCCTGCGATCGTGTTGTTGCCTTGTCTCAATCGTGGTATGACTTTTTTGTTGGATTTCTGCCGCAGGATAAAGTCGTTCTGGTGCGAAACGGTATCGATCTGACCGAATATGAAAAAAATTCTTTTCGCCGCACCCCCGAACCGTCGGTCGCCTTTTTGGGTGAAGTCGGGACGCGAAAGGGGATATTCGACCTGATCGAGAGCGCCCGCCTGCTCAAGCAAACAGGCGGCTGTCCCCATTTTCACATCATCGGTCCGGGGGCAATCGCGGGCGCTCGGCAACGCGCAGAAGAAAAAGGCGTCGATGCTTATTTTCATTTTCACGGATCGCTGCA
>JAFGJN010000227.1 GCA_016929055.1 Candidatus Zhuqueibacterota bacterium
CTGGCAAATATCGCAAACCTGCGCAAATCATTCTGTCCTTCTGATCCGTTGAACCTGTGAAAAACTGACCTTAAAATGTTGCGGAGCGAGATCCGCCCGCCTGAGGATTACGAGAATTCTCATAAGGGCATTTGATTGATAAACAGAGGCAATCTGACCAACCCCTGGCGGGCGAGCTCGTGCAGCCGCCGAAGGATCCCATCTTTCGTTTGAGAAAAACCAGCAATCAATCCGACCCAGACGATTTCAAACAAAGGACAATCGATCAAACCCAGGGAGAAAGATGGAGCCGGAGGCGACAAAATCACCATCCCGCAAAAAATCGAAAGAATCATCACGAAAAAACTCATCTCCCGCAGGATACTGCTTTGCGCCCGCCAAAAAGCACGAGTTCACAAAAACACCATTCAACCACAATCAGCAAAAAATATCAAAAACCGAGCGCAAGGCAGAGCCGGAGGCGAACAAGAGAAAAGTTTTAAGTGCCAAGTGCGAAAGTTAATGAACCAGGCTTCCAAGGCTGACACCCCGGGCTACAAAAAGAGCACCCTGACTGGCGTCTGCCTTATATTCCAAACAGAACCCGGTAAAACGAAAATCTTGGGATGCACAGAACCGGATTGCCAATTATTGCAGTCGCATCACGTAAGGCCGCAAAGCAGCAACCCACACCAGTGCCGCGAAATAAGCGATTGCTGTTCCGGCGATCCAACCCAAGCGGGGAAAGGTCCAGGCAGCTGTTGCGGCGTAAATAATGATATTGGACGACGAAACCGCCAACACCTTGCCGGTGCTGCGGGCAAAATCCTTTCCCTGGGATTGTGTTAAAATGACCAGAGTTGAGAGAAGAACCGCTGGAAAAGTGGAAACCAGTCCGGCCCACTGTGCCCCAAACAATCGAGCGGCGACCACGGTAAAGGCCACCACACTCCCAGAAAAAATCATACGCAACACCAGTTGGATCAGGGAAAACGGTTTGCGCCGGCTTGGAGCCGTGTGGATTCGCAGCACCCGGTGCATAAAAAAGAAAATCAGGATCATGCCGAGGAAATAGGTAAAAACGACAACCGGCCAGCCGGGTATGCCGCTGTGCCCTGCGATTTGCACCAGAACAAACCAGGTCAGCAGCGAGCCGGCCAGGGCGGTTGCCATGCCGCGCGGCACAAGCACGACAAAAATCAGAATAAATACCGTATCGATCAACATCCCCAGAGGCACGGCTTGTGCGGCTCGAGCGGTGAATTCGGCATTTTGAGTGATCGCCAGAAAGGCGAAGGAAACGACAATGTTTGAGGGCAGATTGGCCGCCAGACCGCCGATTTTGCTGCCCAACCGTTCGGCCACGAGGGTGGCGCCGCCGATCCAAATCCCGGCGATGAGAAAGGAGAGGAAAACGTGCCAAAAAAAGAGGTTCATCGGCTGCTCTTGTTTTTGTAGGCTGGTCATTGCAATCATCAGCGACAAATGATTGCAAACCATACAGCTTTGTCGCCGAAGAATATTATTGTGGCGTATTTTTTGCAATATTTCTTTTAATAAAATCCGATGAATTTTGAAAGAACCAAGTTTTTAATTTTCAGCCATTTTATTCATCGGACAAATCGTGTGTCACTGGGTTATTACACCAGCTGTCACATCTAGCTGACGGCAATTGCCCAGGTATGCGCAGGATAGATCATTTGGTTCATCTTTGGCCGCCTGAGAAATCAGCATTTGCAAAAAGCAAACCCAATCATACCAACAAAACTTGTTTTAGACCGAAACGACTCCATGTACAAATCACAAAAAGGAGAAAAAACTATGAAACAAACACTCACTCTCGCGTTCCTGGTACTGCTGGCCACACATGCCGTTTTCTCAATTCAAGATCGTATCGAATGACAACACAACCCTCTTGATGCAGGTCACGGACCTGAATACACCCAGCAATCCGGCCGTGTTGACTGTTCAGGGAAAGACCATTACATCGCTGTTTCAGCTCCAGACGACAACGACGCCCGATTATGTCGTCGTTGCCACCGATAATCAGGGCAACGCCAGTTGGGGTCAGGTCACCACAACGAGTATACTCAATCAGACCATTGTCAAAGAGGACCTGGCCTATTACGAAGGGATCCAGTCATTTGTGGCAGATGCTTCGCACAGAGGCTCGCCCTTTCACTTTTTAGACACCTATATGAACGATGCACAATTGCGACAGGAAGATATGGGGCCAGCCCTGACCTTTGCACCCGGGACCTATCTTTTTACTTTTCATTGCCAAATCGCATTCGACCGTCAAGGAGACTTTGTGCATTATCCCGGAGCATGGATTCGTCTGTACAATACAACCAAGAGTGAGCATTACTGTGCGATCCATGCCATATCGACCGACGACACCTATGAAGGCGAAGATGCCGGCACCACCATACACGAATTCACCGAAACCACCACGATCGTTGCAAGAATTTCGGTTCAGGAAGGGAATGCCGTTGTTTGGAATAGCGATGGGTTAGTGGCGAGAGCGATTCGCCTCTTTTAGCTGTGGTCAAAGAGCCAGTCGGGAAAGTCGATACTTTTTAGAATTTGATGGGCGAGCCGCATCCAATTGTCGGATGCGGCTTTTTTTGCTTGGTGGATAAAAAACAGAAAAATCTCAATGCAAAAAGAGCCGCAGCCCGGTATGAAACATGACCATTCCATACTCGTCAGCGGCATCGGTGACGTCCTGATCGCGCAGCGAGCCGCCAGCCTGGGCAATCACCTGCACATGGCTGCGGTTGGCGCGATCGATATTGTCGCGAAAGGGTATAAAGGCGTCTGAAGAGAGGCAGACACCAACAAAGCTGCCGATCCACTCCGTTTTTTCCTCGGGAGTGATCGGTTCGGGCTTTTGGCTCAATCCGCTCAACATTTGCGCGCGTTCCGGTTCCGACAGCTGATTCCACAGCAGGTATTGATCGACGATATTGGCTTTGTCCGGCCGTTTGAGTTCGGGTTTAAAGGTCAATCCGCGAGTTTTGGCGTGTTGCTGCAAAAACCACTTGTCCGCCTTGTCGCAGGCCAGACGGGTGCAATGAACGCGCGACTGTTGTCCTGCTCCTACACCGATCAGCTGACCGTCGTAGGCGACCGAGACCGAATTCGATTGGGTATATTTGAGAGCGATAGTGGCGACGATCAGGGTTTCGAGTACATCCGTCGGAACATTCTGTCGTGTGGTAACCGGATTGGCGAACAGTTCGGCTGTGATGGGTGTTTCGTTACGAAATTGCTGCAACGAAAAGCCAAAGAGATCGCGGCTTTCCATCTTGGGCGGTTGGTAATCGCCATCGATCTGCAGAATGAGAAAAGCTCCTTTTTTCTTTTCTTTGAGCATTCGCAAAGCTACGGGAGTAAAACCGGGAGCGATGATGAGATCGCAGACTTCGCGTTTGAGGACAAGGGCTAGAGATTCGTCGACGATGTCGCTTACGGCGGCCACATCGCCAAAGGAACTCATGCGATCGCCACCGCGGGCGCGGATATAGGCCAGTGCAGCGGGCGATAAATCCCTATCGGTTAAGAACTGAGAAGCGAGAAAGGCGTCGTTCAGAGGGCGAGCGATGGCTGCGCCGGCGGGGCTGGTGTGTTTGAACGAGGCGGCGGCGGCTGAGCCGGTGGCTGTTTTCAATTCGCGCGCGAGCTGCCAGGCGCCGAGGGCGTCGAGGATATTGATATAGCTCGGCACGCCGTTGACAAGGGTCAGGGGTGCCGGGTCGGGAAGCAGCAGGTGCGCCGGTTTTTGATGGGGATTGCAGCCGTATTTGAGATCGATTTTCACAGTGTTCCTTTCATGTAAATAAGGGATGCAAATCGATGCGATTGATGGATTTTGATGAACAGAACAGCTCAACTACTCGATTAAGATAAAAAAGAGAGAGCAGAAAATCCACAGAAAAACTCCCACCCCGGGGTTAAAAATTAAGGCAAAAAAAAAGCCCAGAGGTTTTTTGACAAACACTCTGGGCTGAAGATAAAA
>JAFGJN010000228.1 GCA_016929055.1 Candidatus Zhuqueibacterota bacterium
CGATCGATGCAGCAAGAGTCTGCCCTCAATGGACACATGACGAGGTTTTCACGGTTGCTGGTCGATGCCGTGATTCATTTTGTGCCACAAATAAAAGAGCCCCTGCAAAAAGGCGTCAAGCGCTTCAACGAGCTCGGCAACTCGAACGATGAGCCGAGCAATCTGTGATTCAATCCCCGGATGGTGCCGTGGAACACTCTTTTGCGATTCTCGAATTCGACAAAATCCGTCGGCGGCTTTCCGATTATGCCGCATCCCCCCTGGGCGCCGAGGCGGCAGTGCAAATCGAACCCACCAGAGATGACCAGCTTGTCCAACGCCGTCAGCAAGAAACCACGGAAATGCGGGATCTTCAGGCCTATGATCAGCCGGTACCGCTCGATGGATTGCCGGATATCCGGCCGTTGCTGCAGCGTCTGCAGCCGGTGGGAAGCCTTTTGCAGATCGAGGAATTGATCCGACTGCGACAAATGTTGGCTGTGGCTGGACGGCTGCAATCCTATTTCGCCCAGCGAAGAGAAAAAATACCAGTTCTCTCCGCTATCGTCGACGATATTCGCGCTTTGCCGCCGCTGGAAAAAGAGATCGACCGCTGCATCGACAGCCACTCCGGTTCGATACGCGACGATGCCAGTCCCGATTTGGCACGCATCCGTCGTCAGCTGCTGCGGCTGCAAGCTCAGGCAAGAACCCGCATCGAAAGGCTGCTGCAATCCTACGGTTCGCAAGGCATGCTGCAGGAACAGATTGTGGCTGTGCGCAACGGCCGTCTGGTTCTCGTGGTCAAGGACGAATACAAGCGCCAGGTACGTGGTCTGGTACATGACCGTTCCGCCACCGGATCCAGCTGTTTTATCGAACCGTTCGAGACGGTTGAAGACAACAACCGTCTGCGCGAATTGGAAGCCCAGGAGTACAAAGAGATCGAGCGAATTCTGGCAGCATTATCCGATTTTTGCCGCAAATTCTTGCCAGCGATCGAAACCGATGTCAAGGCTCTCGCGCAACTCGATCTGGTTTTCGCGCGGGCCGGACTATCAGCTGCGCTCAATGCCCATGCACCCGAATTCTCCGAATCGGTTGAGCTGTTTCTGGCTCAGGCGCGGCATCCTCTGTTGTTGCTGCGCACGGGCGAATCCCGTGTCGTGCCCCTGGATCTGGAATTGAGCGGACAGGAGCGAATCTGCGTCATCAGTGGGCCGAACGCGGGAGGCAAGACCGTGGCACTCAAGACCGCCGGTCTTTTGGTGCTCATGGCCCGCGCTGGTCTGCACATTCCCGCGCTGCCACACTCAAAGATCGGGCGAATCGAACGGGTTTTTGCTGCTATCGGCGACGAACAGTCGTTGGAAAACGATTTGTCGACATTTTCCTCCCACTTGCGCCGCTTGAAAGAGATTGTAGATCAAGCGACGGCCAACAGTCTGGTTCTGGTGGACGAGATCGGTTCCGGAACCGATCCGGACGAAGGTTCGGCTTTGGCCATGTCCGTGCTCGAACACCTGGTCCGACTCTCCTGTCTCTGCGTTGTGACCACCCACCAGAGCGCTCTTAAAGCCTTTGCTTACGAAACGACGGGTGTGGCCAACGGTTCGATGGAATTCGATATTCAGACCTTGCAGCCGACCTATCGTTTTCGCAAGGGAGTGCCGGGATCCAGTTATGCCTTTGAAATCGCTCAACGATTGGGTTTGGCCGAGCCGCTGATTGTCCGAGCACGAGAGTTGGTGGGCAGCCATAAAGATAAATTTGAGGGCTTGATTCTGCAACTGGAGGCAGAACTTTCGCGGGTGCGGGAGCTCAAACGGGAATCCTCAATCAAAGAAACCGAGCTGCGCGGTCTGACCCACTTGTACAGTGAAAAAATCAAAGAGATCCGCAAACATGAGCGACGCTTAAAAAAAGAAGCGGTAGTGGAAGCGGAATCCATCTTGCGGGATGCCAATTCGACGGTCGAACGGGCCGTGCGTGAAATACGCGAGAATGCGGCGAGCCGCGAGGCCATTCGGACGGCCCGATCTCGTCTCGAAGAGCAAACGCAAAGCCTTGCCAAAGAGCGGCGTCGGCTCGATGAGCTGGAAAAGAAAACACCGAAAACGCCATCTGAAAGAATCGTTGTTGGCGATTCGGTGCGCTGGGAAAAAATAGAGGCAGCCGCCGTTGTCCTGACGGAACCGGACAAACGCGGCCGAGTGCAAATACAGGCCGGTGCCGCCAAGATCATGGTGCCCTTGAACGAGTTGGTGCGTCTTTCCGGCAGCAAAAGTCGGCGCCGTGGAATGGTCAAACTCAATTTAAGCGAATCGGGCGAAACGGGGTCCGATCAAGTCGATCTGCGCGGTATGACATCGTCCGAAGCGACGGCGCAAGTCGACAAGTTTATCGACTCGGCCTTGCTGGTCGGATTTCACGAAATCCGCATCATCCATGGAAAAGGTACCGGCAAGTTGCGCAAGGATATCAGCCGTTTTTTGCAGGAGCACCCGCGTGTGGTCGAATACCGATTGGGGTATTGGAATGAAGGCGATTCCGGGGTGACGGTTGTGACATTGGTAAAAGACAGAGACCAGGGAGCCTCTTGATGAGCATGAGACAGACCGCTGTCGACGCGGCACGAGCTGCCGGACGAATTTTGATGGAAAACTATGGACGGGTGCGGCAATCTCATATCGACAACAAACAACAATTTGATTTTGTTACCCATGTCGACCGAGCCGCCGAGACCGAGATCGTACGCCTGATCCGCGAGCGATATCCGGACCACAAGTTTTACGCCGAAGAAGGCGTCAAAGACAAATCCGGCGGCCACCGGTGGATTATCGATCCCCTCGACGGTACAACCAACTATATTCACGCCGTCCCCGTTTTTGCCGTTTCGATCGGCCTCGAAGTCGATGGCGAGATCGTCGTCGGTGTAATCTATGATCCGACGCGTGATGAACTGTTTGTCGCGGAAAAAAACAATGGCGCTGTTCTCAACGGCAAACCCATAGCCGTGTCCGAAATTTTGCAGCCCGACCGTGCCCTGCTGGGCACCGGCTTTCCTTTTCGTTCCCGCGAACACCTCGAGCTCTATCAAGAATCGTTCAGCCGATTGTTTCGGGAAACAAGTGGCATCCGCCGTCTGGGGGCGGTGGCGCTCGATTTTTGCAACATCGCCTGTGGCCGGTTCGACGGTTTTTGGGAAATCGGTCTGGCCCCCTGGGATGTTGCTGCTGGTTATTTGTTGATTCGCGAGGCTGGCGGCAAAATCTGCGATTTCGGTGGCGGCGACCAGCCTGTATGGACCGGCAATGTGGTGGCCGGCAATCCTCATATCTATCCGATTGTTCTCCAGGCGGTGCAGGATAGTTTCGGCGAGCGGATCCCCAGATGAGCGGCCTGCGAGGAATCAGGATCATTGGACTGACAATCGCATTGTTTGCGCTCACCCTGTACGGCCGATACGCCTCTCCTTTTATCACCCTGGAGGAATGCCTGGCCGAGCCGGAGCGCTGTGACGGAATCGTCATTACTGTCGGCGGTGAGACCGTCGTGCACGAATTGATGGCGGAGGGATTCACCATCCGCCGGATGGGTCGGATCACTCGGGTTGTCGGAGCGACCGACGGTGTGCACCCGGGCGAGTACGTCCAACTCGTGGGGGTTTTTCATCAGCCCGGGTGGTTGGAAGCCGAGAAAATCTATGTCGCCCAATATCGGCGGGCGAAAATATGGAGCTCGCTTTTACCGGTGATCGGCGTGCTGGTTTTTTTTATCGTTCATTGGCGGTTGCGCGCTGGGCGTTTCCAGCCGAGAGATGCCCATGCCTGATCTGATTACCCACACTTTTGCCGCTTATCTGCTGGTTCGCTGGTGGCAACACCCCGCCCACCGGGCGGTTTTCTATCTCGGCACTCTGCTGCCGGATCTGATCTCCCGTCCGATTTATATCCTCTTTCCTCAACTTATGCCATTTACCTATGGGCTGCATACGCCGCTTTTTGTTTTTCTGTTTTGCTTGCTGGTAGCCGAATTTTTTGCCCGCGATCGAAGCAAAATCCGAGTCCTGCTTTGCAGCGGCGCCGCTCTGCATTTTTTTCTCGATATGCTCCAGCGCCATATCGGAATGGGCTATTTGTGGGGGTTCCCCCTGACCTGGAAATCGTTCGAAATCGGCTGGTTTTGGCCCGAAACGCCGATGAGATGGGTACCAGTGTGGCTGACAACGATAGTTTTCTGCGAGATCGGCTTGGCGGTTTTCCACTACAGGCGACGTCTCGGCAAGCAAAAACAGGCGATTTGATCCAGGCGGGGCAGGGGGGATTATAATTGGATCGCAGGGTTGCGGTCGATGAACCCTGGTTGGTCAAAAACCAGAGTCGACCGGCTCATTGAAGCGCATTCGATCGATGCAATTTCTGCAACAATTTTTCAGCGTTTTTAAATTTGTCGCGGGCGCGATCCACTACTTCTGCATCGGGTTCGAGTGCCAGCAGCTGCTCGCACGCAGCAACCGCGCGCGATTGGTATCCCAGCTCTTCGCAACAGCGCGCAATTTTCCAATAGACGACGATTTCGTTATAGCGGTTGTTGATACTTTCTCCCTGGATCGAGCGCAGCAACCGGCTAAAATAGAGCAAGGCGTCGCTATAGTCGCCGGCGCGAAAATGCGCTTCGGCCGAAGGCCAGAGAAAAAAGCGGCTTTCAGGGAAAAACGCGAGGCCTTGTTCCGCGGCTTGGACAGCTAATGGATAGCGTTTTTCCTCGATATAGATCCAGGCCAGATTGGAAAGCGCTGCCCAGCGCGTCAGCCGGGAACACTCGCCGGCTTGCCTGATCAGTTCGATACCTTTTTCACGTTCGTCAGGGACAAAGGGCAGCCATTTGAACAAGCGAGTGAGATGGCTGCGCCAGTAGAGAAAGCTGCCGATTCCCACCAGCGGATCGGAAAAATTCGGGTTTTGGGCAACCGACTGTTTCAAGAGACCGATCGCAGTCAAACCGAGTTTGATCGCGGAAAAGTATTTCTTGTCTCGCCCGAGCTGGTAGCTTTTATAAGACAGGGCTGCGCCCTGGTAAAATACCGGGGGAATCTCTTCATCGGCGTTTGCGGTGTAGCTCTGCGCCAGATCGATGGAGCGGTCGATATAGTCATAAAACTCGTTCTGCCAGCGTTTGCTTTCAAAATCAAGCATCATCGATTGATAGACCGCAGCCTTGAAAAAGGGGGGGGCCGGATGTTCGGGATATTCGGCCTGGAGTCTTTCCAGTTGTTGCAGCGCAGATGCATAATCCTGGTCGATGCTCCATTCCACGGCGATGCGCAAATCGGCGGTTCGAGGTTGAGCGTCGATGGCCAGGGGCAGTGCGATCACAAAAAGCAAGGGGTTGAGAAAACAGTTTTTCATGCAGCAGATCCGGGGTAGAAGGGTAAAAAAAAAGCCTGTCCCGAAGGACAGGCCGAAATGGACAGGCTCAATCGAGGATGTAGAGCTCGGGATTGACCGGTTTATTTTGGGCGAGCACTTCATAGTGCAGATGTGGTCCGGTTGAACGCCCGGTGTCACCGACATGGCCGATGATGGTGTGGCGGGTAATTTTTTGGCCTTTTTTAACCAGGATTTTGTTCAGATGGGCATAGCGGGTCTTAAAACCATAACCGTGATCGATCTCGACCAGCTTGCCATAACCGTAATTCGGGCGATATTTTTCAACAACCAGGTTGACCACTCCGTCCGCCGCGGCATAAATGGGCGTACCACGAGGTGCGGCGATGTCCAAACCGTGATGCGGCCGGACCTTGTCGACCAGCGGATCCAGCCGAAATCCAAAACGATCCGTATATCTGCCGTTGATCACCGGACGAATAGAAGGCGTGTGCTTGATCTTTTTCAAATCTTCGGAATACTTGTTGAGGATTTCGCTACGGCTGTCGGCGGCGATTTGGATGCGTTGTTCAAGGTTGTCTAAAAGGTTTTTAACCCGCATCGCTTCCGAGCGGGTGTCCTCAGGAATGGATTCGGTGTTGCCATTGCCGTAGGCAGCCAGCGAATGCCCACCGATGCCGAGTTTGCGCACATCGCTGTCGATCTGCGGCAGGTCGACAAAAATCCGCAGATCATTGTCTTCCTTTTCCAGATCCTGAACCTGGGTTTCCAACACCGAAACCCGCCGTGTCATATCATCCAAAAGCCCGTTCAATTGCTTGTTGGCTTTGGAGAGATGGGTGACCTGACGGTTATGAAAAAAATCCGTTGTCAATCCGACGACGACTGAGGCGAGAAAAAGAAGGAGGGTAAAAACAGTGCTAAAGATCGCAATAATTTTTTTCCAATCCAAGCTGATTTCTCTGACGTCCGATCCCCCAAATGAGAAATAAATTACCTTGATCTGTTTGTTTCGCATCTCCCTTTCCTTCTGAGCTAACTAAATACCATAGTTGCCTAACAGCGATGCAAGGTCCCAAAGGTCTTGATCGAACTCGTATAAAATGAACAGCAGGCAGGGTTACGATTAATATAAAAAACCTGTAGAGATTTGTCAAGGGAAAATATCGCTTCAGCGGCATTTTGGCTTGTTTAACCGCTTTGTAAATAAATAACTTACAATAATAGTCGCGGTCGGTTCGTCTGAACGTCTCTATCCGAGGTATTTTCGCAACATTTTGCTTCTCGATTTGTGTCGCAGCCGGCGCAACGCTTTTTCCTTGATCTGTCGCACCCGCTCCCGCGTCAGATTAAAACGGGCGCCGATTTCTTCCAGGGTCAGGGGATTGTCCTCGCCCACACCGAAATAAAGACGCAAAACGTGGGCTTCCCGATCATTTAGGGTGCTCAGCGCACGCTCCACTTCGATGCGCAGCGATTCGTCGATCAATTCTCGGTCGGGCGCCGGGAGATCTTCACTCTCCAAAACGTCGATAAGCTTGTTGTCCTCTTCGTCGTTGAAAGGTGCATCCAACGACATGTATTTGCCCGATATCGACAAGGCCTCCGAAACTTCGTTCGTATCCATCGAGAGCTGTTCGGCGATTTCCATTGCCGACGGTTCGCGTTCGTATTCCTGTTCCAGGGTGTTAAAAATTCGTTCGATTTTGTTGAGAGCGCCGATGCGATTGAGGGGAATGCGGACAATACGGCTTTGCTCGGCAAGCGCCTGCAAAATGGATTGCCGAATCCACCAGACGGCGTAGGAAATGAACTTGAACCCTCGGGTTTCGTCAAACCGATTGGCCGCTTTGATCAGACCGAGATTGCCCTCGTTGATCAGGTCGCCCAGAGACAATCCCTGGTTTTGATATTGTTTGGCGACGCTGACCACGAATCGCAGGTTGGCTTTGGTCAATTTCTCGAGAGCCAGCGCATCGCCTTGGCGAATTTCTTTTGCCAAGGCGATCTCTTGTTCGGGGGAAAGGAGTGGAACCTTGCTGATCTCATAAAGATACCGGTCCAGAGAATCCTCTGAGCCGTTGCCCAGTGACGTCCGTTTACCGGTTGTGTTTTGATCCACGGCCATGCGCCGATTCGCTTGTCAGCTAGTAAAAAAAATGGAGGCGATTTCGTTCGTTCTTGCCTTGAAGGGACAGCCGGATTAGCTTCGTCAAAGTATTAATTCCAATCAACAAAGTCAATATTATTATTCCCGGATTCGGTGCAAAGCATCGGATCTCTCACAAGATCAATTCCATAGTGATTTATAAAAGATGAAAAAATGCAAATAAGGCTTGGAATTTTTGTAAAAATGTTTATATTCCTAGTGTGCCTGGAATCTGTGGCGATAGAATTTGAGTGCGGTTAAAAGTCATATTTTAATGATTTATCTAACCTAGCCTGACTTGGGGAATCATGAGAGTCTGTGTCCTTTTGTGTCTTTTGTTTTCCGCAGTTTCGATTTTCGGGGGGGCGATTATATCCGAGTTTCGCGCCGAGGCGGGAATGAATCGTGTCGAGTTGAAATGGGTCGTCACTCATGAAAGCCAGATCAAAGGCTATCGTATCTATCGCAGCCTGGATACCAGCACATTTACTCTGCTCGATTTTGTACCCTGCCGGGATGCTGAAAGCGGCGAAAAAACCTATACCTTTGTCGATGAGACGGTTTTCAAGCCCAATGGAAATACCTATCGATACAAGCTCGCTGTCATCGACACGGGCGAGGACGAACTTTTTTATGACCGGATAGTGACAGTCAATCCGCAAATTTCTTCTGCCCGGCATACGTGGGGAAGCATCAAAGCGATGTTTCGTTAAACCCACCTCGCGACATATGGAATATGCACTATGAAAAGATCGGCTGTCTGCTGTTGCGAGACAGCCTTTTTTTATCGTCCCCCCTGAGGATCATCGACAAACGATCGCCGTTTATTTCACCTCATCACATGGTTCGGTCTCTGTGGTTATCGTGGCTGTAGAATGCGCAGCCGTGGAATGACCCAACAGGGGACACCAGATTGTCATCGGCAGAGACACTGCAATTGCAAGAATGTAATTGCCGCCATTCGCCTATGATCGCGCTTTCCTGTTTTTGTATTTTTCTTTTTATCACCTTTTTTACCGAGCAAATCCCCTTATCAGGAGCTTTTCTGCCATCCCGTTTTGGTTCCGTATTCGGCGTTGACAGATCTCAAATCTATGAAAAAAATGATTTTAATAGCATCGATCAAGGGTCGTTTTTCACTCCGATAGGTGGATTTATCGCTGGAAAGCGCGGTTTGGGCGAACTGCCGACGAGAAATTGTCTCTATGAACGTAAAAGCAATAAAAATAAGTAACTAAAACGATTGTCTTTTGTGGTGCAAAAAAATCCTTGGGATTGTGCCGGCGGATGTGTAAATTTCATCTTTTTGATGGCACATTTCTTGCACTTCCATTGCCGTGTTTTATGCACTCCGGTTCGGCCGGGCGATCTTGTTTGCCCCTGAGGAAAGAGAACAAGAGGAAGGATTATGATCATGTCGACGATAGTCGATTCCACAGAGATACAGCACCTGTTACACCCATCGCTTGCGGACGCCGATTTGACGGCGCCTTCATTTCATCCCCGAGTGATGGCGGTTGCCGGAGGCAAGGGCGGAGTGGGCAAGACCCTCGTCACCTCGATGATCGCCCTGGTTCTGGCCGAAATGGGTAAAAAAACTGTTCTGGTGGACAGCGATTTTTATGGCCCCAATCTGCACTATTTATTCAACATTTACCCGGCGCAGCAAAGCCTGAGCGATTACTTTGGCGAGAGTTGCGACATCAACGATATGGTGGTTCCATCCGCACTTGAAAATCTGTCGCTCATACCCGCCACGTCGGACAATCGCCGGTCATTTCAGCCGGCGGCATGGCAGGTTTTTAAGCTGATCCGCAATCTGCGCAAGATTCAGGCCGATTATGTGATACTCGATCTCGGACCGGGCGCCCAGTTTACCAATATGGATATTTTTCTCAGCGCCGACGACCAGCTGCTGGTCTCCACCTGCGAAAATATCGCTCTTTATGGAGCTTATCAATTTATACGTTCGACCCTATTCCGCAAGCTGCAACGCAGGAATCCCGACTGGCCCGCTTTCGGCTCCGAGCTGGTGCAGTGCGGCGATTTGATGCAAGGCCGGAAGGTCAAGACCGTGGTCGATTTTCTCAATACAGCCCAGGATTACGACATGACCTGGCAGTTTCGGCTGATGTCCGATATCCAGAATTTTCGTCCCAAACTGGTGGTCAACAATATACTCGAGACTGATGCCGCCAGTCAATTCCAGGCATTGCGTCTGGCAAGCAAGGAGGCGCTGAGCGTTGAATTGAACTTCTGGGGCAGCGTGCAATACGATGCGGCTGTCCGTACCGCTGTTCGTCGCAATCAACCGCTCGATTTATTGCGTCTGACCCAGGCCGGACAACAGATCACTCGGCTGGTGCACAAGCAGATTGTGGTTCGCGACAGCCGGCTGACGAGCTCGGCCAAGCGGTTGCAACACGACTGGAACCGGGTGCGGATTTGCAGCCACCGGTGCATCGCCTGGACTTGCTGTGACAAGCGCAACGGCGGCACACCCTGTGCTGTTATGCATCCGGATCTGGCGTATGGCAAAGCTGTGCCGGGTTGAGGGGCTGGAGCCTTGATCCGTCACCTCGGCTATTCTCCCCATCATCCTCTCTTATCTGCAGGCTTAAGAGCGCTGTCGACTCACCCCCCGATTTTTTTGCGTTTGACCAAATAGCTCAACAGGGCTCGATCGAATGGTTCCGAGGTCAACAGCTGCACATAATCGATGCGTTGTTCCCGGCATTGCCGTTTGTAGGTCTCGATAAAATCCTCGACCTGGCGGCAATAATCCCTGCGGATATGCCAAGGTTGGGTATCCAATTTCTCCCCGGTTTCGAGATCCTCAAACCGTCCCGCCTGTTTGAATCGAAAATCCCGTTCATATGGATCGAGAATATGAAAGACGATGACCTCGTGCTTTTTATGACGAAAATGTTTGAGCCCGGTCAAAACGTCCTGGGGCTCGTCGAGGAGATCGGATAGAACGATAATCAGTCCTCGGCGGCTGATGCGTTCCGCCAGTTGGTGAAAGGTCTGTCCGACCCGGGTGGTGTTCATGCTGCGTGCCGATTCGAGTTCCCGGAGCAGGAGGCCGAGATAGGAGGTGACTGACCGCGGCGGCAGAAATTTGCGGATCTCGTGGTCAAAGGTCAAAAGGCCGACGCCGTCGCGCTGGCGCAGCATGAGATAGGCGAGCGCGGCGCTCAGAAGGGCGGCATAGCGCAGTTTGCTGATACCGCCCGAAGTATAGCCCATCGACGCCGAGCAATCGAGCATCAGATAGGCTTTGAGATTGGTCTCTTCTTCGAATTGTTTGACGAAATAACGATCTGTTTTGCCGAATGCCTTCCAGTCCAGATATTTGATGTCATCACCGGGCATGTATTGGCGATGCTCAGCGAACTCGACGCTGAATCCGTGGTAGGGACTGCGGTGCAGACCGGTGAGAAAGCCCTCGACGACCAGGCGCGCAACCAGGTTTAGGTTGTCCAACCGGGAGATCAGCTCCGGGTCGAGAAATGTGCAGAGATCGGCAGGCATGGATCAGACATCTCCCTTGGAGTCGGCTATTAGGCGGTCGATGATATCCACCGCAGTCACGCCTTCGGCTTCGGCGTTGAAATTGGTCACCAGACGGTGGCGAAGCACGGGTCGAGCAACGGCTATGACGTCGTCGATATCCGGATTGGGGCGGCCGTCGATAACGGCGCGGGTTTTGGCACCGAGAATCAGGTACTGCGAAGCACGCGGTCCCGCTCCCCAGGTAAGCCAATCGCGCACAAATCCCGGCGCCCCGATATCCTGGGGCCGGGTTCGGCGCACCAGGTTCACCGCATAGCTGATGACATTGTCGGCCACCGGAACCCGGCGCACGAGGTTCTGCAGGTCGATGATCTGCGCGGCACCGAGAACGGCGCGGGGAGAAGCGTCGTAGGCGCTGGTGGTTGAGCGCACAATCTCTTGTTCTTCGGCGCTGTCAGGATAATCGACCCAGAGATTGAACATAAATCGGTCGAGCTGCGCTTCCGGAAGCGGATAGGTGCCTTCGTGTTCGATCGGATTCTGGGTTGCGAGCACAAAGAACGGTTCGTCCAGTCGATGCGTGGTGCCTCCTGCGGTGACTTCGTGTTCCTGCATCGCTTGCAACAGAGCCGATTGGGTTTTGGGCGGCGTTCGGTTGATTTCATCGGCCAGGACAATGTTGGCAAAGACGGGCCCGCGGACAAAGACAAAGCGCTTGGTGCCGCTGTCACGCTCCTGCTGGATGATTTCGGTTCCGGTGATGTCGGATGGCATCAAATCGGGGGTGAACTGGATGCGGCTGAATTTCAAATCGAGCGCCCGCGCAACGGTGCTGATCAGCAGGGTTTTAGCCAGACCCGGCACCCCCACGAGCAGGCAATGGCCGCGTGCCAAAAGCGCGATCAGCAGTTCATCCACCACCTGTTTTTGCCCAACGATTACCCGGCCGATTTCTGCCAAAAGCCGTTGATGCGCCTCTTTGAGAGCGACCACCGCCTCTCTGTCGTCGATAACTGGTTGGTTGGTCAAAATATTTTCCTCGATTCGGTTCTGTTTTTCGTTTCGGCGATTTTTCGCGCGCCGCCGGTACGCAGGGCATGGGCCTCACTGGTTTTTATCGGCGATGAGCAGCTGCATATAGTCGCGCACCGGCAGCGCGGTGTCGCCCAGGGCCAAAGTGGCGTCGATCACCGCCTCCAGGCGTGCGGGCGATAGAGCTGAGGCGCTGTTGGCACGAAATTTGGCGATCACTTCCTCGTCCGACATTGGATTTTCAGGGCTGCCCTTGGCGTGATCGACCTGTTCGGTGTAAGATTCACCATCGGTGGTGGTCAGGGTGACCTGCGCCCGTTTGACGCGTGGGAAAAGAGCATCGATTTCGGCGTCCGCCTTAACCTCGATGCGCTCGAGCATGCGGCGGATAACCGGATCGCGGAGTTTTTCCTCCTCGAATGATGAAGGCAAAACCGCCCCATCCGCCAGCGCGGCGGCGATGCAATAGGGCAAACTGTGATCCGCCGTCTCTTTGGTCGTCGGTTTGTATTTGCTCGGGTCGGAGAGGATGTCTGCTCCGCGGGTGGTGGTTAAGACCTGGACGCGCTGAATGCGATCCGGGGTCAGATTGTGTTTTTGACACAAGTTCAGGACAGCGGTGATCGGCTGATGGGTCAGCGCTTCGGTTGGAAACGGTTTGTAACCGCATTCGGTGATGAGAAACGTTTCGCCCAATCCATCGAGCAGCGTATCGGTCGACCAGGTCACGGAATTCAGCACCTCGATCAATCCCTCTTTGCCTTCGATCACATGTACCGGGCCGCTGTATCCTTCGGCCGCCAAAAGCGCGGCCGTCACGCCGGCTTCGGTTGCCAGAGGGTCGGCTGTGTTTTTCATGTTGGTCAGATGACCGGCGACCACACCGCCGAGGGTGAAATGGCATGAACCGCTGATGCCGGCGGCGGCGACGGTCTGCGCTTCATTCAATCCCAGCAGCCGGGCGGCGACAAACGGCGAAACAAATTGCGTCAGGGTGGCGTGGTGCCAGCCCATTTCACGGATTCCCGGCTCGGCCGCCAGGCACCAGCGCATCTCGAGTTCGTAAGCGATCAACACGGCGACGATCAGATCGCGAGTGTCGCTGTCGGCTTTTTCAGCCGCGGCCCAGGCGGCGGGAATGATGTCGGACGGATGGCTGGGATCCTGTTTCCAATAAATATCGTTGTAATCTATGGCCCGCACCAAAAGGGCATTCATCAGCGCCGCATTGGGGGCGTTGGTGCGCAGACCGCTGCCGATGACTGTTGCATCCGGGGTGCCGCCAAGTTTTTCGATGTAGCGATGAGCCGCCAGCATATCCGGGTTGTGAATGGCAGTCAATCCACAGCCGATGCTGTCCAGCATGAAGCGCCGCGCTTCATGGCGAGCCGCCGGGGGAATATCTTCGTAGCGCAAAGAAAGTGCAAATCGAGCCATATTCTGTGTCAGACTCATAGATTTTCTCCTCTAAAAGTTCTAGCGAAGGATTTGTAGAGTTTGTCATTCGCTTTCCGCATGACATGTGTGTCAAGCGAACTGAATTTCAAAATCACTGGTGTCCCAACAAGGGACACCGCCTAACTTGACTCTAATCATCACAGTCACTGGTGTCCGGTTATCGAACACCAATCAATTTAACTTTATAATAAACCATTACTGTCCAAAATAGATTTTAATCGCATGATTAATCAACTGATAAATGGAAACTTGGGCCAAACGGCAAACTGGCGAACCTGATCTGCAGTTTATGAAAACGTCTATTGTTTTTACATCAGATAGGTTGTGTGGTGTCCCCGTTTGGGACACCAGTGATAATAAACAACAACAATTTCGCAACAGTTGATTCAGGTCGATATTGTTTTTCAACCGACATAATGAATTGATTTTATTAGAATTGTAGCAGAGTGTCCGGTCATTCGATCGGAGACGAATTGTAGATATTGTTGAATTTGGTGACAGGTGCCCCATCTGACGATGGGACACGAGTGAATCCGGGTACGATTTTTGATTGTGACAACTCTATTATTTATTGATAGTTATTCAAACCGCCCAAAAATTGTTTTGGACAAGAATATTTCAAGATACGAAAAAAAAGGAAAAAAGGCGAAAAGAATCAGGCCGGACAATTAAAAATCGTCCGGCCTGTATCACAACGAGGGAGGGGGGGGAGGATCAATTGCCAGCCATCATGGCGGCGACGTCCGTTTCCGGAGTTTCGATGGGACGGATAGCGAATTTTTCCACCAGAACCTTGACCACATTTGGCGAGAGAAAAGCAGGCAGCGTGGGCCCGAGGCGGATTCCCTTGACGCCGAGATAGAGCAGGGCGAGAAGAACCGTTACTGCTTTTTGTTCATACCAGGCAATATCATAGGATATGGGCAGATCGTTGATGTCGTCGACACCAAGAATTTCTTTGAGCTTGAGGGCCGTAACCGCCAGCGAATAGGAATCGTTGCACTGCCCGGCATCGATTACACGCGGGATGCCGTCGATGGAGCCAAGATCGAGCATGTTGTAGCGGTATTTGGCGCAGCCGGCGGTGAGAATGGCAGTGTCGGCTGGCAATTGTTCCGCAACCTCGGTGAAATAATTTCGCGATTTCTGATGCCCATCGCAGCCGCCCATGACCACAAAGCGTTTGAGTTTGCCCGAGTTGACGGCCGCGAGGATAGCGTCGGCATGAGAGAGAATCGCCTCATGGGCAAAACCGATGGTCAGGGTTTTGCCTTCGGTCTTTTCCAGGCCGGGAGCCAGGCTCAGGGCTTTGGCGATGACCGGATTCAAGTCCTTTTCACCGTTTGCGCCGCGATCGGCGATATGGGTGATGTCGGGCCAACCCACGAGACCGGTGGTAAAGAGTCTGTCGCGATACGAACTGCGCGGTTTTTGCAAACAGTTGGTGGTCATGAGAATGGCACCGTTAAAGGCTTCGAATTCCTTCTGCTGGTTGTACCAGCTGGTGCCATAGTTGCCTTTGAGGTGGGAGAACTGTTTGAGTTTGGGATAGGCCAGTGCCGGCAACATTTCGCCGTGGGTATAGATATTGACGCCTTTGCCTTCGGTCTGGCGCAGCAATTCATAGAGGTCCTGCAGGTCATGACCACTGACGAGGATGGCCGGCCCGGGTTCGGTGCCGGTTGAGATTTGGGTCGGTTCAGGATGGCCAAAGGCGGAGGTATTGGCTTCGTCCAGCAAAGCCATGACGCGAACCGCGTATTCGCCGGTCTTGAGCACCCAGCCCACCAGGTCGTCGGCACTCAGGGTATCGTCCAGAGTGGCGGCCAGGGCGTCGTGGATAAACCTATAGAGATCGCTGTCCGAATGTTTCAGGACATAGGCGTGGTCGGCATAGGCGGCGATTCCTTTGACGCCATAGACGACGAGTTCGCGCAGAGAGCGGATATCCTCGTCTTCACAGGCGAGCACACCGCTTGAGGTGGCTTTGCCCAGCAACGCTTGCCGGTCGTCTTGCCAGGTCCAGGAAGCGGGATCGGGAATGGGTAGGTTGAACGAAGCGCCGGTTTTGCGGCGATGGGCGTCTATAACCCGGCTGCGCAAGGCGTCGCGCAGGGCAAAGGCGGACTCGATTTTTTTGGCGATGGCGTCCGGATCGAAATTGACATTGGTGACGGTGGTAAAAAGCGCCCGAATGACCGCCAGATCGACGGCAGGGTCGGAGACCTCCAGAGAGCGGCCTTTTTGTGCCCAATACGAGATCCCCTTGGCCGCAAAGACGAGCATATCCTGCAGCGCTGCGGTTTCTGCGTCCTTGCCGCAAACACCGTGAGCGGTACAGCCGCTGTTGTTCAGGGTTTCCTGACACTGAAAACAAAACATAAGCGAACCTCCGATGCGTTGATGGGTTGTAGATAATGCTTCCGAGAGTAAAATATCAGACAAAAGAGTTCTATATCTGAAATATAATGAAATGCATTGCATCAATCAAGAACTTTTTTGTGTTGACGGAAAGAGCGAATAGCGTTATCTTGTATTGAGGGTTTATGGCGAACGGCATTCACAAGGAAAAATGCGGAGAGGAGAGAGTGAATGACCAGTCGATTTTTCGGTGTGCTGTCGGTCTGTGCCGTGCTGACTTTTGAGCTTCCGGCGGAAGCGCAAAAGAGCAAAGATCTGGCCGGCAAGTGCCTGACCTGTCACAAGCAGGTTTCTCCGGGGTTGTATCAGCAGTGGTACGAGTCTTCGCATGCGACTCATCAGGTCACCTGCATCGATTGTCACGGAGCGGAAAGGGGCGATGTCGATGGCTTTGACCACAACGGCGCTCGCATCGCGGTGTTGGTCACGCCAAAGGATTGCGGGGTCTGTCATGCGACAGAACGCGATCAGGTCGGGCGATCGCATCACGCAAAAGCCGGGCAAATCCTCGAGTCCAACG
>JAFGJN010000026.1 GCA_016929055.1 Candidatus Zhuqueibacterota bacterium
ACGTGTCCCAAAATTTATTTCCTGTCGTTGTCTGGCTCAATTGGTCAAAAGTGTACTGAATCCAGTCTGGCGATACAACCTTGCCACTGACCGATTTGGCGCCGTCAGAGTTATAGCCGGGAAGATTTTCTTCGACAATATTGTAAAAATCATAAGCGCCCCTCACCGGCAAACCGTACCACCCCTCATCATCTGTCGTAGTCGTGGAAATGACAGAGGTTCCTCTTTCGTTCGCATCATTTGAACCGTAAAGCGTAACGGTAACACCAGAGATTGGTTTTGAAGTTGGCGGCTCGAACCCCGTCGTTCCCTCGTAAACGCGTCCCGACAGTGTTTGGGACTGAACACCCTGCCAGGTTAGTATAGTGTTTATTAACACAATGCCAATCATTAAAAATTTGGTTTTATTTTTCATTTCAGCAGCTCCTTTTTTTATCAAGCTTTAAAAGCCGGCTTTTTATATCCTATGAGGATTGAAATGAAATCATTTCACGCCAAATCATGATTGTACCGCGTTGACGTAAATCCTTTTGCTTCCAATCTGGCGGGATAGGATGGTCAGAACTGCAAAATACACGGCTCTCTGCAAGCGCATCAGCGCCCATGCTTTCTGTCACGGCTTTGCTGCGCATTTGCTCAAGTCCGGATACAAAATACTCGTGCTCCAACGCCTTTTCGGCCCGGGTCAACTGGATACGACCCTGATCTGCTCCCCTGTCCTGCGACAGGGCGCTCTGGGTGTCAAAAGCCCACGAGGCCTTTTGTTGTCATCTTGAAATTGTTTCTGTTTTGCCCGTTGCCGAAGCGTCTCTGGGTAGGAACCAAATCGAAGCGGATACCCCTATGTCATACACATATATACTTTATATCGCAATACAAGTCAAGAAAAAAAAGATACGGAGAAACGGCGATTTTTTTCGCCGGCGATTGATCTGGTCATATTCGGCTGTGCGATGGGGAGACGGATGAAAACGTCCCATTGGCTGGTCTTTCCGCTGTAAAGGCAAAAAAACTGTGAGCAAATCCAGGATGAAAAATCAATTTTATCACCCGTACCGCAAGAGTTGGGATGGGAAGGCTGTATCGGCTTTATGCTTCTCCTTTCGGAGCCTTTTAGAGGTGAATTTGATCAGGGGTAATTCAATTTTATTTTAAGATAGGGGGGCAGCCTCGTGCGGGGTGGACGGAGTGTCCAGAGCGTGATTTTGGTTCGGGTTTGTGAGGGCCGTCCGTGGGTATAGGGGAGTACCCGGGTGATCGGGCGTGTTCTCTGGTTGCCGGGCTCAGGTTGTTTTGAGGTTGGGTCAGTTATAGGGCACGCCGGATCCCAACCGATACGCACGGACGGCGCCCCCGACCCTGCACGTCAATCACAGACCGAGCAACCCATATACCCCGCATGAGGCTGACCCCTGGTTTTTGAAAAAATGTCAGCAGACGTGAAGGGACTCTATCACCAGGGATTCGGCACAAGACACTCGAATTTTTTCACAAAATTAGAGATTTAATCATAGAATTCATTACTCGCTGATTTCCAAATCATGATCGCTGCACCATTGTCGCAGAGCAATCTTTGTTTGCTCGTCCTCAAATTGGTGCCAGGCTTCAAGTTTGCCAATAGAGTCCAGCAAATCTTTGAATTTTCGGTAGGCACCGCGATGACGAAATATTTGTTCAACAGCAGCAAACTGTTCCGGAATGAATTTGGCTGTAAAAACAGACACCAGGTGACGTCCCAAATCAAGATCGTTTTTGTGAGGGATATCGATAGTGTCCGGGTCATTCTCATCCTCAGGGAATTCATCAATATCATCAAATTCGGATTGGTAAACTATTTTTCCGGTTTTTCGATTGACAACAGCTTGATTCATAAAGGGCTGATCGGAACTGACAAAAAGGAATGCATCTTCAATATCGCTAAAGGCAATCATCATACCCTCCCATTGATTGGTTATGTGATCAAATTCTCGAGCACTCGAATCACCGGTTGGACACTATCGGGCGTGATCCAATGGTGCACAGCCCCTGACCGTGAATCCTTTCCGTTCTTTTTGAACACAAGCTCCAGTCGCAATAAGGGGCATCTCCGCCAGGCGCTGTTCAAAGGACGCCTGCAGCAAAGCGGCGAGCCGACCTGTCCCGATTCATCGGTTCACGGCGAGCAGAAACAATCCCCACTTCCAGGTCAGTCCCGGTCGTCATTGCCTGCCCATGCGCGCACGCGTTCCCAGAGGTCGGGGTGCCGGGCCCTGAATTCCCGTGTCTCTTTTTCTGACGCCCGCAGCAATTCAAATTCTGAATACTCAAATCCCGGTCCCACGCTGCACCCGATCAACGTGTACTCGCCCAATGTCCGTGCCGCTTGCCAGCAGCCACCGGGTACCACCGCGACCGGAGCGCTTTTTTCACCCACCGGACCAAGAACCCGCTTTTCAGAAACACCTGTACCGGCCCACACCAGTTGCAGGGGGGCACCCTCGTAGTGGTGCCAAATCTCATCTGCTTTGATGCGATGCCATTGGCTGTGCTGTCCTGCGACCAGCAGGTAATAGATGGAGGTCAGGGCTGATCTTTCTTCCAGGCTATCCTTGTATCGAACCCGGCACCCTGATCGAAAGATCTCGCTAAAATATCCGCCTTCCGGGTGAGGTTGCAGATCCAGCAGGCGGATCAGTTCAGAAGTGCGTTTGGTTACAAGCATTGGCGATCTCCGATTGGAAACTCGAATTCATTCATATCAGTTCTCTGTTATTTGTACGCCCCTGGCCCAAATGAGCTGCCCAAAAGATTGAGCAATTGACCGGGAACAAAGAGCAAAAGCGGTGCAAAACTTAAACAGACAACGGCTTTGGTGATCATCAAGGTCTTGAATTTCATGGCTTCACTCCTATCTAACCTTTACTATTCGATAGCAGGCGCCCGATACGCCACCGGCCCGCAAAAAATAGGATCCAACCGGCAGCGACCGGGTATCGACCACGAATCCAATCGATGGTGCGCCACCGAAGGAGCGCGCGGCGATTGTTTGACGGCGGCCCAACAGATCAAACATCTCGATATCGTCTGCCGTGACCCTAGCCGGTAAGCCCGTGAGGACGATTCGGTCGGTGAATGGATTCGGATAAACCGACAAATCGTAGCTTTTCGGAACCTCCGGCTCCTCCGCGACCTTGGTGAAATCATTGGTGCTGAATTCGTATCTGAACGACTGCCGCGGCACATTCGGCACCCAGAACACCACGACCCCGGTTTTGACTTGTGCATTTCCTTGCGGCAACGTCGTGGCGGAGCCCCAAAACATCGAGGTGCTGAACAGGGCGGCGCCGCTGTCCGGTACGATGCCGCAATAGATTTCGCGGCCATCGGCGGCCACAGCCGCTGCTACAGATCCCAAAAGAGGTTTGGAAGCGACGATGGGTACGATGTGAAACGCTTTGCCGGCCGGCCACAGACGGGCAGGATTGCTGCCGCCACGCAGAGGAGTTTCATCCGACAGGGTATTCAACTCAAAGTGGGCGTCGCCGTCACCCTCAGCCCGTTTTGGTTTGAGATAGAGCAAATTCTCGGGATTGGTGTTTTTTTTCATCACAACCATGTTTACATACGGTTTGGGCCAGCGACTGGTGACAACCGGACGCACAAAGGTGCAGTCTCTGGCGACACTCAATTCCCATTGTGCATTACCCAGCGGCATGACCCCGGCCACGTACCAGGGAGCCTGATCGAGTGAAAGGGGCAGGATCAGGCCGGAATAGGATAAGGTGTCGGGTGTGTTCAGGGGCACTTGAGCCAGCTGGGTTGCCTTGGTCTCATTGCTCAGACTGAGGCGATAATTTCCGATTTGATTGCTCTTGTTGCGAATCACCAGGAGAAAACGACCAGAGGCTCCCGCCGGGAGAGTCATATGCTCGTCAGCACCGGACAGGCCGTTATCGATCACCTGCAAGGCATCATCGGCGGCGAAAAAGCGTTTGCTGGTATCGAACAAATAGAGGCTCAGGTCAGCGGAAATCATGTTTTCGAGATAGATTTCCGTATCATGCAACAATATCTTGTCCTGCGGATCAATATAAAAGTGATGCGCCTTGACAATTTGATTGGTGCCCCAGTACTCGTAATTGGCGCCCGTGCCCCACAGCAATTCTTTGCTTTCGACAAACTGTATTCGTCCCTGACCGTCGCCGACGATTTGAACGCCGAATGGCCCCGGCGGTGGATTGGGCGGTCCGACGTTGACGCCGCAGAGGCCCCATCGGCGTCCGTTCGATTTCCCCACTTGATCATTCGCCGCAACATTCTGAAAAGTGGTGTCCGGATAAAGCTGCAGGGTATTGTCTACATTGATATTTTCCTGATAGATAGCGACGATGGCCCATTGGTTGTCGGTATATGTGCAACTCGAGGCATCGGGCCATAGGCTTTCAATGCTGACGCCGTTGCTCAGACTATTCAGATGACCGGCGGTGACTGTAAAATTTGACAGGCTGCCGTCGCTACCCCAAATGGCATTATCCGGACTCCGCCATCGTATCCGAAGACGATTCATATCGCCGACGTGTTCATCGCCCGGCAACCAGACCCATTGGCCAGGATTGGAGTTCAACGAAACCAGAGTCTGCCACGATCCCACACCACCGCTCTTATTGAACTCGATATCAACCTTACCGTCCCCCGGTCGATCACAGCTCCAGGTTAGGGTGTAATTTTCGTGGGTCCTGAGGACATCGGATGCAACTGCCTGGCTATTGGCACCGCGCAGACCGGTTAATGTGATGCCATTGGCTCGGTTCACAAGAGGGAGATGAACCCAGGCAACGTTTGCCGGGGAAAGCTCGCTACGAGTATAGTATGAGATGCCGTTATGATTGATATCGTATACCGCTACCTGATCGGGATTGTCGCCGTATCCCACTGCGGTCATGGAATGCCAGACAATTTCAGCGCCCGGCATATCCGCGGAAAACACACAGGGATAACCCGCATCGATCTCTTCCGTAAGCCGCTGCCAGGGCGTGGTGATATTGAGGCCATAGTCTGTAGCGACATAACTCGGATCCATCATCGTTGCAGCCTGGGCGATGTGTTCTCCTAGAGAGGCATCCACTGTCGCACCATTGGCATTGGTTCCCATGAGATCCTTGAGCCAGGTCGAAAGGGAGGGTATGGTTTCATCTATTCCACCCTGGACAGAATCGTTTTCGCGAAAAAAATAGCTGAGCATATTGCCATAACCGTACACGATATCATAGTAGCCGAGCAGGTTTGCTGCTGCCGTTGGCGTACAGCCATAGTGCCAGTCAAAATCAGGCACATCGTTGCGGTTGGGTATCCAGTGGATCGCCTGCGGATTGACAAGGGTGCCGTTTTGCAGGCGCTGCCACTGTTGTGCCACCTCCTGTGCATCTGCAGATTCGCCAACCGAGACATTCTTGTGCCGGGAAAGATGGTGTTTATGCGCTCGAAATTGTTCGGGCATGAGCGGTTCGGCATCAAGTCGAGTACAGATATAGATCGAATCGCTGTCGTTGCAGAACAGATGCCAGCATTCACCAAGGCCGAAATAATAGGTGCGGCTGTGCTGTGGATCCCATACAAAAGCCCGCGCCTGATCAAGGAAAACATCCATCTTTTGATACTCGGGGTCGTCCTGATAGGTATAGCGGATGAGTGGATGACGCTCCGGGTCGGCAGAGACCAGCAGGTTCAGCCGTTCGCCTTTTTGATCATGGTAGGTGAGAGAGTAAGCGAAAGCCTTGTCGTCATAACCCCAGAAAGTTTGTGCCGATTCACGCGAACAGTCCGGCAACAACTGCAGCGCTTGAGCAAGGGAGAAATGGATAGCCTGCATTTCGGATATCGCCGGTTGTTCGGCAGGGCGAGATAACCCTTTCAGAGGAGAGAACAAGGCGATCAAAGTGAGCAACAGGGAATGCGTTCGTCTGTTCATTGCAGCCTCCCAAGTTGATAGAATGATGATATAGTTAATGATAACTTTTCATTGCACCAATGGCAAGTAACTTTTGAATAAATATATAAAAATGAATTATTTGCAAATGGGAATGCGCCAAAAAGAGGGAATTTAGGGTCGGACCAAATAGTATATTGTTATTCAATAAATTAGCCCACTTTTTTGCCCCCAAAAGCCCTTAGAAGCCATTTTGGGGGTGCAAAAATGGCTTCTAAGGAGAGGGATAAAAGGGTTTCCTCAACCGTACGCCTCGTTCGATTTTCCTGTCGAGCGATAGCGGTCGCTGCTGTTTCAAGAAAACAACAGGAGAGGGGACAGGTTAAGGGGGGCGTGACAAACCGTTGCGTTTTGTTCCTGATTTAGCTTAAAATGCGTTTTCAGGGGTCCAAAATGCGTTCCAAGGCCCGTTTTGGGGTAATTTGTATGGCTATTTCACTGGTGTCCCATACAGGGACACCAGTGAAAGATCGTTTTTTCAGGAAATGTCTTGAAGCAATAGAATACAAGAGGAGCAGACCAGAGACTTGATTCTGCTTTTGGGGTGCAATTCCGGGTGCATACTCGGATTTATATCTTGCATTTTTTACCATTTTTTCATACAATTTTGCTAAAGTAAGACAAGCATTGTCTTA